>JANYCC010000414.1 GCA_025360495.1 Verrucomicrobiota bacterium | reverse complement strand
CTCACACAACAACTGCACATAAGATCGGCCGTCCAGCAGCGCGTGATGGGAAGTCCAGACCCAGCGATGGTCGGCAACACCCCGGCGGAAGAGCGTCCACCTCAGCCACGGTCCATCGTCCAGTTTGAAGCCCCGGGTGCGGTCCGCCTGCAGAAAGGCCGCCCACCGGATCTCCTGTTCCGCCGCCGCCAACCCAGTCCATTCGTGGAACTCCCAGTCCATGGGAGCCGTCCGATGGACCTCCTGTCGGGGTTCGTCCGTGCCCTCCCAACGGAACCCGGTGCGCAGTGCGTCATGGCGATCGACCACCGTCTGCCAGGCCCGTCGGAAGGAGACCCAATCCATTTCCCCGGGGAGTTCGCAGATCAACTGTTGGACGTACACGCCCGAGCCTGGTTCCAAAAGGGAATGGAACAGCATCCCCTGCTGCATCGGGGTGAGGGGGAGCGTCGATTCGAGCGTCCTTTCGATCTGGGTAGATTCCGTCAGGGGTCCGTGGTTCGCCAATCCCAAAGTGGGGTTGTTTTGGGGGCGCTCCGATTAGCCCGACTCGATCATTCCTTCACGTGGGACATTTCCGGCCCGGTTCCCTACTGTCCACCCATGGCTCTGCTTCCTGAGGCGTCCGCGGAGGAATACATCGCCGCCACCCGGGTCTGGCTTGAGAAGGCCGTCATCGGTCTCAACCTCTGCCCGTTCGCCCAGGCGGTCCACACCCGCGGCCTGATCCGCTGGGTCGTCAGTGACGCCGTCACCGAAGCGGAACTCCTGGCCGATCTCGATGGCGAATTACGACATCTTCACACCGTCAACGCCGCACTGACCGACACCACCCTGCTGATCCATCCGTTCGTCCTGACAGATTTCACGGAGTATAATGCGTTCTTGGATCCGGCCGAGGAACGGATCGCGGAATCGGGGTTCGCCGGGGAATTCCAACTCGCCAGTTTTCATCCCGACTACCGGTTCGCGGGGACCGAACCCGACGACATCACCAACCACACCAATCGCTCACCCTGCCCCATGCTGCATCTGCTCCGCGAAGCCAGTGTGGCCCGGGCGTTGAAAGGGTTTGCGGCCCCCGAGACCATTTATGAGGCCAATGTCGCGACGTTGCAAAAACTCGGCCATGAAGGATGGGCCCGGCTCGGCATGACACGGTCCGCCGCCGGTTGCCCCCCCGGTCGCAAGGTCATTTGACCCTGAGCCTGCACGGCCGCGACACCCCCCGGACCGAGGAATGAACGACAGAAAAATGGGCGACAGAAAAATGGGAAAGCACGGCACCCGCACACTTCCTCCAGAGTCTCCGTCCCATGTTTCTGTCGGGGATATTTCTGTCGTCCTCTGAGACCGGTGAATCTTCCTGCCGGCCGGACGAACATTCACCGCCAGGTGCCCGCGGTGACTTGCTTCCGGTGATGCAATGATTGGTCGCCCCCGCGCACAAACACTTCCAATCGGCCCGACAGCGCATTCCGGCCCACCGCGGGATCGCTCGACGCGCCCGTCTCACCCAGGGTCTCCCATGTTCCCCACGGCCCGTTCCGGACAGTCTGTGCCAGGTGATCCACCGAACCGGTCGGAGCCGAGGTGACCACGACATCCAGGCGTCCATCGGCATTGGCAATCACCGTCGGCCGGCCGCGGAGGGAACCGCCCAACGAAGTCCATGCGTGGGGGAACACGCGCGGCGAAACCTGCTCCGCCTGGTCGAAGAGCGCACCGTCGCCACCGCGCGCCAACACTTCCATCCGCCCATCCGCATTCAGCTCCGCCACCGGGTCACTCGTGAACGCGGAACCTCCCAGCGATTCCCACGGATTCCAATCGCCGTTGGGAACCGTCTGCGCGCGATGCCGGATGGATCCGTCCGACCAGCGCGTGAACAGATGGAGCCGTCCGTCATTGGACCGGAGCACCGCCGGGGTCCCGACCGGCTGACCGTCCAGGCTCACCCAGAAACCCAGCAGCCCGAGCGACGCCACCACATGCGACATATCCCCATGGTCGCTGCGACCGAAGGCCTCCAAAGCACCGTTGGCGTTGGCTCCGGCGCCCGGGTCGTTCCCGAATTCAGGATCCACGAATCCGCGATTCCAAGTGAAGGTCCCGGACCATCCCGACCGGCTCAGCACCCCCGGGACCGTCTGCCAAAGATGCGCATAACGCCGCGCCAGGTTGAGGCCAAAGATCTCCAGGCGATTGTCGCTGTTGCGGGCGACCGCCAATCTTCCCCCGTTCACAAACTGGCCGGTGGCGGTGAGGGCCTCCCAACCAAGGTATTCGCCCGCATCGGGACTGCGTTGGACCAGGTGCAGGATCTGGTTGTTAAGCCCCATCGCAAACACTTCCAGGCGCCCGTCCCCATTCACCCCCACTGACGGCGGTCCGGATAACAAGGTGTCAGGACGCAGCGACTCAAACCCGGGTGCATCACCCACCACGACCCGGACATTGAGGGTCGGACACCCGATGGCCTCCACCCCGTCCTGATGCAATCGCCATTGGAAATCATAGGCGCCCGGAATGACGGGTGCGCGGACCGTGAACGCGAATTCATGGCTGGCCCCCGGCGCAACGGACACCGGCAACGGCACCCTTTGAATCTCCCACACGCGGCTTCCGGGCGGGTTGTCCGACTGGAGCGAATAGGTGCCCGCCTCCCAGTTGGCGGGGCCGACGTTCCGCAAGGTCACCGACACGCCATAAGTCTGTCCGGCATTCATCCGGGTCGGGACGTTTTGCGAGACAAATTCGGCGGCCTGTGGAAGCACCGCGTTGATCATCTTGCAAAGGTCTGGAAGGCGGCCGATCGGATGGGTCTGGTTCCACGCATTGGGCCATTGCGGGGTGCCGACCGCATGGAAGAGATCACGCATCTCCCCGGGGGTCAGCGGCTCGAGTCCGCGCTGTCTCAGGATACTTTGGAGTGAGCAGATCGCGCCGGAAATCATGGGCGTGGCACTGGAAGTCCCCGCAAATCCGGTCGTGTACCATTGCCGGAAATCATCCCCGTTGGCCTGCAATGCGCCATAACCCAGCGTGGCCACCCCGCCGCCCCAACCATGGACATCCACCCGCAAACCGAAGTTGGAAAAACAGGCCGTGTCCGACGTGCGATCGTCGGCGCCGGTGGTGACACCGCCGTTGCTTGCGCCCACGATGATGGCGCCGGACTCCCTGAAATTCGGATGTCCCGGCGTGAATTGCCCGCCATAGGTCAGGTCGTCCAAACTGACCGATCCGTTGCCCGCGGCCTCGACCACCACGATGCCATTGCGGGTGGCGGTCCGGATGGCGTCCCACTCCGCCGGCCAGGATTCCGCCGGCAGCATCTCGAACTGCCCACAATTACAGGCGCACGCGGTTCCGGTCACCGGCCCGTTCACATGCACTTCGAGCTGCAGGACATCCCCCCGGCGCAGGGCCGCCGCCGCATTCACAATCGCCGCCGCAATCCCGATCCGCGGCGGAATCAGGCTCACAGCGACGAATGAACTGACCCCGTAGGCGACATCAGGCACGATTCCCGTGGCTCCGAAACCATTGTCATCGGCGACCAGGATGCCCAGCACCGCGGTCCCGTGTTCCCGGCTTTCCTCAATCGGGAGCGGGATCCCCAGTTCAACAAAGGGACCTCGGAACGGCAGGTCCTCGTGATTCAGGTTCCAACCGGATTCCATGTCGATCACCCGCGCCCGACCCCCGCGCCCGCCCGGAAAGCTCCATGCCGCCCGGGCATCGATCCCCGTCGGCGCCGGATCCATATAATTCTGCACGGGTATAAGATTGATCTCGGCACTGCTCGGTGGCAGATCGGCGTCCGGTTCCCCAACGATGGGTTGGGCATAGGCGATCTCGACGGAGGCCAGTCCGTTCAACGCCTCGATGAGCACGTTGGCGCCGGAGCCATCGGCCGTCCCATCGAGCACCTCGAAATAAAGGTTCAGGTCGGCCAATTCGCCGCCACCCAACGCCTCGCCGTTGGACTTGTTCAGCGCCAGCGAACCTTCGGACATCGTATCAAAGAGCCTGGCCAGTCGCGCTCCGGCACGACTTGCCATTTGATCGTTCACCGCCCGGACATCCGACGCGATCTGGGCCGGGGTCAGCCCGACACGCCGCAGCAACGACTGTTCCCGCGGCGTCAGTGCCACCGGGTCGAAAGTGAGAACCCCGTCCCGCCAACCCACATGGGTGCCCTCGTGGAATTTGATCACGATCTGTTGCGGCATGGATCGCATTGGATCGATCGCCGACTTGGCAGGTTTCACGAAGGGAATCCGCGGTTCCAAGGGCTGGAACAACCGATAGAATTGGGAACCTTGGACCCCGGCGACAATGGTCAGTTGATTCTCGTCGCCCACCCGGAGGATCCCGTCCGTCACCCGATGCCAGGCTTCTTCACCGAGATCCAAGCCGTCGGATTGTTGCGGGATATAGCCCGTGGCTGACGCCGGCCAGACAAGGACGAGTGAATGGCCCGTCGGATTCCTCACCTTCAGACCCGGGGCGCAGTCACCTTCGACAAAAACCGTGAAGTGACACCGGTTGGTCTCACCGTTCCCCACGGCCGTGCAAATCACCTCCGTGGCCCCCGGGGGAAACACGCTGCCGGACGACGGTTCACAGGACGTGACGACGTCGCCTCCGCAAAGGTTCCGCGCCACGAAATCGTATTTGACCACGGCCCCGCGGGGACTTTGACAGGGAGCCTTGATTCCGTCCGGGCATTGCAACAC
Source organism: Verrucomicrobiota bacterium (assembly GCA_025360495.1). GTDB lineage: Bacteria > Verrucomicrobiota > Verrucomicrobiia > Limisphaerales > UBA9464 > UBA6176. Next base: position 13,037 of record JANYCC010000414.1, on the reverse strand, counting down.
CAGGCAGGAAGGAGGCACCGGACAATTGCCCGCAACTGTGACATTGAATTCGCAATAGGCCGATTCCCCCGTGTCCAGCACCGGTCCCCAGCATCGGACCGTTGTCGTTCCCAAGGGAAAGAGTCCCGGCTTCGGATCGCACGTCCAGAGAATGGCGGTGCCGGTGCATTGGTTGGTTCCCACGGGCCTGGGATAGTTCACCTTCGCGCCGTCCGGACCCTGGCAGTTCACCACGAAGTCGCCCGGGCAGTTGAATTTCAAGCAGTCCACCGGCGCCGCTGTCACCGTCACCTTGAAGCGGCATTCACCGAGCACCGCTCCGGCCCAATCGAGCACCTGGCAAACAACGACGGTCGCCCCGGCCGCAAACACGGATCCGGACGGCGGTTGACAGACCAGCACTCCTCCCGCCGGCATTCCTTTCACTTCGGGCGCCGGGTATTTGACCACCGCGCCGGCCACACCGGCAGCGGGGACTTCCAGATCGCCCGGGCATTGGATACTGACCGGATCAATGGGGGGCGCCTGCACTTTGCCCACCGTGAAATCGACCGATTGGCTCACCGAACCCTTGGTATCAGGGACGGTCAGCGAGGCGTGATAACTTCCGGGCGGCAACGGGCGCAGCGAAAGGTCCCGACCACGTCCCACCTCTCCCAACCCGTCGATCGTCCACACCAGGCTGTCGTCCGGCACCATGCCGGATTCGGGATCATAGGCGGCACCGCGGAGCCAGATCAGTTCGTCCGCTACGAATTCCGTGCCGGGGCGGGGTTCATCCAACCAAACGACCGGCGGTTGATCGGACGTGGTGAAGGCGTCGGACGTGGCGATGGCCGTGTGGATGCCGTCGGTTGCCAAAACCCGCACCAGCGCGCCTTTGCCGCCGGGCAATTGGGCGGTGGAGGATTCCCATTGGGTCGCAGTGATGTTCTGGGCCAGCAAAATCCACGAAGTTCCGCCATCCGGGCTATACTGCAGCGTGTACGTCAGGGGATCGCCGTCGGGATCGCTCCCCACCCATTCCACCAACAATTTGTCGGTCACCACCGTCCCCGCTTTGGGTGCGACAATCGAGACCTGCGGCGGCGAGGCGCTCACCGGGAGGATGCCGATCGTGTCCTTGCCGTGGTTGATGACAATCCTGGCAGCGCCTTCGGGGAACGGGGTCAACAGGGCGATCAACACGCTCGCTTTGTCGGGCCCGTGTTCCCCGCCTGACACCGGCGAAAACGGCTGGATTGCGAGCAGATTGTCCTTCGCATCGCGGAACTCCAACACATGTGTCGAGTCCGGCCCGGTGAACTCGGCCTGCTTCTTGAGCACGGTTTGCAAGACGCCGGGATCCATGAAACCCGCCGGCAGACGGTACGCCGGTTGGACGGATTCCAGTTTTCCCTCGGGCGAGATGCTCCCACCGAACAGCAGCAGGTCGGGCGTGGGATTGCCCGGCGGAGTCGCCCCGGCAAGGTTCGCGGCCCGGAAGGAACGGTCCGGCAACTCCTGGATGAGACCGCGCCAGTTATAATCCGAGGTCCAGGCCGGGGAACAATAACTCATGAAATCACGGGCGGCATCGGGCGCGATGGGGCGCATGGAGATCGGGTCGAATCCCCAATAGGCCGTGTCCCCCAAGGGCCCGATCGTGGCGGTGGGATAGGGATAATCCGTGTTCAATCCCTCGGGGCTGCCGCAGTTCACATGCAACCACCGGTGTCCCAGCACCCCGTTCAGATTATGTCCCAGCTCCTGCGCCAGGGTGTGCGCTCCGGATGGGGACCCAAAACCGGTCTCGGGCGCCGCATCCGACACCATCTTGACCCAGGAGGCCACGGTCCAGAGAGCACCCCGCCCGAGTTCCGTCCCCTCCGCGTCGGACGTGTTCGCCTCGGGTGACACCATCGCCATCCAGTGAAGGCGGCTATGCGGGTGACAACGGGAGCCGACGCCGCTTAGGACGAAACGTGTGAACACATCGAACACCAGGAAGCTGCCGTCGGCCGGCAGGGTATAAGGAGCGCCGAACCTGCGCATCGGTGCCGGTTCATAGACGAGATCGACCTGGGCGATCGGATAGAGCGATTCGAACCTGCGGATCAGGTCGCGGAACCCGGGATGATCGATGCCATATACGAGTGCGCCATCCGCGGTGCTGACCGGCGTCACGGCGAGGCAGAGTCCCCCCTTGTCCAGGAACGCAAGGTTTCGCGTGGCGGTGTTGTTGACGTAGTTGGCCTCAGGCAGCAGATGATCCGGATTCAATTCGGCCCGCAGGGTTACATTCCCATGTCTCCAGGCCGGGGGCAGGACGAACAGGAAGCCGGCGTCCATGTCGGCCCGGCTCAGGATCTGGCCATGGTCCACCGTCACAAACGGGCGGGTGGATCGAAGCGGCGAACCTTCGAGAGGCACCCCATCCCGCAGACCGTGCAGGACGGCCGAAACCCGAAGCCGGGAACCCGACGCGCTGTTCTCGGTGACGAACAACCGGGCCAAAGTGGGCTTGTCCGGCACCATCGGCACGTCGTTGGCCAGGTTTTGGATCCCTTGGGTGATTTCGAGTCCCGTGATGGCAAAATCCGGGACGAATGGGGTGAAGGCATCCCATTGGAGACGCCAGATCGCCCCCCTTTCCACCCAGTATATATAAGATCCGTCGCGCACCAATTGTTCGGCATTGCGACCGATCGCCACCACCTCCGGGGATCCGCCGCCGCGGAGCGCGCGCAGGATCGTGGGATGATCCACAAACGGCCCGGTGACGAGCTTCTGGCTCCAATAGACATGGGTGGCCGTGACCGCGAGTCCGCTGATATCGAAGGACGGGTCGACCGTCGTCACCAGGCGTGGCAATCCGGGTGAATAGCCTTTTGCCCAGATCTGGCGTTGGGTGTCGGCCCAGAAAACTTCGCCGGCGTTTTCCCGAAGCCAACGGGGTTCCCGGACACCCGTGACGATCGGGACGGCCGGTCCGGGCGGATTCAGGGGCAACCGTCGGAGGGTGCGGCCAGCCTCGGGTCCGGTGAACCAGAACAGGTCTTGAGAATTGCCCGCCAGCCAGGGGGATTGGACACCGCGATCTTCCGACACTCCGGAGAGCAGCGTGGCCGCAATCCCTCCCCCGTTCATTCGCTGGACGCCGTCGGCATCGGCAAAATACACCGCGTCGTTCGCCGTCAGCACATGGCCGGGGCCACTGGGGTCGAACACACCACGTCCGAGAAGGTCCGGCGGAGGAATGCTGGGCGTATACCAAGCCCTGCCCAGCGAGCCTGTAGTGCGGTGAAAGAACCAGGCAAAATGGCCGTCGAATTGGACATCTCCGAAATGCCCTTCGGTGGTGGAGGTCCGGATCTCCCCACCCAATGGGATTTCGGGGGTGGCGCAAAACATCCGGCTGGGATCCCCGGATCCTTCGACCGAATCCTCGACCCACACAATCCGACCCTCCTTCACGGCGAGGAACGAGGGTTGGACGCCGGGTATGATGATTTCCGGTGCGGCGACCAACCGGGAGGCACCCGTCATGCCGAGCAGAAGGACCAGGACCGCGAAGAACCCCCGCCCCGCCGCATCCCGGAGGGTTTGACCGATGCGGGGGCGAGTACCGATTCCGTGGGTCTCGGTGCGGGTTCGTTTCCGGCGGGGGTGCCGGCAGGGGTGGGACTGATCGTGGGAGGCAACGATGTTCATGGCGACAGCTACAGAAGAGTTCCGGGAAGGTTGCAACGGATTGACCGTGGGGTTCGGAGTCCCGGTTTCAACCGGTCACGTGTCCCCCCGAACCGCGCGTCCTTTATTCTCGCCGTCGTCGTGCACGCGGACGCCCGACCGGCTAAAGCCCGGGACTCCGAACCCGGGACAGTCTGGTTTCCGAAGGAGGCGTCTCGAACCCTTGGCACCTTTGTGGTTCAAGACATTTTTGACTCGGCATTCCCAAGGGATTCCCCAATAGAATACCGCCCACACAGACACCTATCCGACCGGAAGGACCACCATGATGGGCTTTGGAAACGACGAGGAATCCAAAAGCATGCGGGCGTTTTTCGATCGCGGGAATGCCTACACCCTGCAGCGGCTTCAGAAGCGATTCGCCCCCGTGCCGGCCCCGGCCCCGGCCCCGGACGCCAAGTGACGCGGCGTCCCTCTCCCCGATGTCCGATCGTCTGCTCGTCTTCCTGCGCGCCCCACGGGTCGGTCAGGTGAAAACCCGACTCGCCCGCGATGTCGGTGCACCCCGGGCTCTCACCCTTTATCGCGATTTGGTGGAACGGGTCCTCGGATCCCTGGCGGCGATCCGAAATGTCCAACTCTGTTTCACCCCCGATGACGCCGCGCCGGAAGTCTCCCCGTGGCTCCGGCCTGGTTGGACCGCGGCTCCACAGGGCGACGGCGACCTGGGTTTGCGACTGATCCACGCGCTCGGACGGGCGTTTGATGAGGGTGCGCAACGGGTCGTGGTCATCGGGACCGATGCCCCGGAGATCGGGTCTTCCGACATTGCGGACGCGTTCGCCGTATTGGAGGCGACGGATGGCGTCATCGGACCGGCACCGGACGGCGGGTATTGGCTGATCGGGTTGAATCGGTCGGTTCCGGCGATCTTCACCGACATTCCCTGGGGCGGTCCCGGGGTGTTGGCGGCGACGGAGGCCGCGGGGGTTGCGGCGGGCCTGAGAATCCGGCGCCTACGCTGGCTCGCCGACATCGACACCGGTGCCGACCTGGAGGCGTGGCATCAGCGGACCGACCCCAGACCTAGGGCTTGACCCAAAAGCTCCGGAACGAGGGCGGTTGTCCGGGTTCCTGATGATGTCCGTCATCGCTCAGCACCAGCAGACGCGGCCGTTTTTCCTTCCCGAACATCGCCAGGGCCTCGGCATTGAAATGCTTGAAACCGGGCGCATCCACCGCCTCCGGTGCCGACCCGGGCCCCCGCCAGCGGTACAGGCGCGGATTTCCCCCCGATCCGGACCGGCCGGCGATCAGGAAGTATTCGCGCCCGGTCCAGACCATGTCGCGGATCCCGAGCCCCTCGAGATCGATTTGGATCGGGTCCCCGAATTTCGCAAGGCTGCCCCCGATGAGCTCACGCGGGTTCAACAGCGGCACCACCAAGGCGTGTCCCGCCGGAATCGGGCTGCGGAAACCAATGAGCAGATGGCCGTCGGGAGTCGCCGCGAGGCCTTCGATGTTCACCCCGCCGTCCTCGGGGGCGTGCTCCGCGGCCGTCGGAAGCCCGAGCGCCACGCACCGGGGATCGGCCAGCAATTCCGCCAGCAACCCCGTGACCGGCCGGCCGCAGGTGGCCAGGGAGACCTTGCCATCGGTTTCCGTAATCCGGGTGGCCAACAGGCGCTGACGGTTGGGGCGGGTCCGACCGTCCTTGCTACGGCTGTGCGACCCGATCCAGAAGACGAGGTCATCGAGGCGGGCGGCGCCTTCGAGGTCGAGTTCACCGGAACGGCCGGAAACCTGGGCAAAACCGGCCAATTCCAACACCGCCACCGGACCTCCCGCAACCTCGGCCCGATACGCCATGAGGCGGTTATCCTCGTCGCTGGCCGCCACAAACCAATGTTCCCCGACGGCCACCGCAGCGGAGGCGTTGGCCATCCCGGTGTGGCGGAGGACGGTCGGAGGGAGGGCCGTGAGCGTCCCGGCACCAACCGGTCCAAGCATCATCAATCCGCACCAAAGAGCTTTGAACGATCGGCGGGGGGACATCGTCCCAACGTGGTCATTCCGGGGCCTGCGGTCAAACCCGCACGCCGGCTCACAAGGTTCCGGACGGGAAAACTTGCGGGACGGGAACCAGGGATCCCGGCGCCCGGGTCCGCGTTTTCCGGTTCCGGATACCGACTCAGATTCCTTCCGGGACCTTGGAAGCCGGCTTGTTGGGAGGAACTTGGAAAAGTAAGGTGTCGCCATGCCAGAAAAGTCGCTCGCTGAAGTCCCCGCCTCGGTCCGGGAGCTTTATAACAAGGGAATCGCCGCGCTGCAGAAGAACAACCTGGACTACGCGGTGGACCTGTTTGTCGAGGTGCTGCGACAGGAACCGGCCCTGTATGATGCCCGGGAAGCGCTCCGTGCCACCCAACACAAGCGGGCCGGCGCCAAGACCGGCGGATTCTTCAATTTCTCCAAGAAACTGCTGGGATCCGCCACCACCCTCACCAAGGGGCAACTCGCGCTCCGGTCCAATCCCAAGGAAGCCCTCCAGGTCGCCGAAGAGGTCCTGAACAACGATCCGGGCAACGCTTCCGCCCACCAACTCCTGGCCGATGCCGCGCTGGCGTGCGACCTGCCCCGCACCGCCCTGCTTTCCTTGGAGGTCGCCTTCAAATTCGCCCCGACCGACCGCCGTCTCGCCGAAAAACTGGCGGAGGCCGCGGGTCGCACGGGCCAACGGGGACGCGCCGAGAAGATCCTCCGCGATTTGCTGGCCGCCGACCCGTCCGATCCGGCCCTCAACGAGAAGCTCAAGAACCTGCTCGCCAACCGGACCCTGGCCGAGGGCGGCTATGAAAAACTGGCCGATGGAAAGGGTTCCTATCGCGACATCCTGCACGACAAGGACGAGGCCGTGATCCTCGAGCAGGCGCAACGGACCGTGAAGGACGTGGATGTCGCGGCCCGGTTGATCGCGGACGGCGAGAAGCGTCTGGCGGCGGAGGGCGACAACCTGCGGTTGATGCGGGAACTCGCGGCCCTGCACGAAAAACGCGGTGAATCTGCCCGCGCCCGCCACTATTACGAACGGATCCTGGCCGTCAGCGGGATTCAGGATCCGATGATTCTCAAGGCGATCCAGGAGACGCATCTGGCGGAGTTCGACCAGCGGAAGGGCCAGTTGGATTCCTCCAATCCGGCGCACACCGAGGCCGCGGAGACGATCCGGAACGAACGCCTGGCCTTCCTGCTGGAGGACACCCGTCGCCGGGCCGAGGCCAATCCGACCGATCTCCAGGTCCGCTTCGAGTTGGGAGAAATGTATCTGAAGCTGGGCCGGGTCACCGAGGCGATCGGCGAGCTCCAAAAGGCGCAGAGCAATCCCAACCGCCGGATCGCCGCGATGGCTTTGCTGGCCCAGTGTTTCGCCCACCGCAACATGAACGACCTCGCGGCCCGCAAGCTCCAGGAGGCGCTCAAGGAAAAGCAGGTCTTCGACGAGGAGAAGAAGGATCTCCATTATCAACTCGGCTGCGTCCTCGAGAAGATCGGGCGCGCCGCAGAGGCCATCGACCAGTTCAAACTCATCTACGAGGTGGACATCAGTTTCCGCGACGTCGCCGCCAAGGTGGATGCCTTTTACGCGGCCCAGGGTTGATCCGGACCGATGTGTCATGACGCCCGGCGAGACCCCCCCGTTCGAACGGGAACATGTGGCCGGCGTGCTGGCTCGCCTGGCCGCACGCGGGGTGTTCCTCGGGACGTCGTCCTGGAAATACCCGGGCTGGTGCGGCGAACTTTATACCCGCGACCGCTACCTGCACCACGGTCGTTTCAGCAATGCCCGCTTTGAAAGGATGTGCTTGGAGGAATACGCCACAGTGTTCCATTCCGTCGGGGTCGATTCCGCCTATTACACCTATCCCAAGGAAGCGCAACTGGCCGGCCTGGTCGGTGCGGTGCCGGCCGGGTTCCGGTTCTCGTTCAAGGTGACCGATGAGATCACGCTGAAACGGTATCCCCAACTCCCACGTTTCGGGCTGAAGGCGGGCCATGAGAATCCGGAGTTCCTGAACGCCGAGCGTTTCATCGGGGCCTTCCTGGGCCCCTGCCAGCCCCACCGCGCGCACGTGGGCCTCCTCATGTTCGAGTTCTCCCATTTCCACCCCTCCGATTACGGACGCGGCCGGGATTTCGTGGCGGATCTGGACCGCTTCCTGGGCGCCCTGCCCACCGATTGGGATTATGGCATCGAGGTCCGCAACCGTTCGCTGCTGCAACCGGCCTATTTCGACGTCCTTGCCCGGCACGGTGTGGCGCACATCTATAATTCCTGGGACGCCATGCCGCCCGTCGAGGAACAATGGCTCGCCCCGGGAAGCCGGACGAACCCCGCGTGTTTCGGGGCCCGTTTCCTCCTCCGGCCGGGCCGACGTTATGCCGATGCGGTCGCCCGATTCTCCCCTTATGAACGCGTCCAGGATCCCTATCCGGCGGGACGCATGGCCATCGTCGACATGGTGATCGCGGCGCTGGAACGCGAACGTCCCTCCCGGGCGTTCATCTATATCAACAACCGGTTCGAAGGTTCCGCCCTTGGGACCCTCGCGGCGGTCGTCCGACTCCTGGAGGAACACCTCGCCAGCCGCCACCATTCACTGTAAGGATGCGCCCCGGCGTCGGGGCAAGGACGCATCCCACGGGAACCCGTTCCGGGCCGCCGGCATCCCCGTCCTTTCCGTCGCACTTTCCGCCATGACAACCCTTCGCATCCTGCTCGTCCTCGCCTGTGCATGGGTCCCCTTCCGCGCCGCGGCCGAAACCCGGTTCTATGTCGATCCGCAGGGCCGTGATTCGTGGAGCGGCCGCCGGCCGACCGCCCTGGTGGGCAAGGCGGACGGTCCCTTGGGAAACCTGGCGACGGCCCTGATCCTGGCCCGCGAAAGCCGCCGGCTGCGACCTGCCGAACCGGTCGTCATCCAGGTCCAACCGGGGCGGCACGAACTCGGCGCCCCGCTGGATCTCGGACCCGAGGATTCCGGAATCACGGTGCTCGGCGCGAATGGCCGGGTTCCGCCGACCTTGTCGGGAGGCAGCCGGCTGACCGGGTGGAAGCGCTCGGAAAAGAACCACGATGTGTGGGAGGTAACCTTGCCCGAGGTCGCGGCCGGCGAATGGTATTTCAACCAGTTGTTCGTGCACGACCAGCGGGTCCAACGCGCCCGCACGCCGAACACCGGTTATTTCCGGACGACGGGCCCGTTGTCAAAAGGCACCCCGATCCAGATGGCTTTCAAGCCGGGCGATCTCCACCTGGCATGGGCGGGCCTTCCGGATGCGCGGGTCGTGATGCTCATGAAGTGGACCGATCTGCATCTGCCCTTGCGATCAATCGACACCGAACATCATCTCGCCACGCTGGCCGGCGGACCGCGCGGAGACTGGATGGACGAACCCGACGCCCGCTACTGGGTGGAGAATGTGCCCGACGCCCTTGATCAGCCCAATGAATGGTATCTCGACCGCCGCACCGGACGGCTCCAGTACTGGGCGGCCAAGGGTTTCGATCCCGATGCGGTCCCGATTGTGGCGCCGCGGTTGCGTGAACTGGTCCGTTGGCGGGGTGATGCTGCGGGGCAACACGCCGTGACCGGAGTCACCTTGAAATTCCTGCGGTTTGCGGACTGCGACTATGAGATGCCCGAGGCGGGACTGATGTCCCCCCAAGCCGCGGTCGGCGTGCCGGGAACGCTCCGGGCCCACCACGCCACCGATTGCCGCATCGTGGATTGCCGTTTTGAAAACCTGGGCGGGTACGGCCTCGAACTCGGGCGTGGCTGCCAGCATTGGCTGATCAGTGGTTGCCACTTTCACAGTCTCGGGGCCGGAGGCATCCGGTTGGGCGAACCTGGCGATGTTCATCCATCGGAGGTCGATGCCAACCATTCCCACCGGGTGCTCGACAACCGGCTGCTGCAACTGGGCCGGGTGTTCGCGCCGGCGGTCGGGATCCTGGTCTTCCAATCGGGCACGAACCGGATCGCGCACAACCAGTTGCGCGACCTTTATTATACGGGCATATCGGTGGGGTGGAACTGGGGTTACCAGGCCACCCCGTGTCATGACAATGAGATCGACCACAACCTGGTGGAAACCATCGGCCAGGGACGGCTGAGCGACATGGGCGGGCTTTATACCCTCGGACCGCAACCGGGCACCCATATCCATCATAACATCTTCCGCGACATCCAGAGTTATGATTATGGCGGCTGGGGATTCTATACGGACGAAGGCAGCACCGGGATTGTGCTCGAGAACAATGTTTCCTACCGGTGCAAGAGTGCGGGATTTCACCAGCATTATGGCCGGGACAACGTGGTCCGGAACAACATCCTGGCCTTCAACACCGAGCACCAATTGATGCGGACCCGCGTCGAGGAACACCGCTCCTTCTGGTTCACCAACAATGTCGTGGTCCACGACACCGGCACCCTGCTCGGCAGCAATTGGGGCGGGACCACCAATCAATTCTGGATGGACGGCAACCTCTATTGGGATGTGCGTTTGAAAGGCGACGCCACCGCCTACCGGTTTGGCACGGACACATGGGAAGCGTGGCGCGCCCGCGGGCAGGATCCGCATTCGAGGATTGCCGACCCGCTGTTGGTGGACCCGCAACAGCCCGAGCTTGGCTTCCAACGCGGTTCACCCGCCTACGCGCTGGGTTTCCGCCCGATCGACCTGCACGACGTCGGCCCACGCCCCCCGGGTGCGCGCAAATAAGTAGCCGCCGAGGTACGAGGCGGATGGAGGTACGAGGCGGATGGTAGGCGACGAGGTACGAGGCGGAATCCTGGGAGGCCTGCCCTGGGTCCGCCTCGTACCTCGTCGGCTACGGGGACGGGCGCAATGTTTGCCTATCCTGGCGAACTCGCCGGTCTGCCAATCATCAATCTCCAATCTCCAATCCAAAATCATCAATCGCCCCGCCCCGCCTCGACAGAATCCGCCTCGTACCTCGTCGGCTACGCCTGACGGCGGCTACGGGCCTTGACGGAGACGGTAATAGAGCGCCGTCCCGGAAGGGATGACCTTCAGGCTGCTGATGCCACCGGCAATCGTCGGGACGTCCGTCACGTTCTGCCATCCACCGGTCATGGTCGTCGAACTCTGCAGGCCAAATCCGGCCGTCACGGGCCAACTGAGGGTCAGGGATCCGTCCCCCGCGAGCGCCACCGACAAGGCCGGCTGCCCCGGCGTCACCGAGAGCGTCAACGTGTTGTTCGACGGGATCGCGTCAGGAAAATCCGAACTGGCATCTGCAACAAAGTCGAGACGGGCCGATCGGTTGAGGCGCACCTGAAGAGCGACCGTCACCAGGCTGTTCATCGGCATGGCCGCCGGGTGGACCGTGATGCCCAATCCCAACTGCTCCAAGGTGCCGGAACTCGTCGTGGCCTGCAGCACATCCACGCCACTGGGCAACCCGATCGCCAACGTCACGCCGTCGACGGGTAGCGGACCCAGGTTCCGCAATTGATAACTCACCGTCACCGTCGCACCCAACGCCGGCGCGGGCGGGTTGATCTGCCCGGTGACCGACAGGTCGGCCGAACTCCCGACCAGGAAATCCGCGGTGCTGGTCGCCGTGCCAATGGGGGTCAACACGCTCAATTTTCCAGTGGTGGCACCCTCCGGGACCGTGACCGTGATGTTGGTGCCACCGACCCCCACGAAGGAGGTCGTGGAAATCCCGTTGAACCGCACACTCGTGGCTCCGGCCAGGTTTTCACCCGTGATCTTCACCGTCGCACCCACCCCGGCGAAGGCGGGCGTGAACCCGAGGATCAACGGGTCCGTCCCGATCACCTGGAAGCTGATCGTACTGACGGCCGTCCCCCCCGGCGTCGTCACCCGGATCGGGCCATTGGACGCATCGTCCGGCACCAGGACGGTCAGGCGATTGGTGGCCTGGACATTGAAACTCGCCGCCTGGCCTGACGTGAATTCCACGGCGCTGACCCCGGTGAAGTTCACGCCGTTCACCGTGATGATCGCACCCGGCCGGGCGCGGGTTGGCGAAAAATCCGTCACGACCGGCGCGACATAAAAGAGGTTGCCCGACACCGAGCTCCCGTTGGCGGTCACCACCGTGATCGGCCCGGTGAAAGCGCCCGCGGGAACGACCGCGCTCACCGACGTCGAGTCCAGGTTGGTCACCGCGATCGACGCCGTGTTGCCAAACCGGACCGCGGTCGTCCCGGCCAATCCGGAGCCCTGGAGCGTCACCACCGTCCCGGCCGGCCCACCCACCGGCGTGAACGAGTCCAGCTTGGGCAACAGCACCAGGTTGGAGGAGGTCAGGAACGCCCCACCCGGGGTCGTCAACGAAACCAACCCCGAATCGTCCAAGGCCGGGACCCGGAACACCAGGTTCGTCGAGTTGACCGACAGGATCGCGGCCGGCTGGCCCCCGACCGAGGCATCCGTTGCGTCGAGAAGGCTGAACCCTTTCACCGTCACCAGATCCCCGACCCGGGCCTGCGGAGGATTGAATCCGGTGATGAACGGTTGCAGATAGAATCGACCGACGGTGGTCACCGAGCCGGCGGGATTGGACAGGATCATGCTGCCCGAGACCGCCGCGCCCGGCACTTGGACCTGCAGGGTGGTGCCCGACGCGAACTCCACCAGTCCGGCGACCGTCCCGCCCAATGCCGATTGGAAGAACACCGAGGTCTGGAACCCGGGATCATTGGCGTCCGCATAGTTCGCCCCGGTGAACAGGATCGAATTGCCCGGGACCCCGCGGATCGCGTCGGCCGGGGTGGACGGGATCGGGATATTCCGGGCGAATTGGGTCACCCGCGGCGCCACTTGGAAGTTCGCGGCGGTCGATGAAATGAACCCGAATCTGTCATACCAAGACACCGGCCCGATTGTCGCATCCGGAGGCACCGTGACGACCAGCTGAGTATCGGTCCGGGAGAAAAACGCGGCGGAAGCCGTGTTGAACCGCACGTCGGTGATGGCCAGGAGGGAGGTTCCATCGAGTTCGACCCGATCCCCGGGTTTCACGCGAAACAGGTCGGCGAAAGTCGGGGCGGGCGGAACAATGCGTCCGATACCCGTGACATGTTGGGCCGGGAGTCGGAGGGCCATCAGCCCGAACAGCAGGAAAAGGACGGCCGTGGGGCGCAGGAGTGGGAATTTCATCAATCGATGGTCGTTCAACAGTCGGCTACGGGAATCAAGCCGTCCGCAACCGGACTGTCAAAAGGCGTTTACGCCGTATTGGACTGTCGGGCGCATCTGGGCATCGTTGGAAGGCGGGTAGGAAAACCCGCCCTCCCAGGGCGGTCGCG
>JANYCC010000355.1 GCA_025360495.1 Verrucomicrobiota bacterium | reverse complement strand
GCTGGCGCCGGGCGACGAAGGCAATCCGTTCGCCCGACGGAGCACGGTGTTGAAGGATCCGAATGCGGTCACGAACCGCACCTCATTGACGAACCTGGTCGGCACGTGGTCCCAGCGGTACATCAGCACGCACCACGATCCGCGCGCCAAATACCTCTTCTTCGAAAAAGACGCCGCCGGAAACCCGATCCCAGGAAACCCCAAGAAAGTTCCGGCCCGGTTCGGTCCCCCGTGGGCCGGTCGCAGTTATGGGCTGGCCCTCACCACTTTGGGCAACACCACCAACACCATCGACCAAGGCTACGCCGTTCTCAGCCACCTGGCCGATCAACCGTTCACCGAGGAATTCCTGGTCGTGAAGCTTTGCCGCCTGCTCATCCACGACGATTTCCAGATCGGTTATGATTTCACGGACGCGTCCACCTCCCCCGAGGAGGAACTGGTGAAGGCCGCCATGCTCGCCTGGGAGAATCCGGCGTCCGGTCCCAAGGGCCAACTCCGCGCGGTGCTGCGCGTCATCCTGCAGTCGGATCTTTTCCGCTCCACGCTCTCGACCCAGCAGAAGGTCAAGACGCCCTTGGAATTCGCCGCCAGCACGATCCGGGCATTGCGGGCGGACAAAGGCGACGGCGGGTACACCGCCGACACCGATGGTTACTCCCTGCAGGCGGTCGTGAGCCGGGCGGGCCGGATGCAGATGTTCGACCGGGCCGCGCCGGACGGATACCCGGAAACCGCCCCGGGATGGATCAGTTCGGGCACTTTGGCGGAACGCCTGCGATTTGTGCAGGCGGCGTTGATGGCGCCGGCGGACCGACCCGGCGGGGAATTGGGTGCGGCGACGTTCACCGATCCCGTGGCCCTCCTTCGGATCAAGCAACCGGCCGGCATGTCCGACCCCGAGGCGGTGTCCGACTACTTTCTCGGGCTGCTTTTCCCAGCGGAAGGCACGGCCAACCTGCAGGGTTACCGGGGATTGGCGGTTCGTTTCCTCAACACCGGGGACGACGGAACGACGGCGAGTGCGTTCAGCGGGTTGGCCGCCACGTCCAAGGTTTACGACACACGGGTGCGGGGCTTGGTGGCCTTTCTCCTGACGACGCCACGTTTCCAAGAACAGTGAGCCCGGGCCGCCCACCCCCACCCCCGCCCTATCGCCGAGCCATGAATTCCCCGCACATCCTCACCCGCCGCTCTTTTCTCAGTCACGCCTCGGCCCTCGGCCTGGGCACCGCCCTTGCCACGCTGACCGACATCCCCGGGGTCATGCAACGGGCCCTGGCGGACGGGACCATCGGCCAACCGGGTGCCAATGGCCGCGTGAAGAAGCTCCTCTTCATCTTCCTGCGCGGTGCCAACGATGGACTCAATAGCATCGTCCCCTATGGCGATTCCGCGTATTCCACGGTCAATCGTCCCACTCTTTATATGGCGCCCGACCCCGGGGCCGGCTTCCAGTCGATCGGCCCGGCTTATACCGCGCCGTCCGGCCCGGCCACCGGGATTTTTCAACGGGCCGATGGACAGGACCTCGGCGGACTCAGCCTGGGGAACGGTTTTGCCGCCCTCCATCCGGGACTCAAGTTCCTCGCCCCGGTTTATAATGCCGGCGAACTCGCCATCGTCCACCGGGTCGGTTATCCGCGTCAGTCACGGTCCCATTTCGATTCGCAAAATTACTGGGAAACCGGGTCCCCGCGCGACGACACCATCAAGGACGGCCTCCTTTATCGCGCCATGGTTGAATCCGGCCTCGCCACCACCAACGCCCTCACCGGGGTTTCGCTGCAGTCTTCCCTGCCGTTGATCCTGCGCGGGTCCAAGGCGGCGATGACCAACCTCAGCGACACGTCGCGTTACAACCTTCTCGGCGTGCCCAACAACACCGCCGGCAACAACAAGGCCGACCGTTTTCTCCGGGACGCCGATGCCCTCCGTGGCGCCGACCGCAAGAACCGTGAGTTGTTGGAACTGCAGTACGAGAACCTGTCCAAGACCCTGCAGATCTTCGCGTCGATCAACTTCAATGCCGAGTTCAGCGACAACGAAAACACCGACGGCGATCTCCCCTACAATCTCTTCCCGACCAGCAACGTCACCAACGGCGGTTGGGCCGCGCATGGCAACAATCCCGCGAAATACGTTGTTCCAACCTCCACCTACGAACTCTTCACCCAGTTGCGCGCGGCCGCCCTGGTGCTGAACAAGACCGATGCCATCATCGCCGGCACCCAGATCGACGGCTTTGACACCCACGTCGCCCAAGGGGCCGAGACGGGCACGCAGGCGAACCTGCTGCGCCGCATCGGTTGGTCCGTCTATGCCCTTCGGAAATATTTCCAACAGAATCCCGACAAATGCCGATGGGACGATCTCGTGGTCGTCACGCTTTCGGAGTTCGGCCGCACCACGATTGAAAACAGCGATTTCGGGACCGACCACGCCGAGGCCAGTGCCATGCTGGTCGCCGGTGGGGCCATCAAGGGCTACAGGTCCGGCCAGCGCAGCGGGGTTTTCGGCTGCGGCCCCTCCGATTCCGTCCCTTGGCTGACCGGACAGACGGGCTCCATGTTCGGCACCGAGGGCCGTTATCTGAAGCGCGCATATGATTACCGATCGGTGCTGGGCAAATTGATCCGGGACCATTTGGGTGCGACCCCTGCACAACTCACCCAGATCATCCCCGGCTACGGCAAGGCCGGCGAAAATCTTCAGAACGGCGGAATCCAGTCGGGTGATGGGGTCCGCGTGGCCGGGGAACCCGATCTGATCTGACGCCGGGTCGGGGTCGGCGCTCAGGAGTCAGGAGTCAGCGGAGAAGGATTCGTCCCGACTGACGCTCCGAGGTTCTGCGGCTCCGAGGCTCCGGGGCTCCGACCTCCGAATTCGCAATGCCCCAGCCTCTCGGCAACGGGTTGACGTTGAGTTTTCCCGTCCTGCCGGGATGCTGGCCCCGTGCCTATGCCTTGGATCGACACCGTCTGCGCCCTCTGTGGGACCACTGCGGGAATCGCGGTCGTGGACGTGCCTCATCCGGATGCGCCCGGCGGCGTTTCCCACGTATGGCAATGCCGTGAGTGCGGTCTCCGGCGTCTCCAACCCCGCCCCGCACCCGAGGCTTTGGCCGGATACTACAACCAGGGCGGCTGGTATAATGCCTACGTCGGACGCACCCGTAGTCCCGCCCGCCAGAGGTTGTGGGACCTGATGCGCGACACCTTCAGCCGTCCGGCCGATGCGTCCTGGAAAAGCCGGTTGCTGCGACCCTTTCTCGCCCCTTTCGCACGTTACCAGTTCGACATCAATGTCCCGCTCGACGGTCGCCGTGGACTCCGGGTGTTGGAAGTCGGGTCCGGTTTTGGGGATGTCCTGATCTATCTCAAATCCCGCGGCTGCGAAGTCCTCGGCACCGACTTGGAACCGGATGCCGCGGAAGCCGGACGTCAGCAGGGCGTCGAGATCCGCATTGGAAACCTGGTGGATCTCAAACTCCCCTCCGAATCCTTCGATGTCGGGCTCATGTGCCACAGCCTGGAGCACGTGCCCGATCCCAATGTCGAATTGGCGGAACTCCACCGCGTGCTGCGTCCGGGTGCCCAACTCCAGATTGCGGTCCCGAATGGTGAGGCCGTCCGACTCGCCGTGGACGGCCGGTATTGGCTGCACCTTTCACACCCGCTGCACTTTTGGTATTTCGACGGGGCCAACCTCGTCAAACTCCTGCGCCGACACGGATTCGAACCCGATCGGTCTCCGGCCACCGTGCTCCGTCCGGACGTATTCGGGATGTGGAGGTTTGACCTGGCCCGGGGCAGCCTGGCCCGGGCGACGCGACGACTCCTGCAGGTCAGTCGCGCCACCCTCATTTCCCGCCGACGCGGGGATTCCCTCCGCGTCGTCGCCACCCGGCGCTGAAACTTCAGTCGTTGGTCACCGGTGCCACCAAGGTGACATCGGCCACCCCGATGGCATCGATGCGGAGGCGGCGCTTGGTGTTGCCGCTGAGCAATTCCGCCTCTTTCCCCACCGTCTTGTTCATCAACGCCTGGGCCAGCGGCGAGAGGTAACTGAGGATGTTGCGGTCCGGATCGCCATCCCATGCCCCGAAAATGTGGACCGATTCCGTCTTGCCGGTGTCGAGGTCCGTCAGGGTCACCAAGGCGCCGGGACTCACGACATCCGCACGGGGATTCGCGAAATCCGTTCCGCGCGCACGGGCCAGCTGCAATTCCAGGTCGTGCTTCCGGCGGTGCAGAACTTTCTGCGCCTCTTTCGCCGCCTTGAACTCGTGATTCTCCCGCAGGTCGCCGTAACTCTTCGCGATCGCGATATCCTTCACGTTCGCCGGGATCTGCTTGTTGACGAGGTCATCGTACTCGCCCTTTTTCCGCTCAAGGCTCGGCCAACTCGCCAGGAAGGTCTTGTCCTCCCGCGACTGCTCACCCGAGATCAGGCTCTGGATCGCCGGATACACCTTCACGATCCGGCCCAGCAACGACCGCTTGTCCATGTCGTCGAACGCCGGCGAAAGCTGGAGGGTCCGGACCAGGTCCTTGATCACGTCGATGTCCGCGGCCGCGATCAGGTCGGGCACCAGATGCTGGTCCTCGAGGATGAAGTCATGCAGCCGGTTCGTCTTTTTCTCGTTGAAGGCATCGCGCTCCATCGAGGTGATCATCGCCCGGAAGACCTCGGGCCCGAGGATGTCGGCGAAGTTGTCGTTGCGATCCTTGCCGATCCACAGGAGCAATTCGCTCGATGCCGCGTGCTGGCTGATGAGCCGCACCAGGGTCTCCTTGAGCAGTTGACCGCGACCCTCGACCATCAGCAGGCGGGCGCACTCGGCGGCCAGCTTGGCCGACACCCGGTTGATGATCATCACGAGTTGCGCGCCCCAATCCGGCACGGACTCCTTGAAGCTTTCCAATGCACGCCGGTGTTTGGCCGCGGGCAATTCCTCGAAGAACGCGACCAATTTCTCGATCAGCCGTTCCACCGGGGTTTCCTGGCTCAACGGCTGGTAGATGTCCCGGGGAACCGCTTCGCCCGGCAATCCGCCCTGGCCGGCCGCCTGGCGCAGGTCGTCCCGCATGAAGATCCCCTCCAAGGCCAGCGCCGGCATGGTCTGGAGATGTGATTGAACATCCGCCGCCAGCGCATGGATTGACTCCACCACCAGGCCGTGTTCCTTGAGGTCTTCCGCGTTCTTCAGGATCTCGCTCGCCACCAAAACTTTGGCCTTGAGCCCCTTGGCCGCCCGGAATTCGCTTTGCAGGCGGTCTCCCAGCGTGATCTCCCGTTCCTCGTAAAGGATCGGCTCCGTCTTCTTGAGCGGCACCGTGAAATGGCCGTCCCGCTTCATTTCCGAACGCGCCACTTCCCACCATTTCTTCCAATCACTGGTCACCACGTCGCTGAGCACCTGCTGGACCTGGTCCACGGTCGCCCGGCCGTTCATGCTGCGCAGCACGAGCTTCACGACTTCCAAGTGGTGCAACGCCGCCTCGCGCTTGAGCCCGTCGAGGTCGGTGTGCTTGCGCGCCAGGATGTGCTCCTTGTCCAGCGGCTTCAGCGAATCGGCCGCGAAGGCCAGGTCGAGGGAGTGACCGGCCTTGGTGACAAAGTCGATGTTCAACCGCCCCAACGCCGCGTCCAACGCGGTGATCCGGCCGAAGCCCCAGCTCTTGTGTTGGCAGAAGCCCGCGCCCACCAGCGCCATCAGCGGTGGTACCTGCTTTGCCTGGATCCTGCCGCTCGCGACAAGCTTTTCGAGTTCATCTCTCATGACGTGCTCCTCAAATCGGACGTCCCCAACCACCGTGGCCGGGACGGAATGACCGTCCGCCGGTGTTCCCGGCGGCACAGGCTCGCGCCCCGCCTCCAGGCGGGAACTGCAAGCTGGCCGTTTCTCGATTACCGGACAGTATGGCCGCTT
Source organism: Verrucomicrobiota bacterium (assembly GCA_025360495.1). Lineage (GTDB taxonomy): Bacteria > Verrucomicrobiota > Verrucomicrobiia > Limisphaerales > UBA9464 > UBA6176. Next base: position 3,935 of record JANYCC010000355.1, on the reverse strand, counting down.
GCTGGAAGCCAGACCAAGACAAATTGCCTACCGCGCACTCCGACGTGGCGGTTCCTCCATCGATTTCGTCGAGCATCGCCTCGACACTGACCCCGGGTTCGGCGCCCTCGCGCCCCCGGATCGGCGCCTCGCCCAGGAGCTCGTGTTCGGCGTGCTCCGCCAACGCGAGGTCCTCGACTGGCTCATCCGCCGCCGCACCAACGGACGCCCCCAGGAGCCCGCCCTCCAGGACCTGCTCCGCCTCGGTCTCTACCAACTTTTCTTCCTCGACCGCGTCCCCGCCCACGCCGCCGTCAACGAAACCGTCCAGCTCGCCCGCGAAGCCGGCTTCGGCCCGAAGAGCGGTTTCGTCAATGCCGTGTTGCGCGGATGCGACCGTGACCGCGCCCTCCTCCAGGCCGAATTGGCCTCCTTGCGCGCCACCGATCCCGCCACCGCGTGGTCCCATCCGGCATGGCTCGTCGAACGCTGGCGCCAACGCCATGGGGACGACGGCCTGCGACAACTCCTGAATTGGGACAACACTCCGCCGCCCACCTACGCCCGCGTCAACACCCTGCGCACCGATGCCGCCCGGCTCCGCGAAAGATGGGTGGCCGAAGGCGTCGTGGCCGAACCCTTCGAACGGGATTGGATCGGGGCCGACCTGGCCTTCAAACTCGCCTCGCACCCGCCCCTCGCGGGGTTGCCCTCGTTCCAAGACGGATGCTTTTATATCCAGGACCCGAGCACCCTCCTCGCTGTCCGACTCCTCGATCCGCACCCCGGCGAACGCATCCTCGACCTTTGCGCCGCGCCCGGGGGCAAGACCTCCTTCATCGCCCAACTTCTCGGAAACCACGGGACGGTCGTCGCCCATGACGCCCAACCCGGACGACTCGCCCTCCTTCATGACAATTGCCGCCGGCTCGGGATCACCTGTGCCGAGATCACGTCCGATTCCGCGGCACTGGGCCTTCCGGGCACGCTCGATCGCATCCTCGTCGACGCCCCGTGTTCGAACACCGGGGTGTTGCGACGCCGGTTGGAAGCACGTTGGCGTCTGAAGCCGGAAGACCTTCCACGTCTGCAGGCCGGGCAACTCGCGCTGTTGCGTCGGGCGTCGGCGTGGCTCCGGCCGGGCGGCACGCTGGTCCATTCCACGTGCAGCCTGGAACCCGAGGAAAACGCGGAGGTGGTGGCCGCCTTCCTCGCGACGGAACCCGGGTTCGTCCTGGGAAGTCAGCGGGAGACCGGCCCGCTGGCCGACGGCGTCGATGGCGCCTTTGCCGCCGCCCTGATCAGGAACGGCTGATCCCTAGATCCCCGGCCGGTTGCTGATGCGGGTCATGGTCAGTTCCCACCAGGGCACCCACGTCTTGCCCTCGTCCGTCGACAACTCCGCCTTCGTCGCACAGGTTCTGCCATCCGTCGCCAGTGAGGAAACGACCTTGGTCTGATAGCGCACCCCTTGCGTGTCCGTCCGGATCCCGCTGCCGGTCCAGACGTTCCCTACCACCGTGGTGCTCGAGGCGGGACTCACACTCCCGTCGTTTTCGAATCCGCTGTCGAGATAGGCCCGGCTCGCCGCGTCATACCATTGGATGTTGATCCCCTGGCTGAGCACGCCCGTATCACCCTTGTCCTCCCACCGGCTCTCCAGGAAGAAGCCGCCCAGGATCATCCTGAAGGACTGCTTCCCCGCGAACTTCCCGGCCGGCGCTATCGGGGTCGCCTTGGCCACGCCCTCATATCTCCACTCGCCGACCCAAACCTCGAGGTGCCTTTGCTCCGGCCCGGGCTTCGGTCGTTCCTGCGCCTGCACCGGCGTCAGGAACAACACCAAGACAGACATCAGTGCCGATGCTAGCGAGCCGAAAAGGTTGGATCCCCGGTGACGGGTGTTCGCATTCATGAGTGAGGATTATAGGTGATTGTGTCCGCTGCACTCCGCAGCTGCGGGGGGTTGGTTTCGGTGCTTTCACATTTCATAACCGGGCGCCCGATCGTCAAGGGAAAACCCGGTGCACGGAGGGGCATTTGAACAGCGAAGGGTGCAAAGGGTGCCCCTAAGCTCCTTTCCACATTGAACCGGGCCGATGGCCGCGGTGCGATCCTTTCTCAGGTGAGCCCCATCGGTCCCGTGGCGCCCTTTGTTGTTCAAATCCAGTGCACAGGCGAACACCGGGAACCTTTCACCCCACCGGCCCTCTCACGGCATGGGGCAGTGTGACCCCGGCCCTGCCTGAGACTCGGCAGATTCGCCCGGCGGATTGCCGATGCCGGGTCAGCCGGCCTGAAAGAACGCTATGAAAATGAAAATGGATCGTTGTTGGCATTCACTCACGGTCGCCCTTTGCCTGTCGCTGGCCCTCCCGACGTTGCAAAGCGCAACCTTCACCATCGAGATGAAGAACTTCGCCTTCGTCCCCACCGATCAGACGATCAGCCCCGGTGACACGGTCACTTGGATGAACAATGATGGGACCTCCCACACCACCACCAGCGGCTCCCCGGGCACTCCCGACGGCACTTGGGATTCGGGCCTGCTGTCCCCGGGCCAGTCGTTTTCACATGTCTTCCCCTCCGCGGGGACATTCCATTTCTTCTGTCAGGTCCATCATTTCATGACCGGACAGATCATCGTCCAGTCCTCTCAGGGCACGGCGCCGACCGTTTCCATCACCAGTCCCGCCAATAACGCAACGGTGCCCGCCCCCGGCAACGTCTCCATCGAGGCCACGGCAGCCGCCACTGCGGCCGGCGCCACCCTCACCAGCGTCGAGTTCTTCGACGGGGGCACGTCGCTCGGGGTGGACACCTCCAGTCCGTATGCCGTGGACACCACCCTCACCGCCGGGACCCATTCCGTCACTGCCAAAGCCACCGACAGCACCGGCGCCAGCACGGTCTCCGACGCGGTCTTGGTGACGGTCCCCGGGGGAAACCGGATCGAGAATCCCATACCCGCCCCGATCACCAAAGGCGATGTCACCATCGAGCTCCAAACCATCGTGGAAGGCCTGGTCTCCCCCCTTGGAATCGCCGCGCCGGACGACGGGAGCGGACGATTGTTTGTCCACGATCAGACCGGCCTCATCCATATCATCCTGAACGGTGCGAAAATGGATGCGCCCCTGCTGGATGTGCGCAACCGGTTGGTGCCGCTGGATCCCGGCTATGATGAACGCGGCCTCCTCGGCGTCGCCACCCATCCGAACTTTGCGCAGAATCCCCTGGTCTATACCTATACCTCCGAACCCAATGGAGCCCCGGCCGACTTCGCGATCCCCACGGATCCGGGCAAGAACAATGATCACCAGTCCGTCATCGCGGAATGGAAGATCGACCCGGCGAACACCAACCGGCTCGATCCGGCCAGTCGCCGGGAAATCCTCCGGGTCGACAAACCGGAATCCAATCATAATGGCGGCACGCTGCGGTTCGGGCACGATGGCCTGCTTTATTTCACCATTGGCGACGGCGGGGCCGCAGACGACCAGGGCGATGGACACCTGCCCGGTGGCAATGCGCAGGATAAGGGCAGGATTCTGGGCAAGATCAGCCGGATCGATGTGGACGCCAGGACCTCCCCCAACGGCCAGTATGGAATCCCCCCAACCAATCCCTTTGTCGGGCAGCCGGGGGTCGTGCAGGAGATCTATGCCTATGGCCTTAGGAATCCCTATTCCTTCAGCATCGATCGTCAGAACGGGGACATCCTTCTCGGTGACGTCGGACAGAACGACATCGAGGAGGCGGACCGGATCGTGAAGGGCGGCAACTATGGATGGCCGATCAAGGAAGGCACTTTCTTCTTCGATCCCAACGGCACCTTCAACGGCTTCGTCTCCACCGTGCCCGTCCGTCCGGTCCCGCCCGACCTCATCGATCCCATCGCCGAGTTCGATCACGATGAAGGCGACGCAATCATCGGCGGTTATGTCTATCGCGGG
>JANYCC010000349.1 GCA_025360495.1 Verrucomicrobiota bacterium | reverse complement strand
ACTCGAGGGCGCGCTCGATGCCGATCCGCGGAATGGATTGGCGGGACCCTCGACCAATTGGTGTTGGAACGAACAGGCGGTTTTTCCCGGGGCGTCGGCCGCCACTGCGGAAATCGCGACGGCGGCCCTCCAAATGTTCCGAAGATACTCGAACACCTGGAAAACTCTCGAACCCCTCCACAGCCTTGCCGATTTCTGTTATGCGGTCCGTCGTGAAGTGGTCGATTCGATCGGACTTGCCGACGAAGGTTATGGAGACGGCCCCTGTTGGGAGATGGACTATAATATCCGTGCGGCGCGGGCGGGGTGGCGCGGCGTGTGGGCCTGCGGGGCCTACGTGTGGCGGGCGCCGCCCCACCCGGGACGACGACGGGATGAGGCCCGGCTTTTCGAGGTATCCAAACGGAGATATCAGGACCGGTTTTGCGGGGCCCGGTTGCGCGGGGAGAAATCGGACTACCGTGCCCATTGCCGCGGTGACGCCTGCCCAAACTTCGCACTTGCGGCGTTGATGCCAATCCGCATGCGCGCCCCTGGAACAGCCCCGGAGGCGGGTGTGAAGGAGCCTTTGGAAGGCAACGGTGCCAAACCCATACTCCCGTCACCGGTGGCAGCCACTCCGCCTGATTTGGCGCCGAGACCGGTTCCGCGGGTCAGTTGCATCATGCCGACCTGCGACCGGTTGGGGTTCGCTCTCGCGGCAATCGAATCCTTCCGTCGCCAGACTTTTGAGGATGCCGAGTTGATCATCGTCGATGACGGGACGGAAAGGATCCGGCCACTGCTGCCCGTGGATCCGCGAATCCGGTGCATCGAACTTCCCTCCCGCCTGAATGTCGGGGCCAAGCGGAACCTGGCGTGTGCCGAGGCGCGGGGAGAACTGATCGTCCACTGGGATGATGACGATTGGTATCCGGACGACCGGCTCCGGAGGCAGGTCGAGGCATTCGCTGATGCCGGGATTGAGGTCTGCGGCACGAGCACGCTCCACTACTATGACGCCGCAGCAGCTCGGGCCTGGCGATATGCCTATGGGACGAACGCCCGTCCGTGGGTGGCGGGCAACACCCTGGCCTATAGGCGTGCCTGGTGGCGGTCACACCGGTTCCCCGAGATCGCCGTTGGGGAGGATTCCCGTTTCGTATGGGGTGTCCCGCCCCGGGCGGTCCGCGACCTGGGTGACCCCGGCTTGTGCGTCGCCCGAATCCATGGGCTCAACACCTCCCCGAAGCGCACCCAAGGGCCCTGGTGGCATCCCTGTGAGGTCGCGACGTTGCAGGGCTTGATCGGGATCGGATGGGACGCCTTTGCCCGCCTCAATGCCCGCGACAGGTTTCGGGATCCGTGCCCGCTGATCTCGTGCATCATGCCGACGGCCAACCGGCGCACGTTCCTCCCGCTCGCGCTCGAGCTTTTTGGCCGGCAGGATTATCCGACCCGCGAATTGGTGGTGGTGGATGACGGGTCGGACCCCGTGGGCGACCTGGTGCAGGGACGGACGGGCGTGCGCTATTTCCGGTTGGCGGGCCGGACATCGATTGGTGCCAAGCGGAATTATGCGGTGGAGCGCAGCCAGGGTGAAATCATTGCGCATTGGGACGACGACGACTGGTACTCGGCGGAACGACTCCGTCTTCAGTCGGGGCCCCTGCTTGCGAACCAAGCGGACATCACCGGGCTCGACACGGCCTTCACTCTGGAGTTGGCCACGGGCGAATTCTGGAAGATCGACCGTGAACTTCATCGGCGTTTGTTTGTGGGGGACGTGCATGGTGGCACGCTGATGTTCCGACGCCGGCTCTTTGGCAATGGATTGCGTTATCCCGAGGTGAACCTTGCGGAGGATGCCTGCTTTCTGCGGTCGGCGTTGCGCCGGGGCGGGCGGCTGCAGCGATTGGAGAATCCCGGCCTTTTTGTCTATGTGCGGCACGGTCGCAATGCCTGGCGACAATATGCCCCGGGCAGGTTTCTGCGACCGGACGGTTGGCAATTGACGGGTCCCCCCGGCGGATGGACCGATTCATTGACGGAGAGGTATTGCCAAGCCGGGGCGGGGGTTGGGCCGGGCGGATGATGCCACGCGCAAGCAGCGCGCGACCCGGTTGAGAATGTAACGTCTGTTACTGATCCGTGACGTGCGCGGGGATTCCGGTTGTGGATTCCATCATCCGCCCGCCATGGCTCCGATGATCAGGAAGGGTTCGGCCCCGCTCGCGATCGGGCCGGGCAGGGGGGCGTCCGGCGGTTCATGGGACAGATCCTCGCCGCACGCAAAGAACCGGATGAAGGGCCGCCGCCGTTGCGTGTCGTGATCGCGAAGGGTCCCCCGCAGCATCGGATAGCGCGCCTCCAATGTGTCCAGGACCGTGCGCTGGGTCGCCGGAACCCCGACCTCGAGTTCCACCTCGCTCTCCGTATGCGCCAGCGTCCGAAGATGCTCCGGCAACCGCACCCGTATCATGGCAGTGTCTGGGCCTCGACCGACAGCACCGCGGGGAAATCCCGGACGATCGGCGTCCAAGTGTCGCCGGAATCGAAGGATCCGTACACCTGCCCGCCGGTCGTCCCGAAATAGATCCCGCAGGAATCCAGCGAATCCACCGACATGGCCCCGCGCAGCACGTTGACATAACAGTCGCTTTGCGGAAGTCCGTGGGTCAGCGCCTCCCACTCGTTCCCGCCGACCCGGCTGCGATAGACACGCAGTTTTCCGTCGGGGGGATAATGTTCCGAATCACTCTTGATCGGGACGACATAGATGGTTTCCGGCTCGTGCGCATGAACCGCGATCGGGAAACCGAAATCCGATGGCAGGTTCCCACTGATCTTCTGCCAGGAATCCCCGGCATTGTCGCTGCGCAGGACATCCCAATGTTTCTGCATGAACAACACGTTCGGACGCGACCGGTGGATCGCGATCCGGTGGACGCAGTGGCCGACGTCGGCTTCCGGGTCGGGCAGTTCATACTTGGATTTGAGCCCGTGACTCTTCGGCTGCCAGCTCTGGCCGCCGTCATCGGTCCGGAACACCCCGGCCGCCGAGATCGCGACATAGAGGCGGTCGGAATTCCCCGGATCCTGGACGATCGTGTGCAGGCCCATCCCGCCGGCACCGGGCTGCCACAGGTGTCCCTTGGCGGCGCGCAGCCCGGGAAATTCCTGCCAGGATTGACCGCCATCCTTCGATCGGAACAGGGCGGCGTCCTCCACTCCGGCATACACGGTCTCGGGATCGGTCAGGGACGGTTCGACATGCCAGACCCGTTTGAATTCCCATGGGTGCTGGGTGCCATCGTACCATTGGTGCGTTCCGGGGACGCCGTCGTAGGTGAATTTGTTTCCCACCGGTTCCCAAGTCCTGCCCCCGTCCTGGGAACGTTGGATCATCTGCCCGAACCAACCGCTGCATTGGGAGGCAAAGATCCGGTCCGGATCGGCGGCTGATCCCTTGAGATGATAGATTTCCCAACCCGCAAAGTGGGGCCCCGTGATGTCCCATTTTTCGCGCCTGGCATCCGACGTGAGGATGAAAGCGCCCTTCTTTGTGCCCACCAACAACCGTACGCCACTCATACCTTATTGCCTCCGGAGTTTCGTGTTGGAACGTGTAAGGATCCGATCGTCCAGGTCGCCGCAGATTATTCGGGGAACGGCCGTCGCGTCCATAGGGATTTGTACGCGCCGACGGCCGGGGGCGCATCTGGGCATCGTGGGAAGCCGGGTCATTGGAGAAGCGGGGCGGGTTGGAAAACCCGCCCTCCCAGGGCGGCCGCGACAGCTCCGGGGGGGCGGGTTTTCGTACCCGCCTTCCCACGATGCCCAGATGCGTCCGACGGCAGGAGGCTCACTCCCCTCCGGGCGGCCATTCGACAGGCTCATCGGGGGTCGTGAGAGCGTCCTGCCGTCCGCCCCCTGCGACGGGTTTTTCAGCGGGTCCAGACGTGCACCTTCACAGGGGTGTTCGCGGGGACGTTGACATTCACCGTGACGGTCGCCGGATTGGCCGTGGTGTTGTCGATGATCGCAGCCGTTTCGAGGGTCGGGCCGTTGTCCGGCATGAGCACGACATTGACGGGCACCTTGGTGCCGAAGTTGCGGGCGCGGACGACGACGGGTTGTAGGCCGGCGCTGCCGTTGGGCAGGAGAATGAAGCCGGTGGCCACGTTGCCCACCGGGAGGGAGTTACCCGCGACGCTCACCAGTTCGAGCCGGGGCAGGGTGCCTTCGATGCCGGTGGCCAGCATCGAGCCATAGCTGAGGGAGAGGTTGGGACTGTGATAGTTGAGGCCCGCCCCGCCAAAATTCACCGCATCCAGCCGGATCCTGCCGGGGCCGCCGGTCCCATTGCGGTTGGACACGTTGATCCGCATCCCTCCCCGGATGACCGGGGCGACCAGCTTCACCGCGCCGCCGCTGCCGCCGTTATAGGCACCACCGGTTCCAAACTCGCCGCCCGTCGCGTCAATGAAGTGGTTTCCGTTGGAGGCGCCGTCGAGGAAGATCTCGGTGTTGGAGGCGATCAGGATCGCGCCACCACCGCCCCCGCCGCCATAGATGGGTGTGCCGCCTCCGCCGGATCCGCCGATGAGCGGGATCAGTGCCGCATTTCCGTAGATCACGCCAATGTTGGTCGAACCATTGCCAGATCGGTTGATATAATTGCCCTCGCCGGCGCTGCCTTGGGTGTTGGACCCGTCATGGGTGCCGGCGCGACCTCCGCCGGGTCCCTGGCCATCGCCCGGCGGCAGGGGATCGACGCCGCGGCGTCCGCCGTCAAAGCCTCCCGGGCCGCCGAGGCCCGGCCCGCGATCGGTCTGGCTGGCGCCGCCGCTGACATAAATGCGTCCCTGGATCAACACGTTGCCTTGGGACAGAAGGTAAACCGGCGTGTTGTTCGCGTTCTTGACAAACCCGACGGCGGACTCGTTCAGCACCTGAAAACTCTTGTAATGCAGGATGCCGTCGGCCGGGAGGACGATGGTGGTGTCGTTGGTGATGACGAGGTCCCCCAGCGACCCATTGGAGCCGGAGTCGAAGTTGATCGTCGGGGTCTGGCCGAGCGCAGCCAACCCAAGCAGGAAGGCCGCCGCGCAGGCGGCGATGGGGCGGTTCATGGAGATGTTCATGGCGATGGCGTGAATGGGACTGGAAAGTCAGGATGGATCAGGAATCTGGCGGTTGGTTTATTGGGGTGCCGATGAGGTGGGAACGAGTACGAACCAGTCAAAGTCTCCGCTGCCGAGGTTGACGCGGAAGGACGTCGACGGATCCTGGATGCTGACAACGACCGGTTCGCCCAGCACATCGCGCAGCAGCACCAGCGAATTGTTCCCGTAGGCACCGGTGCCGGGCGCGTCGAAGGTGCCGAGCGAAGCCAGGGCGGGTTGCGGTTGGGTGTGGTCGCCCACCACGAGATCCAGCGTCGCGTGAAGTTGCCCCGGGGACGTGCCGTCATGAGACAGCGCGGCCCAAACCCAGTAATCCCCGGACGGCACGACGCGGGTGTATTGCTGCCAATCGCCGCCGGCCGCACCGGTGATCCGGAAGTTCCTGGTGAGGGACCAACCGGCGCGCTCCAAGCCATAACGCCCGGTGATGTTGGCAGCCAGGGTGAGGCTGTTGGGTGCCGGCAGCGGGCGGTAGAGCTGCGATCCGGCGCCGTCCGTGTTGAAATAATCCACGTTCAGGACGCCCACGAGGTTCGAATACGCACCCCCGAAATACGGCATGACATCGGCAATGGGCAGGCTCTGTCCGCCACCAAAATCATAGTCCTCGGCCTCGATCACAAACGCCCCGGCGCGGGGTAGTTCATTGGGCGCGAGATCGGCCGCCTTCACGTCAAAGATCCGGACCCGCACGGCCGGATTGGCGGCAATGACCGAGTACCCGTTCTCATCCGGGCCGCCCAGGCGCAGGACATTCGCCAGCGCGGTCGCTTGGGTGACCTGTCCATCGCCCAACCGCAGCATATCGGCCTGGGCGGACTGGAACTGGACTCCGTCGAGGCGCAGTGCATCGCCGTGGTTGAAGGCATATTGGGTTCCATTCAGGTAGGCGTTCGGACGGAGCGGATCACTGCCGGTCGACACTTCGATCTCGTCGTTCCAGCCATCGCCATCGGTGTCCGCCCGCAGCGGGTCCGTGCCCAACTCCAATTCGCGGATGTCGGGCAGAAAGTCGCCATCCCGGTCGAGTTGGGAATCGAGAATCCCGTTGAAGGTCCGCTGCTGGAGCGGATTGGTGCCGAGCAGCATTTCCTGGCCGTTGGTCAGGCCGTCCCCGTCGAAATCCTCCAGCGCATCGGGGATCCCGTTGTTGTTCTGGTCGGCATTATGCGGGTCCAACCCATTGGCCAATTCAAATGCGTCCGTCAATCCGTCGCCATCCGAGTCGGTGCCCGTGACGACGTCGAAGGCCCAGGCCTGATCCCCGGCGATGGGATTGCCGGTGAGGTCCGTGACCCCGTGGATCAACGTCACCTGATAACGGCCGGCCGTGGTCAACGGAGGGAAAACCAACTCCGCCACCCGGGACGCGGCGTTGTAAACGACGGTTCCCAGCACCGCCACGTCGTCCGGGCTGCCCGGGACGCGGTCGGGGCCCAGGAAGGTCAGCAGAAGTCGTTGCGGGGTCACTGTGGCGGCGTCCACCGGTTCATTGAAGATCAGGCCGACCTGGGTCGGGGAGACCGCAAACCCATTGACCGCCGGAGCGGCAAGGCGGACCCGCGGCGGGGTCTGGTCGGGCAGCAACTTCACCACCGATTCCTCACTCCAGGCAAAGTTGCCCGCAGTATCCACGGCCTTGGCGCGCAGTCGGAATTCGGTCCGGTCCGTGGTCAGGGTCGGGGCGAAGAATCCGTATTCGAACGGGAAATTGCCGTCCTCCGAGACCCGGACGCCGTCGAGATAGAATTCGACCTGACGCACTTGGACATCGTCCGTGGCGACGGCCTGGACGGCGACGAAGCGGCCGGATTCGACCTGCGCCGGGAGGAGAGGGAAGGTGGCGGACAAATGGATGGCGGGGGGATTGGTGCCGGTGTCGGCCGCCAGGTAGTTCAACACCTGCAGGCCGGCACCCGTCGCCGCCACATAGCCCACGCCGTGATGAATCGTCACGCCGGCCACATTGGCAGGCAGGACATAGCGGGTGAGGAAATCATCGTTCTTGGAGGGATCGGACAGGTTGTAAACCTGGACCTCGTTGTTGTTGAAGGGGGCGGGACCCGACCCGGCGAGCCCGAGCCCGGACCCATTGGCGACCAGTTGCGCCCACCCGGCCTGGGTGTCATTGCCCGTGGTCCGTTCCACGGGATTGTCCGGATCGCTGAGATCGAAGACCCGAAAGCCATTGGAGTGGGTGACATAGGCCAGTCCCAAGCCCACAAACAGGCGCGTGGCGGCGGCGCCACTGCCGCTGGTCACACCCGGGCCGCTGGGCAGCAGTTCACCCGTATCGATCCGGTAGGGCAGCAGGCGTCGTTCCGATAACACATAAAGCCGGTCACCCCCGAATTGCAGATCCTGGATCGGGGCGCCCACGCTGATCCGGCCGATTTCGGTGCCGGTGGCGAGATTCACCAGCACCACCTGGCCGGCCTGGGTGCCGACATAGGCGGTGCCATCGATCGCGGCGACACAGTTGGCCACGCCCACGGACGGGAGGAAGGCACTGATCCGTGCGGCGGGGGGATCAGTTATATTGACAATCTGGAGTCCGGCGGGCCCGTCGGCCACCGCGACGAAATTTCCGCTGCAGCTCACCCGTCGGGCGTCGCCCGGGGTGTCCACGAGCGCGATCACCGTCGGGTTCCGACCGGGCGGATGTTGCAGCACCGCCACACCTGCCGATCCCAAGGCCACGATGACCCGGTCACCCACGGCACAGACGTCCACCGCTGCTCCCGGCAAGGGAACCGCCGCCACGATGCCGGTCGCGAGGGGGCCGCCCTCGAGCGGATCGAGCCCGGCCCGCACCGCCGCACCGTCATTGAGGCCGTCACCGTTCGAGTCAACCTGGGCACGGTTGGAGCCCACGATATATTCGGCCAGATTCCCCAAGCCGTCCCCGTCTCCGTCGGGAGTGCTGTCCGGTTCGAGACGGGGCGATGGCGCGCGGAAGCCGGCTCCCACGTTGCCCGAGACAAAGTCCGCCCGACCCACCCACAGGTCGGCGGCCCGGAGGGCGAACAACCGGAAGGGGCGGTTTGGGGCAAGCATCACGCCTTCCATCAGCGCCCCGCTCCCACCGCTCCGGCCGCGTTGGACGACATCGCCCGTGAGCATGTCCACGAGCAGCCAATAGTGCAGCCCGCGTGAGAATTTCGCCGGGAGCGGGGCATTGGTCCCCACCAACGCCTGCGGGCGGGCGGGACGGGTGCGGTTAAGCCCGATCGTATCCGGGGCCTTGTCGAGACCGGTGATCACCCGGCCGTCACGCGTGGCGAAAAACTCGATGGGCACCGCCGGACCCGCGTTCAACTGCACGGCGTCACCGCACGAGGAGAATCCCCACGAACTGAAGCTGCCGGGAGCGGCCGGTCGTCGGGCCACATCCTGGCGGGTCTCGAGATTGATCAGGTGCCACGCCAGCGAAGTCGGGGTGTCGCCGAACTGGAAGATCATCGTGCGATCGGCGCAGTCGGGGCCGAACTGGATCATGTCGGCGGGTTGTACCAGGACCGGTGCGGTCGAATAGGGGAAGCTGCCGTTGAACACCACCTCGCGGGTCAGGACGTCCACCACCACCAAGGCGATCTGGGCATCGGTTTTGAGCGCCGTATAAGTCAGGTAGCGGCCATGCGGGCTGAACCGGACGGAGGAAGCGTTCAGGAACGAGGCGCCCAACGTGACGGTCCGGGAGGCCGCATAGCTCTGCGTATTCCCATTGAGGGTGACCAATTCCACCACCTCGTCGCCCGATAGCCCGTTCGCGGTTGTCTGCCGGAACACGTGCACGAACGCCTGTTCGGCCGGCCCGAATCCGACACTGTTTGGCGGGCGGTTGGCATTCACCTGGGTGGCGAACACCAGTTGGCCCGAAGCCACGGACCGGACCTCCGCTGTGACCGCGCCGTTCACTTGGCTGAATGCCAGGTTATACGTGGATTTGCCGCTAGGACTGATGGCGACCGTGGGTGCCCCGGGAAGGACCGCCCCCGTATTCACACACCCCACTTCGATGGCGGCGTCGAGGCAGAACGCCCCGGCGGAAACGCCGGCCCCATCATCCCCGCCATTGGGCCCACCAGGGCCGCCGCCGGGACCGGAGTCAGGATCGGCATTGGGATCTGCGTTCGGATCGGGGTTGGGGAAAGGGTTGGGACTGTTGTAAGGACCGGTGGGCGGCGGGTTGGGACCGTCATCCGCAGCCATGCCGGCCGAGCCGGTTTCCCAAGGATTGCCCGGGATCGGCACCGGGGGTGCGGGTTTCGGCGGCTGCGGAAAGGGTGGAGGAAAAGGACCGGGCGGCGGGAAGGGCGGGAACGGGGGAAAATTGGGGAACTCCGGAGCCGGCGGAAATACAATCGGCGGCCACGGGAAGGGCCAGGTCAGCCGCTGCCAGCCGTGCCATCCCGGTTGGCGAATCCCCACCCCCGGATCACTGTCGAGGAACTTGCCGTCGGCACTCACCGTCATCGAGCCGACGACCTCCCATCGGCCCAATCGATGGTTGAAGCTCACCAACGCCGTCTGGGCTCCGGGCGGCAGCCGTTCCCCGGTGGTCGGACTCGGCAGGTTCGGGAAGCGCACCGGCACGGGTTGATCGAAGTTCTGCGGGCCATCCGACTGGATCGTGATGTCGAGCACATGTTCCAGGCCGGCCGGCAGCGGTTCCGGCAACCGGTCGGAGGCCACGGGGGCCAAGCCGATGCGCCCGCCCCGCAGTCCGCTGTTGTCGTATAAGGAGTTCGCCGGCACGCGCACCTCCACGCCGGCGAATTCCGGATGGGCGGCGACCACGGAGGCCGGGAATGGGATGACCGTGACATTGACGGAAGACACCGGTTGCAAGGCATCCGCCGGGACCAGCGGCAGGTAGATGATCCCGCTGGAGTTGGCCAGGTTGGTCTGGATGCCGGCGACCGCTTCCCAAGCTTTGCCCACCAGCGGGTAATAGTCGCGATGACTCCACAGGAGGTTGCCGTTGCTGATTCCCGTGGTCGAAGTGCGACCATCGACATGCACAAAAAACCTTCCCGCCGGCGTGGGCTTAAGCTGAAAGGATCCGTCCGGATTGGTCGTGGTGCGCAGCGTCTCCTCGGCGCCGTCCACGGTGATGGTCACGTTGGCCAGGGGACGGTTGGTGAAACCGCCCTTCCCATCGGGAACCCGCTCGCTTGCGAACACATGACCGATGACGGCGGTTTCACCCACCGGGGTGATGCTCAGGGTGTCGAAATCCACATTCGCCGGGCTGCCGGCCCGTCCCGTGCCGGCCAAGTCGAGCCGGCGCCCCAGATCGTCCCGGGTCTCACCGGGATCGAACGTGACCCGGACCCGGGCACTGGCTGGAAGATTTTCCAGAGGGAATAGCGTGACCGACCGGCGGTCTGCCGAGACATCTACCCGGGACAAAATCAGACGCCCGCCGAAGCTCGCGTGGACATTGGTCCGGGACAGCACCGCGTCCGCGGCCAACGGTCGGGTGAGCCGGAATATGGTCTCACGGGTCACGGCCACTCCATCCTCACCGGTGAATGGCGAGGTGGAGGCGAGTGTGGCCAGCGGCTTCTTCTGCTCGCGATAGGCTTCCAAATAGGTCTGGCCGCCGGCCCCGGGTGCCGGAAGACCGGCATCGCCGGGATTGAGCGGGTCCAATCCCGGGGTCGCGAGTTCGTACGCGTCATCAATGAGGTCACCATCGGTGTCCAGCGGGGCATCGAGCGGGACCTCCTCCAACCGATAGAAACCGGTCGTGGCCAGGGCCCCGGTGTCACTGACGCTCCCGTTTCCCGTCACGCCCAGCTTGGCTGCGACGACGTGGTTGATGTCCGTCAGGGACGTGCCGCGAAACAGCAGATAATAGGCGGTCGCCCGGGCCGGATGCTCCACCACCACTGTCCCGGCACCCTCCCGCCGGATGTCCGTGATGCGCAGCCCTTGGGCGAGCGCCGGGACTCCGGACAGGTCGCCGAGCAGAAAAAAGAAGGACAGCCAAACACCGAAGCGGGGCAAGAAACGGGCTTGGCGCAACTCCATGCAGAGGATGGGGCAGGAACGCGGAGCCTTTTCAAAGCCTAATCTGGAAAATCTCAGCAATTTCCCTAGGTCGGCTCAGGGCAATCTCCCCGGCCCCGAAATCTCCGCGACAACCTTGCCGCGGCCATGACGAAGCAGTCGTTCCAGTTCCAGGGCGAAAACCCGGGGTCAACCGCCGCTCCGCACCCGGTAGAGGTGCACCTCATACGGCTTATAATCATCGGTGAATCCGCCCTCCTTTGCGGTGAGATGGCGCGCCTCATCCAACACCTCGATTTCGGATGCCCCCTTCAGCCCACGGAGCACAAAGGTGCCGCGATCGGGAACGTTGCGCAGATTCACCGTGAGGAGGTGCAGGGTGTCCCCCTTCCGCTTCAGCATCCAGGCGATCCCCGTGTCACCGGACGCCGATCGGACCGTGGCCCCGTCCGGCAGGCTCGGGCGGTTGAGCACCGGGGCCAGTTCCCGGATCTGCCGATTGATCGTGGTCACCCCGGCCAGCATTTCCGGGTCGTCAAAGAGTGCGGCCTCACGGAATGCCGGTTTGAATTGGTGCACGAAATAAACCAGGCCGCGGGCCCCTTGGATCAGCGCCATCCAGACTTCCGAACGCACCTGGGAGGGAGTGGCCTTGGACTGGGGATTGCCGATGTGGGTGCATTCAATGCAACTCCAGACCGGTTTCACACCCTGGGTCCATTGAACCAACCGGCGGACCCCCGTCGACACGAACTCCAGCCTCCCGGCGACCTCGGCGTTGTCGTGCACCACGGGGTAGATGTCGAAGGAGGCGATGTCGCAACCCCGGGCGTATTCGACATAATCCTCGGGATGATTCCGGCGGACTCCGCGTCCTATATAATTATCCCAAGCCACGCCCTGGCCGAGGTTGAGCAGCACCGGCCGCGTGGGGTCGGTGAGGCGGATCCGTTGGTAATCACCGACGATTGTTTCGGGAAGGATCGGCGGACCGTAACCCTGGCCGTCGCCCCGGGATTGGGCGTTGTCCGGTTCGTCGCCATGCATCCAGCCGATGATGACCGGACTGTCCCTCAGTTCGAGCGCGGCCCTGTTTTGTGAGCAGATGACCGAGACACCGGCCTTTTGGAGTTCGGCCAGTTGACCGGCGGTCGGCCCGCTCCAGAGCCCGACGTAGAGGTTGATGCCGGCGGCCTGGTAACGCGCGGCGTTCTTGGGATCCTGCAGCCATACCGCGATGGGAAAATAGCGTTCATCCGTCGGTGGGCCGTTCTTCCAGGCGACGGGTGGGACGGGTTGGCGGTCCGGTTCTGCGGCGGGAATGGGCACGGACAGCACGCATAGAAAGGCGAGGAACAGGGCGGGAAGGCGTGGCATCACGCATGGGACATTATTCGCGGGCGGTTCGCGGATGAAGACAATTCAGCCCTTCGGTGGGACGGGTCCCACCCGATCCACGCCGCCACCCTCGCAGCCTTGACGGAACTGCTTCTGGAGTTGCCACGAGCCCAGGTGACCTCATGCATTACACACTGAACGGTCCGTCTTTGTCGGCGGCGCCTCAGGTCCCTCGGCTTTCTCCCGACGGCGTGTGATCCCCTCCGACAGGGCGAGGCCGCCGATGGCCCCGAGTCCCAAGCCGATCAACGGGCCCAGAAGCAGGTCGAACAGATACTTCCCGGCCGAATCGCCGACGCTCATCCGGACTTCGTAGGGGGTTCCGTGCGGAACGTCGGGATCGGGATTGGCCCACTTGAGGTCCACGTGGGTGGGGAAGATCAGCATGGTGCTGATGGTCAGGACGCTGAGCAGCACCGCCGCGGTGCCGCCCGCGCACAAGCCGCTGAGGATGCCCTCGCGGACACGATTCGGCTCCGCAGACGCGCTGTGTGGCCCGTGTCGTGCCCAACGACTCGCGAGAAGTCCCGCGGTTCCGAATCCGCCGACCGGCACCAAGAGCAACGCAATTGCGTATCCAGTTGCCGCCGCTCTGTCGGCCAGGTGGGGGAGGTTGCCCAGCGGCATCATCGCATACATTGTCAGCGCGACAGTGAGTCCGATGCCGGCACCGACGGCCAGCGTCGTCGGGGCGACCGAACTTCGGCGTGCGGTGACACCCAGGATCGCCGCCGCGTAACCGGCCATCATTGCGATCATGATCATTCCTCCCGTGATGGCGCCATTGCGCATCTCGCACGAGCATGAGAACGATCATGGTTGCCCGGTTGATCCACACGGCGGGATTGGCCGATCCGGGGTGCCAGTCCAACCACACCATGATCACCCCGGCCGCGAGGCCCATCGGCGTGCTGCCGATCCACGGGAAAGACCCGGCTCCTGGGGGAGTGTGATCGGTGTGTGGCGATTTGGTGATATCAACCATTGTCAGCGGGTATCCCAAACGGATCGAATGCTGCAACCCCGTTTTTCTGTGGCTCACGGCTACGACTTGGCGGAGTGTGACCCACGCACCCACCTTGGCACGAGGAGTCTCAAATGGAACCATTCATAACGGTTCATCCACGGCACCAAGACGCTGGACCCAAAGTCATAATTACCCACTCCCCGGTTTCGGTCATCCGGTGGGATTGGAATACCCACCCTCACCGGGAGAACTCCCTTGTTTCCCCGGCCGGAGGGGCCTAACAAACGAGGGTCGTCCGATGAATCACGAGCCGAAGCCGTCCCCTCTGCATCCGCGGGCCGGTTGGCTTTTGTCCCTGTGCCTTCTGGCGCTGGCTTCTGTTCCGTTTTCGGTCCGGGCGGAGGGGCGGACAGCGGGCACGAATCAATTTGCCTGGCATCATGGGCAATGGGTCCGGGTCGCCGACTTGGAACCCCGCGATCAACCGGTCCGGCCGACAGTCCCCGGAGGTCCGCCCGGCATGCATTGGGCTTTCATACCGCCGCGCGATCAGCCCGTTCCCGCCGTCAACGACACCGCCTGGCCCCGCACCCCCGTGGATCGGTTCATCCTGGCCCGACTGGAAGCCGTCGGACTCCGGCCGGCCCCGGCCGCGGACCGGCATACGCTGCTGCGACGCGCCAGCCTCGACCTCACCGGCCTGCCTCCCACGGTCGAGGAGATGGAGAGGTTCCAGGGCGACCGTTCGGCGGACGCGTTTGAGCGGGTGGTCGATCGGCTTCTCGCTTCGCCGCACCATGGGGAACGCTGGGGCCGGCATTGGCTCGATGTGGCCCGGTACGCCGACACCAAGGGCTATGTCTTCTATTATGAGGAGAGCCAGTTTGTTCAGCCCCAGCGTTATCGTGACTGGGTGATCCGGGCCCTGAACGAGGACCTGCCTTATGACCGGTTCCTGCAGCTCCAGGTCGCCGCGGACCAATGGCTGCCAGCCCCGGCCACCTCCGACCCGCGTGCCTCGACCATCGACCCGGTGCGGGCCTCGGGTCATCCCGACCTGGCGGCGCTGGGATTCCTGTCCTTGGGCCGCCGTTTCCTGGGCAACCCGCATGACATCATCGACGACCAACTCGATGTCCTGATCCGGGGCACCCAGGGACTGACGATCGGTTGTGCACGGTGTCATGACCACAAGTTCGATCCCGTGACGATGGCCGATTATTATGCGCTTCACGGCATCCTGCAGAGTTCGCAGGAACGCGTCGTGCCGCTCGCGGATTCGCCGGGGCCGGAGACCCTGATGCCCTTCGCGGAGGCGCGGGCACGGGTCGAATTCGAGCGGGAACTGAAGGCTCGCGTGCAGAAGCTCGAGGACGCCTTCAAGGCCGCGGCCGCCCAGGTCGCCGATCGGTTGCGCGACCGGACCGCCGATTACCTGGTGGCGGTGACCGACCGGGACCGGCTGCCCACCGTGTCCGCCAATGTCCGCCCCGCGCCGGATGACCTCAATCCCTATAATGTGAGGCAATGGGACAATCATATATCCCAAATCGAACACGGGACGGGACGTTCGGATCCGGTGTTCGGGCCCTGGTTTGCTTTTGCCGCGATCCCGGCGGACGATTTTGCGGGACGTGCCCCGGCCGTGGCGCTGGAACTGGTCACGGAGGCCGGACCCGACGCGCCGACTTCAACGATCAACCCGCTGGTCGCCCGGCTCTTCACCCAGGCCCCGGCCTCGATGGCGGAGGTCGCCCGGCGTTATGGGCGACTGTTCGTGGAGGTGCACCAGCAATGGCGCGCCGCCTTGGGGTCAGCAAAAACCAACCGGACCGCGGTGCCCACCCTCCTTTCTGAAGCCGCGGCCGAGCAGGTGCGACAAGTCCTCTATGGGGCCAGATCCCCGGTGCTTCCCCCGTCCGGTCCGATCGTCGAACTCGACGTCCAACTCTATTTCGATGATCCGAACCGCGTCGCCCTCTCGCGGTTGCAAATGGAGATCGAACAGTGGCTCGACCATGCGCCCGGGGCCCCGCCTTATGCCTTGGTGCTCGAGGACCGTCCCGTCGCCACCAACGCACATATCCTTCGCCGGGGCGACGCGGCCCGGCCGGGTCCCGAAGTTCCACGACGGTTTTTGGAAGTCTTGGGGGGCTCCGACGTGCACCCGTTCGACCGGGGCAGTGGTCGGCTCGAACTCGCCCGTTCCCTCACCGATCCCGGTAATCCGCTGACGGCCCGGGTGATTGTGAACCGGGTTTGGGCGCACCATTTCGGGGTCGGATTGGTGGCCACCCCCAGTGATTTTGGAACACGGTCCGAGCCGCCGAGCCATCCGGAATTGCTCGACTGGCTCGCCCGGCGTTTCATGGCGGACGGATGGTCGCTCAAGAAGCTGCACCGCTTGATCGTGCTTTCCGCGGTGTACCAGCAGGCTTCGGCGTCGCCCGCGGTCGCGGGGATGCCACCTTCGTCGACGGATCCCGCCAACCGCCTGCTTCACCAATTCCCCCGGCGCCGTTTGGATTTCGAGACTTTGCGGGATGGCATCCTGGCGGCGAGCGGCGAACTCGACCTGCAGGCGGGGGGACGCGCCTTCGACCTGGATGCCCGACCCGCCATTTCCCGGAGGACGGTCTACGGCCGGATTGATCGCAAGTCCCTACCCGGGGTGATGCGGACTTTTGATTTCGCCAACCCGGATCTCCACGCACCGCAACGGCACGCGACGATCGTGCCACAGCAGGCGTTATATCTGCTCAACAGCGACTGGCTGGTGGAACGCGCCCGCGCGTTGGCGGGTCGTGCGAAAGGGAATGCTTCCGGCGACCCCTCGGAGTGCATCACCCGGCTTTATGAAAGGGTCCATCAACGTCCACCGACCCCGGGGGAGCGCGAACTCGGCCTGGAGTTCCTGCGGGCGGCGGGGACGGATGAAAAGCCGCTGCTCACGCCACTGGAACAATTCGCCCAGGTGCTGTTGTTATCGAATGAGTCCGCCCATTTGAACTGAGATGAAGCCCCAACTCGCAGGCCTGCTGGGTTCGGTGAACCCGTTCCTCACGCGTCGTGATGCCCTGAGGCGCTGCGGGATGGGACTCGGTTCGCTGGCGTTGGCCGGTGTGCTGGGCGAATGGGGTCCGACCCCGGCCGCCCGCGCGGATGGAATCGCGGCGAACCCGCTTCTCCCCAGGGCGCCCCATTTCCCCGGGCGCGCGAAACGCGTCGTGCACTTTTTCCTCAACGGCGGACCGTCCCAGATGGACACGTTCGATCCGAAGCCCGCCTTGGAAAAATGGGCGGGCAAACCCCTCCCGGGCGGCAATCTCGCGACCGAGAATGTGACGACCGGGGCGTTTCCTTCGCCCTTCAAATTCCGGCGTCACGGGAAATGCGGCCTGGAGGTCAGCGAGCTTTTCGAACGCACGGGCGCCCACGCCGACGATCTTGCCGTCATCCGTTCGATGACCGCCGACGTCCCGAACCATGAGCCGTCACTGATGCTCATGAACTGTGGCGACGCGATCCAACCGCGGCCGAGCCTCGGATCCTGGATCACCTACGGACTCGGGGCGGAGAACCAGAACCTGCCGGCGTTCGTGGCGATGTGTCCGCGGGGATTGCCGGTGAAGGAGAACGAGAACTGGCAGTCCGGCTTCCTGCCCACGGTGTTCCAAGGAACCTATGTCGATTCCCAGCACACGCAGATCGACAAGCTCATCGCCCACATCCGCAACGGGCACACGACGCGGGCCCAACAACGCCGGCAACTGGATCTCCTGCACGCATTGGAGGGCGAGTTCGGGCGGGGTTCGGATCGGGATGCCGGGCTGGATGCACGGTTGCAATCCTTTGAACTGGCCTACCGCATGCAGATGGAGGCGGCCGATGCTTTCGATCTCAGTGGGGAACCGGCCCACATCCGGGCGCTCTACGGGGAGGGCGTCCATGCGCGCCAGACGCTGATCGCGCGACGTTTGCTGGAGCGCGGCGTGCGTTATGTCCAACTCTGGCATGGGGCGGGTCAACCCTGGGACAGCCATGCCAACCTGGAGGCTGATCATCGGAAATATGCGCAGGAGATCGACCAACCGATCGCCGCGCTTTTGACCGATCTCAAGCAGCGCGGATTGTTCGAGGACACCCTGGTGCTCTGGGGCGGGGAATTCGGTCGCACCCCCACGACGCAGGGCTCGAACGGTCGCGATCATAATGCCTATGGCTTCACGATGTGGATGGCCGGGGCCGGCGTGAAGGGGGGGACGGTGTTCGGTGCGACCGATGAATTCGGATTCCGTGCGGTGGAGAACAAGGTCCACGTCCATGATCTCCACGCCACCATCCTGCACCTGATGGGATTTGATCACGAACGCCTGACTTATCGTTATGCCGGCCGGGATTTCCGGCTCACGGACGTGTATGGGAAGGTGATTGGCGGGGTGCTGGGGTAGGGGGGACGGAGGAAGGATGAAGGATGAAGGATGAAGGATGAAGGCCAGATATCTGGTTCCCCTCTCTTCCTGAGGAACGAAGGAGGAGAGGAGGC
>JANYCC010000339.1 GCA_025360495.1 Verrucomicrobiota bacterium | reverse complement strand
AACCCGTCGCTCACATCGTGGAAGCGTGGCAGTTCATACTCCGAGGCGAACGACCGGGGTGGGATCAGGTACTGTGGGGGCACCTGGTCCGGGTATTCGCCCAGGGTCATGTGGGCCAGGTTCAGCAGCCAGCGGGTGCCGAGATCATCGGGAAATTCAGCCAGGTGCGCATTGAAAAGGGCGATCGCCCCGCGCGAGCCGCGCGGGAGGAGGTGATAGGCCTTGGGTTTGAGCGGGAAGACGCACGAATCGGCATTATGGGTCGCCAGGCAATTCTCCTGTTCGCCCAGTCGGAGGAAGGCCACGGCCTTGCGCATCCGAAGCTCCACGCCGGTGCGCGAGTCGAGATGTCCGCCGCTTTCGGCGACGAATCGCTCCAGCGCCGCATAGGTGTTCAACGCCAGGTCGGGTCTCCCGGCCTGTGTCTGTTGGATGCCCAGTTGGAACTGCAGCCGGAATCGGTCATTGGCCGCCATGGAGTTGGTCATCCGCCCCTCGATCAGGGTGACCATGCGGTCGCTCATATAAGCCATCGCGGACGGATCCGACTTCCGGCCGAATTCCGAGAGGCGTTCCGCCATCCGGCGTGTGCCGGGCCCGGGATTGCCCGGCGGCAACGGTGGGTTCCTCTTCTCAGGCAGGTCGCACACGGGATCCAGGGTGATCAGATCTTCCGCGCCTGCGGCGCACACCAAAAGGCTCAGCGCCAGGGCCGCCAGACCGGTCAGATAGCATCTTCCCAAGGACGGGCCACGGACGGCTGTGGGTCGCATAAGTGACGTTTCATAAGTCCTGTTGACCCGGTGTGGTTGGGCAATGTGGTGTCGGGCCCCTTTTGGCCACTGAGACGGTCTCCAAGCCATGCGATCCGCCTTCATATTAGATTCACGCCCCGGATCCCAAAGCCGCTCCTCCAAAGGCGCGACGATCGGTCCTAAGACGGTTCGCCCCGGATTCAGCGCGGGTCGCGCGCCCATTCCCACCGAAGGCCACTCTGGGATCGTTTCCGTGACCTTCATCCCGACGGAATAAGGGCGATGTTTGGAATCAAGCCTCATATCATCACGGCATTGGCCGCGGGCCTGCTGTTTCTGGGTTGCGAAGCCCAACCTCCGACATCGGACCCGAACGCGTCCGGTGGCACGCGGCCTCAACCGGGGTCGGCAGCCCCGCTGGTTTCCACGCAGGCAGTCCGGTCGTTCCTCGCCACCGGGCTCATCCGGGGACTTCCCGCGGACGGCAAGTCAGTGGTCATCCGGCACGAGGACATTCCGGGGTTGATGCCGAAGATGACGATGGAGTTCACCGTCCGAGACACCAACGAACTGCAGGGATTGGAGGTGGGCGAGCGGATCACATTCAGTGTCCGGGCCGGTGAGGAGGAGAGTTGGATCGAGGGGATCCATCAGGTGGACCCGGGCGATGTGCGAGCGGTTCCACTCCCCGTCGATCCGCCGTCCTCAGCCCTGCTCCACGCCGCCCAACTGAAGCCCGGGGATGTCCTGCCGGAGGTGGGATTGACCGCAGAAAACGGACGGACGATCCATCTTTCTGACTATCGGGGACGCGCGTTGGCCTTCACTTTCCTCTTCACCCGATGTCCGTTGCCGGACTATTGCCCGCGCTTGAGCCGGAATTTCAGTCGATCGCGGGACCTCCTTCTGAAGCAGGCGGCCGGGGCGACCAACTGGCAGTTTCTTTCCATCTCATTCGATCCGGAATACGACCGACCCGAAGTGCTCCGACGCTATGCGGAGGTTCATCGGGGTGAGGTGACCGACCGGTGGCTGTTTGCCTCGGCGTCCACGAACGTGATGGCTTCGATGGCGGCGCAGTTGGATTTTCGGTTTGCCGATCAGGGCGGCAGTTTCCTCCACAACCTTCGCACCGTGGTGCTGGACCCGCAGGGGCGGGTGTTCCGGCAATTCGACGGCAACCGGTGGACCGCCGAGGAACTGGTGCAGGCGCTGGGGGAGGCGGCACGTGTCCGACCTTAGCCAACGGATGCATTCCGGATTGAAGTCGCCGACGGGATCCGCCATGAATGCCCTCGCTGACGGGATTGTCTTGCGCTGCCGGGTCGTGAACGGCGGGCGGGGTGATCTCCCCCGAGGAAATCATCATGGCCGCCCCACCGACCTCCGGAACCCCGATCACCCGCTATCGTGACGCCAAGAAAAGTCGGCCGGAAGCCGTCGGCATGCTCATTGAGGGGGATTCATGGTTTGCCTATCCCGTCCCCCTGAGCACCAACATCCCCACCGAATTGAAGAGTCTCAACGGGGATAAGATCGTGCAGTTGGACAAGTCCAAGAATGGGAATGACGCGCGGGAGATGATCTGCGGGGATCCATACGATGAATTGTATGACATCATTGCCGGCGAAAAGCTGGCCTTTGACTGCATCCTCTTCAGCGGGGGTGGCAATGACATCGTGGGGGCCAATCTCCCGGTGCTGCTGAATCCCTATAAGCAGGGATACACTTGGGAAGACTGCCTGAACATGATCCGTTTCCGGCGGCGACTTCAGGAGATTGAAAGCGTCTACCTGGACCTGGCGGACCTTCGCGATGACTGCCAGCCCAGCGCCTATATCTTCACCCAGGGGTATGATTATGCGATTCCCACGGGCGAAGGCGTGCGGATCTTTGGCATCGAGGTGGCCGGCAAATGGATCAAGGCGCGGATGGATGCTCTCGGGATCCCGGCGGATTTCCAAGGCACCGTCATCGATCACATGCTCGTCGAGTTCGACAACCTGCTGATCCGGTTGGAACAGACAATCCCCCGGTGCGTGCATGTGCGGACGCAGGGCACGCTGTTGGATTCCGACTGGGCCAATGAGCTGCATCCCACGACGGAGGGTTTCAAGAAGATCGCCGCGAAATACCAGGAGGCGATGGTCGGGGTGTTTCCCAATCTGGCGGGTGGTTGAGCCTTTGGAGACGCTGACTCCACTTTCCCGATCGGATCTCAGCTCGATGAGTCAGGGGCGTTGATTGTTGGCGGGTTGGGGCTCAGCAAAGCGCGGCCGGCCAGGACCGGAGTTCCTCGTCGACCTGCGCGGGCTCGGAATGGGCCTGGGCGGGACGATTCTGATGCCGGATCCAGTCGGAGTACGGCCCGGGACGCCGCCCGGAGCCCGATGGGAGCAGTGAATGGATGGATCCTCCTCCCAAGGTTCCGATTGAACGCCGTTGCGGGCGAAGGGGTCTCTCGGGCATACAAGCGCCCCATGATTTCGGTATCCGCCGCCAATGCCGCCGTCCAGGAGGCCTCGGGCTTCCTGGAACCGCTTTTTGCGGAGATCAACAAGTGTGTCGTCGGCCAGAAATACCTGGTCGAACGTCTCGTCATCGGGCTTCTCTCCAACGGCCACGTCCTGTTGGAGGGCGTCCCGGGCCTGGCCAAGACGCTTTCCGTCAAAACGCTCGCCACCGCCCTGCACACCCGTTTCTCCCGCATCCAATTCACCCCGG
>JANYCC010000310.1 GCA_025360495.1 Verrucomicrobiota bacterium | reverse complement strand
CCGGCGGGCATCGCCGGTGGGGACATCGAGGCGGCAGCCCGGCATCTGGCGCAGGCGCTGGGGCGGTTCCCCAGGCATCGCCATGTGGTCTATGTGACCCATAGCACCGGCGGCCTCGTGGTGAAGGCGATGCTGTGCAATGAACACGCCTCGCTGGCGAAAAAACTGAAAGATCGGGAACCGGAGTACCGGGCGCTGGCCTGCGAAACCCTGCGCGCCCGGCGCATCGTCAACCTTGATGTGCCGCACGCCGGAGCCAGTGTGTGGCATACCCTGGTCCTCAGCCTCTACATCCTCCTGCTGGGTCCCCTCATCTGGCTGCTCAAGAAACTCATCCCGCCCTTTCCGTTCGCCTATAACAAGATCCCCCTGCAATTGGTTTATCGAAACCAGTGGGTGCTCACCCTGGAGAAGAACTACATCGCGTTCCTGAAGCAGTTGGACGCCGACGGGTTGCCCCGCCCGACCTCGCTGGAGGTGCTGGCGGCGGACGATCACACCATCGCCCAATATGGGGAACTGGAGAGTGCCCAATACGGGACCCGTCGCGAAAAGATCCGTGAGGATGTCGAGAAACTGGTCATCCGCGGCACCCACCTTGGGATGCACCACCCGGCCAAGCACACCGATCTCATCTGCCAGGTGCTCGGAAGCCGGTTGCGCCAGTGGACGGTCTCAACGGCGGCCGCTCTGGCCGAGCTCACGTTGGGCCGGATCTATAATTTCGGCATCTCGGCCGGCGTTCACTCCCTGGTCGGCGAAAATCTCCCGGGGCCGGGGGGGGAACCGGCTTCCGACGGGGGACCCAGGGGTCATCAGGAGTTCATCCGGAAAAAGCTGGGGGAGCGTGTCCGGCAGGGCGGCGAACAGCCCCAGGTTGCGGTCCTGACCGGGCAGGCGGGGGTGGGCAAATCCATCGTCGCCCGGATCATCGCCCGGGATCTTTTTCTCCGGCACCTCGCCAGCGACGAGCCGGATCGCCGGTTGGTGATCCTGGTGCCGCTTCAACGGGTGACGCTGGGGAAGGAGCAGGCCGCGCAGTTTCGCGCGGGTGCAAAGTCCGGGGGCGCTTGGGAACTCCTGGGGCGCGATTGGTGCGCCTATGTCAATGGTGTTCAGAAACTGGACGCCAACCGTGATGAAACCGCCGAGGTTTCCACCTCACCGTTGGTGGACTGGGACTGGCTCGCCGAACGGCTGAAGACCAAACCCACGGTCCTGATCCTGGATGCGGTGGATGAGTTTCTGGCGAAAAACCTCTCCCTGGGCTTCTCGGATTTTGTCGCGATGCTCCAGCAGTTGGTCTTGGGCAACCGTCAGAATGGCCAATTGATGATCCTTTTGGGCGTCCGCAGTGAGCTTCCGGGAGCCGAGACCATGGCCAGCACGCCGCCGGACGTGTTCCGGGTGCGCCTCCTCAGTCTGGACGAAGCCGAGGGCCTCTACCCGGGCGTGAAGGTCAAACTCAAGGAACTCGCCGATCCCGACCTGGAAAACCTTTTTCTAACCCCCCTCATCCTGGGCCAGATCGGACCCCGGCTTTCCGAACTGAAAGCGGACGCCCTGAGTTCCCGTGCAGCTCTCCTCACCGAGGCGGTGGCCACCCTGGTCCGGAAGACGGATCTGCACCGGCGCGTGGATTCCAGCGGGACCGAACTCGGGGTCGAACCCTGGTTGGACGCCCTCATGGTCGTCGCCTGGCACACCTTCTTGAAGTCGAAAGGTGAAATCGCCCTCGAGGAGGTGCGGAATGAGGCTTGCGCCCTGCGGGACCGCTGGCGGGCCGCGCAGGTCACCGAAGAGCTCCAGCTTCCCCTTCGCGGCCTGAATCTGGCCACGGATCTCGAGGAACTCCGTGTCCTGTTCAGCCAGACCGTGTTCTTCCCCACCACCAGTCCCAACACCCACCGATTCCTTCATCAGCACTGGGAGGAATTCCTGGCCTCCCGATACCTGGCCCAGTGCATCCGGCACCGCATGACCGATGAACTGGGGGCCCGCGCCTGCACCCACCGGATGCTCCGCTTCGCCGGCGAACAACTGGGTGACCTCCCCCCGATCGAGGAGGGTCGGGTCCGCCTCTTCTTCGACCGCTCAAAACTGCTGAAGCAGGGTTATATTGTCGGCAATTTCTCCACCGTGCTCGGAAACTCCCGCATTCCGATGGAAGGGCCGGCGATGCGTCTGCTGCTCGAGCGCCACAACGAAGTCTTGGGAGTCTCCCGCTATGTCCTGCTGACCGGCCTCGGTTACCGGGCCCTCCGTTACCAGGAGCCCTCTTTATGCCGTCTCTTGGCCGCGGAATTCCGCCGCCTGGCCAGCGGCGGCCGCACGAACTCCGCCCTGCCCGCCATTGCCAGCATGGCCTGGTGCCACCTGCGCCGGATCGCCCCCCATCTGGATGCGGGGCCGTGGCCGGGCCTGCGGGACGGCGACCCGGAGGTGGAAGCCGAGGCGCTCGCCCTGGTGTCCACCCTCACCGACGGGGTCCCTCATGTGGAACCCGGCGACCGCTCCATCCAGCGGGCCTTCGTGTTCATCCAGGGGCTCATGGGCAGCGACCCGGATCGGCCGATCTCGCTGGTGCATTACCTATATTTCCTTTGCCTGGCTGCCCGGCACCATGCCCAGATCAGCGAAGTGAGCAGCATCCTTCCGCGCCTTCTCGGCCCGGGCTCGCCCTACGAACTGAGCCTCGAAAAGTCCGGTATCCCGGAATTGATGGAGGTCTACCGGTTGTGCCGCCGCCTGGTCGCCGGGGATGGGTGTTAGCCCCGTCATGCACCGGGGGGCGTCCCAATGACCCCCACCCCAACACCCCGCCCCAACTCCTCGCGCAATGCTTCCAATACACCCGGATGAACGGGTTCGATGAACATGTCGTGATGGAAACACGGGATCCGGCGCACCACCAATTCGCCTTGGACAATCTCATCCCACCCGTTGAGCGGCGGACGTGCCCATCCCAGTTCCTCATTGGGACGCACCTGGGTCGCCCGCAACAGCACCACCCGGCCCGCATAGGGACCGAGACGCGAACCCAGCGAGGTTTCCAAGGTCGCCGCCCAGCGTCGTTCGGAATCCAACACCGGGTCGGGCGCCGACTCCGTTGCCGCCGGGGCCGGTCCCGGGCGCGGAACCCTGAGTGCCGCCCGCCGGAAGGGTTTCGCCGCCGTGTTCCAAAGCACCCCCCACAGGAATTCCCCGCGCATCCGGGGCGGCAACGACCACACCCGACCCGCCAGCACCCGCAACATTCCCATCCGACTGCGTCTCGGCCATTGTTTGGGCACCCAACTGTCCAATAGGATCACCGACTCCACCTTCCTCCCCGCCCGGGTCAACCGGCATGCCACTTCATAGGCCACCGCCCCGCCCCAGGAGAATCCGGACAGACACAGCGGACCCTCCGGCCACACGTCCCCGATCTGCCGCACGAGATCGGACGTGATCTCCTCCCAACCGGGCACGATGCCCGGGGACCGGTTCAATCCCGGGAATTGCAGGCCGTCGAAATAGGGACGGAGGCCGCCAATGACCGCGGCGAGCGGTGGGGAGAGAAACTCGAAGCCCGCCAGTCCCGGCACATGAAACACCGGCGCCCCGGTTCCGACGCGGGTGCCGCGAAACCCCGAGCCCACCGTGGGGTGTCCCACGTTCCCCGGTTCGCTGACCCATCCCGCCAAAGCCGCCACCGTGGGATGGCGCAGCAAATCGGCCAGGGTCAGCCGCAACCCGAATCGCTTTTCCAACCCGGCCAGCAACCGGACTGCGTTCAACGAGGTGCCGCCGGACTCGAAGAAATCGTCGTCCACGCCCACGTCCGTGACTCCCAGCGAACCGGTCCAAATCGCCGCCACCGCCTCCTCGGACGGCGTGCGCGCACCTCGGGACGACGACCCGCGGACCCCCGTGGATTCTGGTGCGGGCAGGGCCTGGCGATCGACCTTGCCATTGGGCGTCAGGGGCAACCGATCCAGCATTATATAAGTTGCGGGCACCATGGGTTCGGGCAGGCGCTGCAACAGGAATTCCCGCAATCCCCTCCCCTCGCCCGCCGGAACCTCTGTCCCGGACACCACATAGGCCACGAGCCGCAAATCTCCTGAAACCCCACCGGCGGCGATCACCACGCACTCGCGCACGCCGGGATAAGCCCCGATCGCCGCCTCCACCTCGCCCAATTCCACCCGGAACCCGCGGATCTTCACCTGATGATCCAAACGTCCCAGCAGTTCCAGCGTGTCATCCGGTAATCGGCGCCTCAGGTCGCCCGTGCGGAACAGGCGCGCCCCGCTGCCCGTTCGGAACGGATGCGGGATGAACCGATGCGCCGTGGCTTCCGCTTCGTTGAGATATCCCCGGGCGATCTGACCCCCGATATGGATCTCACCGGGGATGCCGACGGCCGCCAACCGGAGATTGCCATCAAGGACATAGACCTCCATGCCGACGTCCGTGCGGCCGGCATCGACCAATGCCGGATCGTCGTCCACCCCGCAAAACCGCGAAGTCGCCCCGCGGGCTTCCGTGCAGCCATAGGCCACCAACAGGCGCGCCTTCAGACGCCCAAAAAAACGGCGCTTCAGATCGGGCGTGATCATCTCGCCGACGCACAGCACCGATTGAAGGCTGCGACAGGCGGTCAGGTCATCCAGTGAGAGCAGTGCCCCGAGCGCACTCGGCGCCAGCAGGATCTGGGTGATCCCATGCTCGCCGATAAACCGGACCAACTCCGCCAGGTCGCGCTCGACACCCTCCGGAACGATGAAAAGGGTCGCGCCCGAGATGATCGTGAGGATCTCAAACGAGGTGAACGTCGTACCCGAACTGGACTTCAGCAGCAATCGATCCTTCGAATCACGCTGCTCCTCCGCCCGATAATGCCCATAAGCCTGGACCACCAACTTCGGGCGACCGGTTGAACCGGAGGTCGTGAAGAGCATCGAGACGCTCTCCGCGGTGGCCCGGCAAACCGGCGGCACCACGGGCCTCCCCGCCAACCACGCCGGCAATTCCCGCGGGAACACCCAGCGCACCGACCCATCGTCCAACAATCCCGGGAACTTCCGGTGGCTCACCACCACGCCCGGCCGGACCCATTCCAAGTGGAGCGACAGACGTTCCACCGGCGCGTCCGGGTCCAACAACAGCACGCCGCCGCCGGCCTTGGGCACCGCGAACGCGGCCACCACCAAATCCAGCGACCGTTCGAGGCACAGGGCCACGATGACATCCGGGCCCACGCCCAACGACTGGAGATGGTGCGCCAGTTGATTCGCCCGGATCTCCAGTTCCCGAAACGTCAGTTGCTCCGTCCCATGCACCACCGCGACGGCATCCGGCGTCCGCTCCGCCTGCGATCGGAGCCGCTCGTGATAAAGGGCGGCGCACCCGGTGTCGGGCGCACCCTGGCTCCAACCGTGCAAGAACGCCTCCTCCTCCGGTGACACCAGCACCAGGTCCTCCACGGGAGTCCCGGGATCGCGGATCACGTCCCGCAACAATTGGACATAATGTTGCGACATCCACCCGATGAAGCCCGCCTGGTACCGCCCGCTGTCATAATGCCACCGCAGACCCGGATGCCCCTCCGTATCGTGAATCTGCAGACCGAGGACGACCGCGGCGACGAACGGGTCTTCGGTGGGCGCGGAGGAACTTTCCAATCCGTTTCCGCCCCTCGGAAACGTCAGGGCGAAGGCCGCCGGAATGGTTCCTGCCCCACCCGCCGCATCCTCCGCGACAGCTGTCCCAACAAGGTCCCTCCCTGGCCCCGGGCCGAGGCGACGGGCCTCCGCCAACCTGACCCGGACCTGTTCCAATAACTTTGCAAACGGTTGCCCGCCGCGCACCGATTCCCGCACCGGCAGCATTTGCTCCGGCCCACGACGGGCCGCGTCGGATCCAACCGGCTCTTCCCAGACCCCGACCACCACATCGGAATGTCCGGTCTGCCGAAATAAGAGCGCGAGAAACCCGGTGAGCAGAAGCTCTTTCAATTCCCCACCCGGAACCGCGAGCCCACGCCGCAAGTCGTCCCAGAGAGCCGGATCCAAAGCCTGCTCATGACACAACCGTTTCCCCACTTCGTTTCCCAACACTTTGCGGTCCCGCGGCAGGCTTTGGAAGGGGAGTGCCCCAACGGTCTGTTGTCGCCAGAACGTCCCGGCTGTCGCGACTCCATTTCCGGGATCTGTCATGACGGGGAGCCCACGTGGTTTATCGAATTGGACGTTGCCCCGGCTGCCGGTCCCCGGGGGAACCCAAGTCCGACCCCTTTGCGCGCGCCGCCGTCAGGCAGGTCTGCAACCGGGCCGCCAAAACCCGTACATGGGGTTCCTCCAGCATGGATTCGTGATCGCCCGGCACATCCTGTATTTCCAGTCGGCAACCCAGCCGTTCCCAACCGCCCTCGCGCGGTTCCCTCAACAGTCCCTCGGTCCGGCGGAACAGCGTGAGCGGTCCCCGATATCCCGGCTTCGGCACATAATCACGGGAGGCCTCCAGGGAGCGGTCATGGAGATCGTGTAGTCGTTCGAACAAATCCCGGTCGAATCCGGGTGGCAGCCAACCGTGTTCGCGGACCAGGCCGTGAACCCGCGACAGTCTCCCTTCTGCGGGTCCTGTCCCCCCGGCCGTCAGGCACGCCGCGATGTTCCCGGCGGGCACGCCGTGGATTCGGAGAAAATGCGCCAATCGGGCCCGGGCGTCGGGGCGTTGAACCAACATCGAGGAATCGCGCGCCACCGAGTCCAACAGGGCCAGCAATGCCACCTCCTGTCCAACCGCCTCCAATTGCACCGCCATTTCCCAGGCAATGACCCCACCGAGGGACCATCCCCCCAAATGATAGGGACCTTGGGGTTGGCAGGCGCGCAGGACCCCGAGGTGATGACGGGCCAGATCCCCGATGGAAAGCGCGGTGGCCGCCGGGTCATGAAGGCCCGGATGCTCCAATCCATGAAAGGTCTCACCGTCCTCCAACCAGGACGCCAACCGCGCATAACGCAGCACCTGTCCGCCCACGGGATGGACACAAAAGAACGGGGGCGACCGCTCCCCGATCCGGATCGGCACCAGGGTGTCGTCGGAGGGCCGTTTCACCAGGTTGACCAAGGCTCGGGCCAGGGTCCGGATGGTCGGGGCTTCAAACAATGTGATCAACGGAACGGCCACTCCCAAGTGCGATCGGATCCGTGCCGCCATCCGCGCCACCAGCAACGAATGGCCCCCCAACTCGAAGAAATTGTCGTCGATCCCCACCGTCGCGACGCGCAATCCCTGCTGCCAGATACCGGCCAGGAACTCTTCCACCGCCGTGCTGGGTTGCACGAAAGCCGGCGTTTTCGAGGTCGGGTGGCCGCCCAGGCTGATCCCGGTGCCGTTCGACCCGATCAGCAGTGGATGCCGCTCGATGGCGGGAAGCAGGGCCGCCCGGAACACCGGCAGTCCCGGGTTCCCCAGCAACCCCTCCAACAACACCACGAAATGCCCGGCCATCCGCGCGACGGTCGTCGCGTCCAAGAGATCGACATTATATAAGATGCATCCCGTCCAGGAGCCTTCCACCGCCCACAGGTGCAGCTCGATGTCGAAATGCGTCGTCCCCCCGAGACCCGGCTGAGGGACCACCTCGATCCCCGCCAGCGTCAGGGCATGGACGGGCGCGTTCTGCAGGGCGAAGAGCACCTGGAAAACCGGGTGCCGGCCCGGGTCCCGCACCGGGTTGAGTTCCTCCACCAGTTTCTCA
>JANYCC010000305.1 GCA_025360495.1 Verrucomicrobiota bacterium | reverse complement strand
GGTGGTCTCATATCGGCGTTTCCAAAGGCCCAACCCCCCGCCGATCAGCGCGAGGGCCGCGACGTACCCGATGGCAGCGCGGGCGGCGGGCGGAATCAGGTCGTGTTCGAAGGAATATTTCAGGAAGAAGGCGGCCGACAGGAACAGGGCGAATCCCCCGAGCCACGCGAACAGTTTCACGCCCAGGAATTGTTCCCAATCCCAGGCCGGGAGCTTGGGCGCGACGGTCGAAGGGGCGGGTGGGGTCGGGGGCGCGGACGGCGCCGCCAACCCGGTGGATGTTTCCAGAACCGGTGCGGCGCTTTGGGCCAGGACCTGAGCCGGCATCCCTCCCGGCCGACCCGGGGGCAGGGGTGGCGGCATGACCGGACGCGGAATGGATTCGGGGGCCGGGGCCGACGGCAGGGGGATTTCCATCGGGAGCGCGGCGGGGACCGGACGCGGCATTTCCGGGATCGGGGGGGCGGACAGACGAGATCGATCGAGCTGGAGCAGGCCGAGTTCCCGTTCCAACCGTTCCAAACGGCGCGCGTGTCGGACCAGCGCCACCGCCCCGGCAATGAGGGCCGGGAACACGAGGAAAACGAGATAGAGGAAGTAGGCGTTCATGGGATCCTGCCAAGGGGGAGGTCGCTGCCGGTCATCAGGCGGTTTTCCGACCGGTTTTGTCCACTCCCACGTTCACGCCCGCATTACACCGGTTCCCACGACCCGGCGTGAATCGAAACCCTTGTGTCCGACATCGACGCAAGGGATGTCGGCTGATGGGAACAAATGAATCCCAGGCTGATCCGAAGTCAACGGGGTCACTTCCCGGCGGGCAGACCGTCCAGCTTGGTTTTCGCCTGCTGGATCAGCGTCCGAAACTGCGCGAACTGATCCGGAGCCAGCATGATCCGGACGGGAATCGTGCGGTTGCTCTGCAAGGCGATCCCGGTGGTGCCGGGTTGCCGGCGGCTGCTATAGACCGAGGCGGTGAATCCATCCCGGGTGGTATAAGTGGCGTCGAAGTCCGGCAGGGAAGTCAGCGACCAATTGGCGCTCGCCAGGAAGTCCAGGCTGCTCACCAACGACGTCAGTTCGGCATAGTCGATAAGGGTCGAATCCACCTGCCGCTCCCTCCCGGTGAGCGTGATGCCCAGACCCAGTTGCTTGCGGCCCGAGTTGGGATCGATGAACTCCTTGCATCGGACCGATACGGAACCGCCGGAGGTCTGGACCGAACCCATTTCGGCGGTCCCCTTGACGACGACCATGTTCACCTTCGCTTCAAAGACGCCCAACTCGGTCCGGGGCGCATTGGTGTCCTGGGCTTGGGCCTGGGCCTGGGCCGTGAGCCACAGGGTGATCGAACCGACGGCGGCAATCAGGACGGCCTTCCATTCGTAAGTTTTCATGGTGGCAACATTTGCATCGTGCAGATGAGGGGCTGAATGGTTGGCCAAACGCGGTATTCATCCGAAGTCGCCGGCTCTCGCATCAGTGTCCGTCCAGTGCCGCCTCATAATGTCCGTTGATACGGCAGGCATCCCCCAGCGATTCCCGCAGCGGATCGTCCCGTTCGCCGCAAAAGCCCAGATGGGAATGCCGCCTCCACCCCTCGGCATGGGCCCAGCCTCCGCCTCCGGATAGCCGGCCCACTTCCGCACTGAATTCGTCCAGCGCGACCAGGTAGGAATCCATCCCCTGGCTGTGGTCGAGCCATTCCTTCTGGCTCGCGTGACAGGCCAGGGCGGCCCGCTTCCGTCCATGCACCGGGGTCGTGTCCACGTACAAGCCCGCCGCAATCCGATGGCGCAATCCGTCGCGCAACCCGTGCGGGAGCGCGTGATAAAGCGTCACCGGTGCATCGTTGGCGAGGCGCTGGGGACGGGTCGTGTAGTTGGGCATCCCCCGGGCGAAGGCCGCCGTCACCGCCAACCGGCAGGTGGACATGTGATCCTCCATATAATCCTGGGGCGAATGGGTCAGCACGATCCGCGGTTGGGCGATCCGCACCACCGCCGCCACCTGCCGGAGGAGTCGGTCCCCATAGAAGATTTCCAAGTCCCGGGTGATGGGCGGATGCCACGTGGCGCCGAGGGCCTTGGCGGCGGCCCGGGCTTCCCGGCGACGGATCGCGGCGGTCTTCACGGCATCGTGTTCCGCGCTCCCGAGATTCCCGCTGGAAACGTTGAAGCAATGGATGTCCCAACCGACCTCCTGCAGGCGGAGCAGGGTGCCCGCCATGCAGAATTCCATGTCATCAGGATGGGCGGCAATGGCGAGGACAACGGGGCGGGGCATCGGGGGTGGGTGGGTGGGTGATCACGTCTCAGACCGCATCTTCACGACTTTTCCGGTCTGGGCCGATTTGTCGGCGGCGAAGATCACGGCGTGGCTTCGCAAGGCGTCCGTCAGGCTGGTGAGCGGCATTTCTTCCCCTTGTTCCAGCGCGGTGAAGAACGCCTCAAACTGCGTCTGGTAGGGATGATCCTTCACGTCGCCCGAATCGACGCACGGAAAGGAGAGATCGCTCCATTTGTTCTTGTTGAGCCCGGCCAGGCGGGTCGAGTGAAACCGGTTGTCCAACAGGCTTCCTTCGCTGCCGACCAGGTGGGTGTGGAAATAATACGGTTGCAGGCAATCGACCACCGACGCCGTCTTGCCCACCCGCCCGTCCTTGAACCGGACCAGCGTGACTGACGTGGTGTCGTATTCGTAGGCCTTGAAGTCGGTGTTGCGGGAGCGCGTGGACAGGCTGTGGACCTCGGTCACCTCCGTCCCGAGGCAGAGCAACAGGGCGTCCAGTGCATGGCAACCGGCGCTCAGGAGGCTGGTGCCGCCCCCGGATTTCTTGATGTTCCACCGGTATTGCCCGTACCACGGTCCGATGCCGTGGTAATAGTCAACCTCGCCATAATGGATCTCCCCGAGGAGGCCGGCGTCGATGACGGCCCGGGTGGCGAGGAACTGCGCGGAGAAACGGCACTCGAAGCACACGCAGGTCCTGACTTTGGCCTTGGCCACGGCGTCCCGGATGGACAGGCAATCCGCCCAGGTCAGGGCGAGGGGTTTTTCGAGGATCAGATGTTTGCCGGCGCGCGCCGCGGCGGTGGCATGGGCGGCGTGAAGCCCGGGATAACTGCAGACCGAGATCACGTGGATCGTGGGGTCGGCCAGCATCTCCTTCAGGTCCTGAAAGACGCGGATGGCGGAACCGTGACGCGTCTGGAGTTCGGCGGGATCGATCGGCCGGGACGAACAGATGGCGGTGACCCGGGCGTGCGAAGTGGCGTTGATGGCGGCGATGTGGGCGGTGGCGACCCAACCGTAGCCGATGACGCCGACATTGTATTTTTTCATGGTCGGGTATGGAAGACGGGCCGAGTAAAGCGCCGACCGGGCCGCGGTTGAACCACAATCACAAGCCCGAGAGTGGCAGGCTCTTTGCTTCGGGGGCGCCATCGACCAACGCTGCCAACCTGACCCCTTCGCCCCGTTCCAATGAGAAACCTGCGCCCGTTCCTCGCACTGATGATTTCGTCCGGTCTGGCCCTGGCCCAGGGAACCTTTGTTTTCCAGACCTATCTTCCGCCCGGGTTCGCCGGACCCAACCCTCTCAATGCACCGGTGTTCGATCGCGATGGCGTGACCCTGCTCAATGGCACCCGATATTCCGTCCAGTTCTATGCCGGTGCGGCGGGCGCGACCGATGTCCAGTTGGCAGCCGTGGAGCCGGTGCTGGGCTTTGCCACAGGTGAGGGACATCCGGATGGCGAAGGGGCTTCTGTGAACGTGCCGGGTGTTCTGGCAGGTGCGATCGCCCGGCTGCAATTGCGGGCTTGGGACAATGAATCGGGACAGGCGGCGACCTGGGAAACGGCGACTGTCCGTGGTGCTTCGGCTTCGTTTTCCTCGCCTGCCCTCGGCACCGGCACCCGGTTCAACAACCCGCCCCCGTTGGGTCTCAAATCGTTTTTGGGTCCGCGATCGGACCCCGCCGTCGCACCCGTCGCCGGGGTTTTCGCCCGGGCCTTTCAGAATCTCCATTATTCCGATCCGCTCGGGGGCTTCACCCCGTCCGAAACCGATTTCAAGGCACTCTCCGGGGACGGTCATACGGTGCTCGTCCAGTACTGGCCGGGAACGGGTCCCGTGCTGATCAGCGAGGATCGGCTTTTTGCCCATGAACGGCTGTCGGAAACCATGGGGCCGCTGTTGAACCCGGTGGCGGGGGCAGGGGACACGGAATGGAGGGTCTCCGGTTTGTCCCGGGGCGGAGGCGTGCTGTCCGCCCGAAGGATGGATCCCGATGGCCCGCACGGATACGTGATTCGGAACGGGGTGCCAACCCTCCTGCCGTTGAGCGACGCCGCCGCCGTGAGCGGGGACGGACGGTTCGTGTTCGGATTGAACCCGGCCGGCGATTTGGTGCGACTCGCTCTCGCCGACGGGGCGATGCGGGTGCTGGTGGACCACACCCATCAACCGGCACCCCAGGCAAATCTCAAGGTGTCCCACGATGGCGGCGCAGCCCTCGTCCGGTTGAGCGATTTCCCGTCGCCGACAACCGTCACGTGGTCGGCGGTCGGCGGCTTGGTGGAGACGATTCTGCCCCGCGGGTTCCAGCCCAATTCCCTGTCCGGGGAAGGTCGGTTGTTGGTGGGCCAGGCGGAAGGGAGGCCGGCTTACTGGACTGCGGCCGGCGGTGTGGTCGTCTTATATGATGGAGAACCCGGCGTCGCCGGCCGATTGACGGACGTGTCGCAGGACGGTTCGGTGATGTGCGGGTTGGCGACGACGCCCCTCGGCCGGCTCCAATTCTGGACCCGTGACGGCCGCGGCCACCGCTTGGCGGAATTGCTGCCGGCCGGCAGGAATGCCCCGCTGCAATCGGTGCAGGGCGTGGAGGCGGTGGCGATCAGTGAGGATGGCCGGACTGCCTTCGGAGTTTACACCACACCACCCAACCCCGGAACCCCGGCCGATGGCGGTTGGATCGCCGACCTGGTTTTCCCGGGGGACGGCGTGACCGTCCGGGCGCAACGACTGGGTCTCCAGCGTGTGCTGGTGAGTTATCCGACGGTCTTGGGATTCCGCTACCGGGTGCAGCGGGCTTCGAAATTGGGAGAGTGGACGCCGACCGGGGATCCGACGGACGGGGATGGGCAGTTGCATCAACTGGAGGTGACGGGCCCGGAGGAGAAGGCTTTCTTCCGGGTGGTGTCACAGGCAATGCCCTGAGGTGAAGTCATGGAAATCCCGGACTGACAAATCGTTCCCCGCAAGGTATCCGATCCCGATGCGTTGTCTGGTCACCGCTGGCCCGACCTACGAACCACTCGACCTGGTCCGTCGATTCACCAATTTCTCCACCGGTCGGCTGGGGACGCTGCTGGCGATGGAATTGGCGTCCCGTGGGCACGAGGTCCTGCTGTTGCGCGGTGTCATGTCCACCTTCCCCAGTCCGGTTCCCCCGGTGGAGGTGCAACCCTTCACCTCCACCGATGACCTGGCATCTCGGTTTCTGGAATTCGCGACCGAGGAACCCGTGGTCGTGCTCCATGCGGCGGCCGTGAGCGATTTCGCGCCGTCCGGAGTGTTCATGCGGGATCCGGACGGGGGGGAACTGCGGCCCGTCTATGGGGGTAAATACCCGACCACCGAGGGCGGTTTATTGGTGAAATTGCGTCCGACGCCCAAGCTGTTGGCGGGGCTGCGGGAGTGGTATCCCAAGGCGCGGATCATCGGTTGGAAATACGAGGTGGAAGGCACCCCGGGCGATGCCTTGCAGCGGGGGGAATCCCAGTTGATTGCCGCACGGAGCGACGCGGTGGTGGTGAATGGTCCGGCGTGGGGTGAAGGATTCGGGTTCCTGCGCCCGGGACAGGCGATCGAGCGCCTGCCGGACGAAGCGGCCTTGTTCACCCGGTTGTTGGAGTTCGTGGGGCCGCCGTGATCCCGACGGCTGCACGGCCACAGATTCATTCAGCGGGCGGCGCGTGACAGGGTGATCAGTTCACCCAGGCGCTTGTTGTCATTGCGGATTCTCGCCGTGAGGGTGCGGCCCAGCGCCAGCAGGAAAGGGGTGGCCAGATCCGGCTGTTCCTGGCACATGCGATCAAATTTGTCCGCCGGGATCTTCAACAGGGTGCTGTCGTCATTGGCCAGCACGTCCGCCGAACGCGGACCGTCATCGAAGAGGCAGATCTCGCCGAAGACATCGCCCGCTTGGAACGTGGCCAGGGTGGTCTCCTTGCCGCCGACGAGGATCCGGGCCCGCACCTCGCCATCGAGGACACAATACATGGAATCGCCCGGAGTGCCCTGTCGGCAGATTTCTTTGAATTTCAGGACGTTTTCGATCTGCATCAGTTGGACGAACCGACCCAACTGTTGATCGGTCATGCCGGCGAAGATCTTGACGCGGCGAAGGGTTCCGGGTTTGACGCCGGGCACGAGCGGATCGGCCTTGGGCAGCACCGGGTTGGCGGAAGTCTGGCCAAAGAAGAGTTTCAACGGGTCCAGTTCGCCCGCCTTGCGCCAGAACGCCGTCTCCAATTCGTAGATCCACGTGTCCGCCACCACGCGCTCGTCCTGAACCCACTCGACCAAGCTCGGAAGGTTCACCGGTCCATAGACCACGTCATCCACGGCCCAGACCTTATAACCTGAAGTCGATCCCTGCTGATCCATACTGGCGGGTATGAAAGCGGGGGAAGCGGGCTCTGGGAAGTCGGAACACCCGTCCCATGAGGCCGGGGGCGCATCTGGGCATCGTGGGAAGGCGGGTGGGAAAACCCGCCGCCCCGGAGCTGTCGCGACCGCCTTGGGAGGGCGGGTTTTCCTACCCGCCCCGGTTCTCCGGTGGCCCGCCTTCCCACGATGCCCGGATGCGCCCGAGGCAGGATCTCCGCGGACATTTGCAGGGCTGGGGAATTTCAACTCGCCCATCCGCGGTCATTATGGGTAGTTTTCCCCAAGAAATCCCATCGACCCGTCCATGGCCCGGACCCACAGCACCGGAGATCCCGACGACCCCTCTCGACGCAGGCCGACCGCGGGCCAACGCCCCGGCTTTGGTCAGACCGATCAAAGCGTCGGAACCCAGTTCAACATCGCGGGCGACGCCGTCTTCCATGCGCCCGCGTGGAATGACAAAACCCGTTCCGAATTGCCGGGTCGCCTCGTGGAGGTGCGCAAGACGCGGGCCGAGGAAGTCCTCGCGATGGAACGGGATTTCGGAGCGATTGATGAGTTGGCGGGTGAATATGTCGTCCCGGACCTGCAGGACTTCAATCCGCCGGAAGAGGAAAATGACCGGGCGCTTATTGTTTCGCGCCAACCGGCCTTCGGGGTCATCGACAAGTTCCTGGCCCGGCCGGGACTGACGGTATCCGGGAATCGCGTTCTGTTCATCCTCGGGGATGCGGGCATGGGGAAGACGTCGCTCCTGCGCATGCTCAAGCTGCGGCACCTGACCTCGCTCCGGCCCCCGAGTCATCGGTGTGAATTGATGAAGCTCGGGCCGGACACCTTGGAACGTCTGGCGGAGATCCCCAATCCGGCGCGCTGCATCCTTTTGTTGGATTCCCTGGATGAGGATGCCGAGGCCCATCGCGGGGGAATGGGTGCGGACGGACGATTGCGGGAATTATTGCCCCGGATCAGCCGATTCCACCGCTGTGTGCTGACCTGCCGGACGCAGTTCTTCCCGGAGACTTCCACCCGCCTGCTCCAGAAGATCGGCCATTTTGTCTTCGAGAACTTCGAGTGCCCGTTGAAGTACCTTTCGCTGTTCGACGACGCCCAATCAGAACGGTACCTCCAACTCCGCTACGGCCGGCGCGGGTTCCGGAGGATCGTGGGTTGGCTGACCTCCGGCGGCGCACCGGACCCGAGGTTGGCAATGGCCCAGGAGGCCTCGCGATCGATGGGTTCCCTTCGGCTGCGGCCGCTGTTGTTGTCGTGGATGGATGACCTGGTGGGGGAGGATCATCCGGCGGATCTCGATTTTCGGAACCGGTATGCCGTCTATCACCGGTTGGTGAACCAATGGCTGGTGCGGGACGCCGGGAAGCCCCTGGGGATGTCGCTGGAGGAGAGTTGGCGCACCGCCATCCTGCTCGCGCTCCACCTCGCGCGGATCGGCCAACCCCAGATTCATCGCGAACGGTTGGCGGAAATACCGGGCTTGGAAAAGATCGGTGGATTCAAGGTCGAGTCCCGGTCCCTGCTCAATCGCGTGGAGGGCGGGCGGTTCCAATTCGCGCATCGGACCATCCATGAATTCCTCCTGGCCCATGCGGTGCTTCATGGGACCGGGGAGTGGGATGTCCGGGGCATCACGCTGTCGCGGGAGGCGTTCCGCTTCCTGGTCGACGGCCGGGATTTCCTCCAGCGGGAATCGGTCGATTTCGCGGGTGCCAAACCGGATTTTGAGGGAGCCGCATTGCAATGGGTGTGGCTTCGATTCGGCATCGAATGGGCTGCGATCACCCCGGGCGAATTCCGAATGGGATCCCCCCGGGACGAAGCCGGGCGGTCGATGGATGAAATCCGGCATCGGGTGAGGTTGAGCCAGGGTTATTGGCTCGCGCGCCATCCGGTCACCCAACGGCAATACCAGGCGGTGATGGGGGAGAATCCCAGCAAACAACATGGCCGCAATCTGCCCGTCGAGAACGTGGGCTGGGAGGAAGCGGTCGAATTCTGCCGGCGGTTGAACCGCTTCGTGGAGGACGCGGGGATCGACGGGAGCGAGGTGGCGTTCCGTCTGCCCACGGAGGCGGAATGGGAGTACGCCTGCCGGGCCGGGACCGACAGCGCCTTCCATGACGGATCCCCCTGCACCGAACCCGCCGGACTGGACCCGGCTTTGGATCGATTGGGGTGGTTCGACAAGAACAGCGGATCCACGACCCATCCCGTCGGCCTCAAACTGCCCAACGCATGGGGATTGCATGACCTGCATGGCAATGTCTGGGAATGGTGTCTGGACCAGGCGGATTGGAAGGGTTGGACCAAGACGGACACTTACACCGATGGCGTGGTGGACCCACTCTGTGAGTCGGGCGCCGGGCGGGTCGTCCGCGGCGGCAGCGCTTGGGACACCGCCTCGGATTGCCGCTCGGCCGTCCGGGGCGCGGATGCCCCGGGGATCCGGGACCGGGTTTTGGGATTCCGTGTTGCCGCCGGTCCCAGGTCCGTCTTTCCAACGCCCGATTCCCCACCGGAAACCCCCGAAAGACCGGATCCGGACACGCCTGCCGATCGTGATCGCACCGGGAAGGACGAATCATTCCGGGAACCGCCATGAGCACGAACCGCAAAACCATTCCGCGCGACGTTGAGGCACGGGTGCTCCGGGAGTGCCGACGACGTTGCTGCCTGTGCCAGGTGTACGACCACGACGACCGCCAGAAGGAAGGCCAGATCGCCCATATCGATCGCGATGCCGCCAACAGTGTGGAATCCAACCTCGCCTTCCTCTGCCTGCCGCACCATGCCCAGTATGATTCGACACACTCCCAATCCAAGGGATGGACGGAGTCCGAACTTCGCGAAGCCAAGGAGGAGGCCCTGAACTCCCAACCGACCCAAACCCCCGGCGACCCGGGAATGCCGCCCCGTGACAGACCCTCGGAGTCGGCACCCCGAACGGTCTTTGATCAACGCGGATCCCAGGTCGGCACCGCCATCAACGTGGCCGGTGATGGCCAATTCACCCTGCACCTGCCGTCGCCTCCGGCGGGAATCCCGATGCCGTTGAAGCACGGCCAGGGGGAAGCCCCGGTGCACCCGTCGGCACGTGGGCCCGAAGCCAGGGGGACCGAGGCGAACGACAAGGATCCGGAAACCGCACCGGCCCGGGTCGGCGTCCAACTCGGGCGTGACGGACCGGATTCCCTGTGCGTCATTTATGCGCGCATCGCCGGGTTGGAAGATTTGGCAGCCGACGAGATTGCCGGATGCCAGGAGGTCTTGGTCCGACTCGGCGGTTCTTCGGGGACGTCCGGCTTTCCAGGGTTTCATTCCCATCAATCGAGCGTGTATGGCCGGATCTATTTCGTGCCGGAGGCGTATCCGGCGATCCAGGCGGCGCAGGCATTGCTCGGGAAGGCCGCCCAACAGGGCGTGCGACTCTCGATCGCGGTCTCGGGTGGGAGACTGGAGCCCACGAACGACCTGGGGTTGGCGAGCCTGGCCGGTCCGCCGATCAGCATCGCCGCCCGTCTGGCGGCCCTTCCCGAAGCCATGGACCGTGTGGTTGTGGATGAACCGGTGTATCAGGCGGTCCGACAGCAGGCGGGCGGGCGTGAAATCACCTTCGATGAACTGAAACAGGGGAGGGTCAAGAAGACCCTGCTCGGGTTCCGGGTGTTGCGAATCCCGCCCACGGCGACCGGCAGCCATCCTCCACGGGCTGACTATTCGGGTCCGCGGGAAGCCCATGTCGTCGTGTTCGACATTGCGGGTTTTTCCACGCAGGACGCGGACGGGCAGTGGGAGGTGGTCAGCCGGCTTCGCAGACGGGTGATGGAGGTGTCCGCAGGTTATAATCTTCAGGCACGGGTCGCTTCCAAGACATTATGGTATGCGCCGGCCGGGGACGGCGGAGCCCTGGTGTTTCTTCCCGGCGGCGGAGGCGGTGCGGCGGCTTTGGGCGTGGCTGAAAAGCTGGCGGCCTTATGCCGGGATTATGTGGAACTCCGGGTGGCGGTGGCGACCGGGCTGATCGCCGTCGTCGGGGACGCGCTCCCGGTCGGGACGGGAATCCTGCGGGCCGATCGATGTTCGGCCTATCCGCCCCCGGGCAAGGTCTGTGTGGACCGTGATTTCTGGGAGCGCACGGTGTCGCCGGCGGAGAAAAAGGCCTGGGAGGTGGTGGCGGTGCCGGCGGATGCGCAAGCCCTGATATTGTGGCCGATCGGGACCGGGCCCGCGCCGGATCCGGCAGGGATCGGCTCCAATACGGGGACGATATAATCCATCCCTCGCCGCATTCCTTAGCGGGGGACATAAGGGCTGGTTTCCGGTCGGATTTCCCGGCCCCGTCCGGACGCCGCAGGATCATCCCGGAATGGACCCAAACAGCCGATGGCGGTCTGCCCCAAGTGATTTGGGGTGGGATGCGCCGACTTTTCCAAGTAGTTCATTTGACTTCCAATGTCTTTCCCGAAAACGTGTTCGGGGTGGACGTTCTAGGGAAAGACGTTGGCCTTGGGGTCTGATCCGCAG
Source organism: Verrucomicrobiota bacterium (assembly GCA_025360495.1). Lineage (GTDB taxonomy): Bacteria > Verrucomicrobiota > Verrucomicrobiia > Limisphaerales > UBA9464 > UBA6176. Next base: position 4,682 of record JANYCC010000305.1, on the reverse strand, counting down.
GGCGGAATTGAAACCATGCTGAATCGATTGCGACCGAACTTATGGGTTTTGTTTTGTCTCCTGAGTCTGGGAGCCAAGATCACCGGTGACACTCCCAGCTATGATCCGATCCCGATCCGGTTGAAGGCGGGCGTCTCCTTCCTGGTCACCAACCGTTTTGCCCAATTCACGGCCACCAGCCTGGTCGATCCCGGCCCCGTGCCCGGATTCGCGACCAATTTCATCACCCTCAAAGACCTCGACCTGAAACGGGGCGACAAGGTCCGGTTGAAAACCACCGGGGGCTATGCGATCGGGGTGAAGGATGCCGATGGAAACATCCAATTCCCCAATCCGCCACAGGCCCAATCGCAGTTGGGATTGTTCACGGCCGGTTTCGCCCCGATCCCGGACCTGCCGCCCGACCTCATCAATGTCGTGGGTTCGGGTCAACCGAGCGATCTGCCGCCTTATGCCACGGTCCCTTTCGTCAGCCCCGACGGGACCGATCCCACGGATATCCCGGATGATTTTATCATCACGACGGACGGGGTGATCACCACGATTCCGTATCATGCCTTATATCTGGCGGTGGGAGACACCGATCCCAACGAGGTCGCCTCCGATGTGAACCATGATTTCGGCATCGAGTTGTTGCCGTTGGAGAAGGTGCGGTTCAGCGGGGCGCTGATGATGGGCGCGGAGACGGTGACGGTCGGGGATCTCATCACGGGAACGGTGGTGGTGACCAATCTTGGCAATGTCACGGCGCGCCAGATGACCTCGGCGCTGGTTCAGGTGGGAGGCACTCCCGCGCAGGTGCAATTGGTCACGGGTCCTCCACCCAACGGCGGCAGCCTGCCGGCCGGAGAGGTGCTGACCTTCCAGTTTTCCTATCGGGCGCTGTTGACGGGCACGGTCCGTTTTTCCGTCACCATCGACCGATTCATCAAGGGGGGTAATGCCGGTGGGGTGGTGCTCCTGGGCTCCGTGGTCACTCTCGTTCCGCCGGTCGTGGACCCGCTGATCACACAGGTGTCAGCGGCCCCGGCACTGGTCGATGTCGGGAAACCGATCGAGGTGGTGGTGACCGCGATCAACCACTCGACGGACCCCCTGGCCGATGTCGGGATCAACGGTGCCCTCGTGGCGTCCGGCCCCGGGCAGGTCGTTTTGGAATCGGGACCGGATCCCGCGATGATTCCCGAACTGGCTCCCGGCCAATCGGCTTATTTCACCAACCGATATTCCGCCGTCAGCGCGGGTTTGGTGACCTTTACGGGAAGCGTCCAGGCCACGGGTCCAAAGGGCACCGTCGCGGGCACCACCGCCGCCAGTCCCGGGGTCCTGATCGTGTCCACGGTGCAAATCCCGACGACCATCAGCCTGCACCGGTTGGATGCCCTGGGTCTGACGCCCGACAGCATCAACGCCGGTTTGACCGACATCGATGCGCCGCTGGCCTTGGTGACCGACACCGCCGCACTGGACGGGGAGCCCGAGGTTTCCGGCGGGTTGGTGGCCGACGGGGTGACCCCGCTGTTGATCCGGTTCCAGGTGGATCCGAACGACCTGGCGCCCTTCCCCGCAGGACGGCATTTCACCGCGGCGCTGGGGGTTGATGGGGGCGGAACGTTGGATGGAACCCAGCCGACGGATTCGCTGCAGGTGCTGGATGTGGGCACGGGGAGTTGGAGTTTGAACCAGGGCTTCCGTCTCACTGCGAGCCAGCCCACCGCGTATCTATGGGTCGCCGGGATCGCGTCGTTGAACCTCCGGTTGAATCCCGGCGAGACCGAATTGAGGGTGAGCCTGAAAGTGACCGATGACGACGCGCAAGGCCCGGCGGGCACCCGCACCTTCGCGATCCGCCGGCCACCGGTCGCGCTGATCCACGATTCCAATTCCGCCGGCGATTGGGGGGCGTCTTTCGTTGGCGTGCTGGGAACCTCGCGCCCCGTGGGTCCGGAGAATGATCCGGACAACTTCGTGCGCCTCATCCGCTATGGCCAGGATGTGGACACCCTGATCTCTCCGCTGGGAAGTTCCGGGTTGGTGAACACGACCTGGCCGTTGGCGAATTGCGCATTCCTGGCCTTGGAGGCTTTTGACGCCGGGATGGCTTCGGTCACGGACCGGTGGGCGATGACGCGTTATGATGTCGTGGCCCACGGACAGGGTGGCGTGTTGACCCGCATGCTCTGCAACGCCAACTCCAACCCGGTCATCGATCAACCTTTTCGGAATCCGTCCAATTTCAACCGGGGCCGTTTTCATCGGGTGGTCACCGTCGGAACGCCGCATAATGGCAGCCGGTTGCTGCGCTATCTGCTGGATCTTTCCGTGGCGGGCAAAACTCCGTCGCTGCCCCCGGGGCTGGCCTCCACTCTTCTGGCAAACCAGAAGATCGCCCTGCAGAAACTCGATCCGCTGGGACCGCAGCTCACGTCCGTCAATGATCCCAGTGAACTCAGCCCCTGGTATCCGGACGCCGCGGCCCGATTTCACCTGGTCCGGACGGTCATTGACGGCGGATTGGCACCCGCGCCATTGGATCCCACATTTGCTTACGCCGCATTGGGATTGACCATCTCCGATGCCGGGGCAGGGGTGCTTCCACGGGGATCGGATGGCTTGGTGGATTATGACAGCATGGCGGCATCCCTGCCGCCCTCCGAAGTTGGGGGAAACGTCTTCAGCCTGCCCGCCACCTCGGCCATATCCCATGCCGGCACCTTGCCGGCGTTCGGTTCCACCGGTGTCCAGACCGCGTCCGCCGAAGTCGCCGATCCCGTCATCCAGGCTTTGGATCAGGAGGATGGATTTGAAGCCTTCACGCTGGCCCCTCCCCTGCCGGAGACGGAGGCGGACCAGATCGACACCCGGGCCGCGGGTGCCAACATCACGGTCCTGCCGGGTCTGATCCAAATCTCGACCGCCACCGGTCCGAACCGGGGAGGGGTGGCCAAACCGTTGGGGGCACCGGAAGGGGTGTACCAATTTGAATTGGCCTTCCCGCAGGATTTCCCGCCCCAAGGTCAGGTCCTATGGACGGTGGAGGTCCTGGGCCCGGGCGGGATCGCCACGGACGGTGTGACGATCGCGCCCTACGGGGACAATGACCGGCACGTCCGCGTCACCCTCGCCAAGGACCTGCGGGGCGATGTGGTGCTCGCCGCGGTGTATGTCTCGGGCGAGGACCAGGTGGTGTCGGCGGTCCCGTTCCTGGTGGCGAACCTTCCGCCTCCGGGCGTGGATTTGGGGGCGATCCGCATTTTGCCCGGGAGCATCACGCTGCCGCTGGGGGCGACGGTGCCGGTGCAATTGTTCGCGGACTACGATGACGGTACGAGTTCGTTGCGATACCTGGATCCGGGCGCGGTCACGGCAACTTCCTCGCAGCCGGACGTGGTTTCGGTGGACGATCCCTTGCGGTGGCAATTGCTGTCGGTGGGGACGGCTCAGATCGTGTTCAATTGGTCGGGATACCAAACCACGAGCGAAATCACCGTCTTCGATCCGGACGCGGTGCAGGAACCCCCGGCGTTGACGGTCACCGACGTGGGGAATGGCGGGTTGACCTTGGGCTGGCCCGGCTATGTGACCGGCTTTATATTGGAAGTGTCCACGGACCCGGCGGTGGACGGATCGTGGCACCCGGTGAAGGCCAGTCCGCCCAATTTCGCGGGGCATTACAGCTTCCGGGTGCCCACCGGCCTGGGCGACGGGTACTATCGATTGCGCCGGGGTCGGTGAACCGGCACGCCGTGGGTTCGGGTGGACTCAATGACCCGGCGGAAAGGTTGCCAAGCATGCCCGACCTGCCACAGTTCCGCTTTGAACATGGAAAAGCCCAAGATCATTGCGTGGTTGAAGCCTTCGTGCGGCTGGAGCGGCGGCGTGCGGGCCGTCTTCAAGAAGTACGGCTTGGAATTCGAGGACCGGGACGTCATCAACCGGCCTGAGTGTTATCAGGAAATGGTGGAAAAGACGGGCCAGATGAAGCAGCCGTGCGTCCAGATTGGCGACCGGATCCTCGCCGACGTCAGCGGCGAGGAAGTTGAGGCTTGGATGCTCGAAAACGGGGTGGTCAAGGCCAGCAGCGTGGAGCCCGAGGTGCCGATCAACCAACCGTGCGCCAACGAGATGCCGGCGGCGGCACCGATGGGTTTCCGACGCTGAACCGGCGGTTTGCAATTGCGTTGATGGCGGGGTGCGGCTAGTTGAAGACCCGTCTTCTCTGTCCGCACACTCACCATACGGAAGCACCATGCCAAACGCCTACCACGCTTCGATCGAAGGCGCCCAACACGGATCGAAATCCCTCGATCAGTTTCTCGACTACGCCAAAACCTCGGGTGCCAGTGGCGCCCAACCGAGCAATTATATGCTCGCCGATGGGAAAGGCGGGTTGCGCAAGGCGAAGGATATCAAGGCGGCCTTCGATGCCCGGGGCATGAGCCTCGACGGCGTGTCCGCTCACTGCCCGTTCTGGGTGCACACCTCGGCTTGGACCGGGACGCGGTCGGGCAACCCCTTCATCGCCGCCGAAGTCGCCAAGCTGCCGCCCGACAAAATCGAGAAATGGCACGAAACCCATCTTCTGAAGCTGATGGATTTGGTCGCCGAACTGGGGGTCAGGAGCCTGCCCATGTTCTGGGGGGTGGCTTTCGGATGGGAACTGGCGTCCGGCTATCCGTGGG
>JANYCC010000303.1 GCA_025360495.1 Verrucomicrobiota bacterium | reverse complement strand
ACAGCGCGGGACAGCCGAACTCGATTCTGTTCATCAACACCGACATCGCCGGACGCAAGCGGGCCGAGGCGGCCCTGGCCGAGATGAACAGCCGTCTCCATGACATGTCGCGCCAGGCGGGCATGGCCGAGATCGCGACCGGCGTGCTCCATAACGTCGGCAATGTGCTCAACAGCGTCAACGTGTCGGCCACTCTGGTCGCCGACCAGGTGCGCCAGACCCAGGCCGTGGACCTCGCCCAACTCGCCCGGTTGTTCACCGAGCACCAGTCGGACCTCGCCGGCTTCCTCACCCGGGATCCGCGCGGCCGACTGATCCCCGCCTATCTCGGCGCCCTCGCGGAATCACTCGCCTCCGAACAGCAGACGCTGCTCACGGAGGTCGGCCAACTGCAGAAGAACATCGAGCATATCAAGGAGATCGTCGCCATGCAGCAGACCTATGCGCGCACCTCCGGGGTCGCCGAGGCGGTCTCGGTGCCGGATCTCATCGAGGATTCCCTCCGCATCAACGCCGGCTCGCTCAGCCGGCAAAACATCGATACCGTCCGCGATTACCAAGTCCACCCGGTGATCACCACGGACCGGCACCGGGTCATGCAGATCCTCATCAATCTCATGCGCAATGCCGAATACGCGTGCGACGAGTCCGGCCGCACGGACCAGCAGATCACCGTGCGCATCACCCGCGACGACCACGACCAGACCGTCACCATCGCCATCATCGACAACGGAATCGGCATCCCGGCGGAGAATCTGACGCGGATCTTCAACCATGGGTTCACCACCCGCATGCATGGTCACGGCTTCGGCCTCCACAGCGGCGCGCTCGCTGCCACGGAATTGGGGGGGGTCCTCCTCGCCCGGAGCGATGGACCCGGTTGTGGCGCCACCTTCACCCTGACGCTCCCCTGCCCGCCCACGGCTCCAACCCCCCGGACCGCCCCCCGATGAACACCGCGTCCGCCAGCAAGAACCGCCGCATCCTGGTGATCGACGACAATCACTCCATTCATAGTGATCTCCGGAAGATCCTCGCCCACGAAAACCGCTCCGAACAGGTCCGCGCCCTGGCGGCGACCCTGTTCGGACGGCCCCAGAAGATTCAACAGGCCGTCCACTTCGAGTTGGACTCCGCCTATCAGGGTCAGGATGGGTTTGAAATGGCCCGGAACGCGTCGGCCGCCGACCGGCCTTATGCGATGGCGTTCATGGATGTCCGCATGCCCCCCGGCTGGGACGGGGTCGAGACCATCGCCCGGATCTGGGAGGTCGATCCGGAGATGCAGATCGTCATCTGCACCGCCTACTCGGATTACTCGTGGGACCAGATGAGCGAACGGCTCGGGCAATCCGACAAGCTGGTGATCCTCAAGAAACCGTTCGACAACATCGCGGTCCTCCAACTCGCCACCGCGCTCACCGAAAAGTGGAACCTGGCGCGACAGGCGGCGTCCCAGTTTGAGAATCTGGAAAGGATCGTCGAGGAGCGCACGCGGGAACTGCGGGCCGCCAAGGAGGCCGCCGAGGCCGGGGCGAGGGCCAAGAGCGAGTTCCTCGCCAACATGAGCCATGAGATCCGCACCCCGATGAACGGGGTGATCGGCATGACCGCCCTGCTGCTCGACCTCGAGCTCGGGGCCGTCCAACGCGACTACGCCCAGACGATCCGCACCAGCGCCGAAAGGCTGCTCACCGTGATCAACGACGTGCTCGATTTCTCCAAGATCGAAGCCGGCAAGCTCACCTTCGAGGTGCTCGAATTCGACCTGCTCGAGACCATCGAGAGCACCCTCGAAATCCTCGCCGAAAGCGCGCAGGCCATGGGCACCGAGTTGGTGATGTCCCTGCCACCCGGGGTCCCCCGTCATCTCCGCGGCGATCCGAGCCGACTCCGCCAGGTGCTCGTCAACCTCATCGGCAACGCGATCAAGTTCACCGTGAGCGGCGAGGTCGTCGTCCGCGTCACCCAGGAGACCGCCGACGCCCAACATGCCGTTCTCCGATTCGAGGTGCGCGACACCGGCGTGGGCATTTCGCCCGCGTCCCAGGCGAGATTGTTCCAAGCCTTTTCCCAAGCCGACAATTCGACCACGCGCCGTCACGGGGGCACCGGCCTGGGCCTGGCGATTTGCAAACAGCTCGTGAACATGATGGACGGGCACATCGGCTTGGAAAGCGAGCCGGGCAAAGGCTCGACGTTCTGGTTCACGGCCCGTTTCGAAAGGCCCGCCGGCACCCCGCCGACGCCGGCCGGCTTCCACGACCGCTGGTCCGGCCAGCGGGTGCTGATCGTCGATGACAACGCCACCACCCGCCAGGTCATGCGCCACCAGATCATCGCCTGGAGATTCCAGTGCGGCAGCGCCGCCGGCGGCCAGGAGGCCCTGCGCGTCCTGCGGGCCGCCGCCGCCGAGGGGCGTCCCTACGACCTGGCCCTCCTCGATGTCGAGATGCCCGAAATGGACGGACCCGAGCTCGCACGTGCCATCCGCGCGGAGCCCCCCATCGCCGCCACCCGGCTGATCGCGTTGCGACCGGTCGGATCCCCGCTCACCGACCCACTGATGCAGGCGGCCGGCATCGATGCGTCCCTCACGAAACCCGTCAAACAATCACGGCTCTTCGACTGCCTCGTCACCGTGCTGGGCAAAACCGCGCGGGATCAACTTCTCCTGCCCTCCGCCCGGCCCGCAACGCTGCCCCCGCTCTCCGCCGGCCTGCGCGCAACCCTGGAAGGCACCCGCGTCCTGCTCGCCGAGGACAATTCCGTGAACCGGAAGGTCGCCGTCGCCCTGCTGGAAAGACTCGGCTGCTCCGCCGATGCCGTGGGCGATGGCCTCGAAGTGCTGGAGGCGCTCCGACGCAATTCCTACCCGCTGATCCTCATGGATTGCCAGATGCCGGAGATGGACGGTCTCGAAACCACGCGACTCATCCGCAAATGTGAGCTCGATTCCGGCCCTTCATGCCCGTGGAAATCGCCCGTCCACATCATCGCGCTCACCGCCCATGCCATGCAGGGCGACCGCGAAAACTTTCTCGCAGCCGGCATGAACGATTATGTGAGCAAGCCGGTCCGCATCAGCGCGATCCAGGCCGCCTTGGAGCGATGGCAGGCATCGAAGGCACCGGCCGCCTGAAACGCGGGGTTCCGGTGGACCCTTCATTCCAACCGGTCGGGATGATGGCCGGCGGCGAATTGCTCCGCGGTCAGCCGCTTCCCGCCCTCCAATTGCACCTCCTGCAAGGACAGCGCGCCTTCCCCGCACGCCACCACCAGACCGTTCCGGCCGGCCGACACCACCGTCCCGGGAAGGGCCGGGACCCCATCGTCCGGCAGGGCCCGGTGCACCTTGAGCAACCGTGGACCCGCGGCGTCCGGGAGCGTGCAGAAGGCGCCGGGCCACGGGGTGAATGCCCGCAGTCGCCGCCACAGTCGCCGGGCGGGCTGCGTGAAATCCAACCGCCCATCCTCCCGCGTGATCTTGCGCGCATACGTCACCCCTTCCACCGGTTGCCCGTGAGGCGTCAGCCCACCACTTATATAATCCGGGATCGACTCCACCAACAATCGCCCGCCCAGTTCCGCCAACCGGTCATGCAACGTCTGGCCCGTGTCCCCGTCGGTGATCGGGGTCCGCACCACCGCCACGATCGGCCCGGTGTCGAGGCCGGCCTCCATGCGCATCAGCGTGACCCCGGTCTCGGCGTCCCCTTCGGCCAGGGCCCATTGGATCGGGGCGGCTCCGCGCCATCGGGGGAGCAGCGAAGTGTGGATGTTGAGACAACCGTGACGCGGGATGTCGAGCAACGCCTGCGGGAGCATCTGTCCGTACGCCGCCACGACGATCAGGTCCGGGGCGAGAGCCCGGAGTTCGTCGAGAAATTGCGGGTCCCGCGCCTTCAACGGTTGCCAGACTGGCCACCCGCGTCCGAGGGCTTCGACCTTCACGGGCGGCGGTGTGAGTTGGAGGCTGCGCCCCGCCGGCCGGTCCGGTTGCGCGACCACACCGACCACGGAGACACCCGGGGCCGAGGCCAGGGCGACGAGCACGGTGCGCGCGAGGGCCGGGGTGCCCATGAAGACGACGCGGAGCGGGATTGGGACAGTCATGATCGGGGAGCGAGGATCGATGTTTCACCGCGCCTCGGAACCCACGACCTCGGACCATCGCGCCCCGCCGAGGCGTTCGCGCATTCCCGCGACCAATTCGGCCGGCAAACCGGGTCCTTCGTACACGAGCGCCGAGTAAACCTGCACCAGGGACGCCCCGGCCGTCACCTTTTCCCAGGCATCGTCCACCGACGTGATGCCACCGACGCCGATGATGGGCACGGCACCACGGAGTTGTTTGAAAAGATGCCGCACGACCCCGGTGCTGCGGGCGGCCAGGGGGCTTCCGCTCAATCCGCCGGTCTCGCGATACACGATTTGGGCGACCGGATCGTGGGTGGACGGGCGCGCGAGGGTGGTGTTGGTCGCTACCAAACCGGCCAATCGACGCGGCCTGACGAGTGAAACCACGTCATCGAGCGCCTCGTACGAAAGGTCCGGGGCGACCTTCACCAGGATGGGTTTGGGACCGCCGCAACCGGGTCGGGCGGCGAGTTCCTCATTCACCGACTGCATGGCTGCGAGGATTTCGTCGAGGGCGCCGCGATCCTGGAGTTGGCGGAGGTTGGGGGTGTTGGGAGAGCTGACGTTGACGACGAAGAAATCCGCCAGATCCCACAATTGACGGAAGGAACCCGCATAATCGGAGGCGGCGTCACCGAGGGGTGTGGACTTGGATTTGCCGAGATTCACACCGACGGGATGGCGGGGCCAGAGTCCGCGGGCGTGCCATTCGGCCAGGCGGGTGGCCAGGGTGGCGGCGCCGGGGTTGTTGAAGCCCATGCGATTGATCAGGGCGGCTTCGGCGGGTGCGCGGAACAGGCGCGGCTGTGGATTGCCGGGCTGGGCGTGCAAGGTGACACCGCCGAGTTCGCTGAAGCCGAATCCCAGGGCCTCCCAGGCCGGCACCGCCACCGCGCCCTTGTCCATGCCCGCCGCGAGTCCGACCGGATTGGGGAAATCGAGCCCAAGACACCGCACCGGCAGGGGTGGGACATCGAGCCATCCGGAGATGGCCCGGCAGAGTGTGCGGCACTGGCTCACCCGGGCCAGGGCACGGAGGGTGCGGTCATGGATGCACTCCGAGTCCTGGGCGAAAAGGACCGGGCGGGCGACATTTCGGTAGAACCAACTCACTGGGCGGGGAGAGTCCGGAATCCGGAGCCCCACGGGAAGCGGTAAGCGCAGCGCCCGGTCCGATCGCCATCCACCCACGCCACCCCAAGGGATCATGCTGGGAACCGACACGGGCCGTTTCAATCGCCGCCACCGGCTCGTCGGACACCTCTTCGCCGGGCGCTATAAGTCGCTGATTGTGGACGGGAGCGGAAACGGATACCTGAAGACGGTCTGCGATTATGTCCATTTGAATCCGGTGCGGGCGCGGATCCTGGCATCTGGGAAGGCAATCCGGAGCTTTCCCTGGAGCAGTTGGCCGATCTGCCGCGGGTGGTTTCTCGGTGACGACGCCTTCCGAATGGAGTTGCTGGCGCTGGTCGGGTCGAAAATCGGGGTCAACCATTTTGGTTCCGAGCGGGCCGAGAGTCAGGAAGACCAGGCGGAACGGGTGGTGAAGGAGGAATTGCACCGTCTCGACTGGAACCCAAGCGAACTGACCCGTCGGGCCAGGAGGTGCGGGGGAATGCGTCCTTTCCAAAATCCCGATTCCATGCTCTGGTATTATGAGTCGCCGGTGAGCGGGGATGGGTGTCCACGTTTTGCGGCGCCACCCATTATCCATTCCTCCCACCATGCTCACCTGCGTTCTCCCGCGGCGGCGTTGGTCCGGGCTTGCGGCGCTGTGCACCGTGGCCCTGGCCGCGCAGGCCGGCACCTTCAAGGCGATCACCATCGATGGTTCCTTCGGGGACTGGGCCGGGGTTCCGGTCACCTATGAGGACCCTGCCGACTCCACTGACTCCGCGGATTATCGCCGGATCTATGTCGCGAATGACGACGACTATCTTTACCTGCGCTTCACGCTGGAACGTCCCGCCAATCCGTTCCTATCGAACTCCAACCTCTTCCTCGACACCGACGCCAGCATCGACACCGGACATGGGGTCGTCGTCGGATCCGAAATGCTGGTCCAGGGCGGGGCGGGCTATGACGAACGGGGTGGCGGTTTCAACGAAGGCAACGTCAATGGCCTCGGATGGCTGTCGGCCCCGACGGGCGAAGCGACTGAATTCGAGGTTCGCATCGCGCGCAATGCGACCTATGCCAGCGACAATTCCAAGGTGTTCACCGGGGACACGCTGGCGCTGCTGCTGGAAGCCGAGGATGCCAACTTCGTCCGCAAGGAAACGGCACCCGACAGCGAAGGCATTGTTTATACCTTCGCCCCGGCACCACCCCCCCTCACCGCCCCCCTGACCCTGGCCTCGTTGGCGGGAACGCAATGGAGGGTGAACGACTCCGGCACCGACCTCGGCACCGCATGGCGTGAACCCGGCTTCGATGATTCCGGAGCGGGTTGGAAGACGGGCTCCGGTCTCTTCGGCTACTCCCCCGCCCCGGGCGCGTATCCCGTCCCCATCGCGACGGCGCTCGCCACCTCCCCCGGCACCGTCTATCTGCGGACGACCTTCCAATGGAATGCCAGCCCCGCCAACCTTGCTTTCGCCGTCAGCAATTATCTGAGTGACGGTGCGATATTATACCTGAACGGCACCGAGGTCCGCCGCGTGCGTCTGCCGGCCGGAACCGTGAACTTCGCCACCCCCGCCACCGGGGGTCCGTCCGCTGTCGGTCAGTTGGAAGTGTTCGGGATCCCCGGGGGCCCACTGATCACCGGCGAGAATGTCCTCGCGGTGGAACTTCACCAGGCCGCCGCCTCGCCGACCGACCTGGTCTTCGGCCTCTCACTCACGGCGACCCCGGATTACCCGGTGCGATTGGTGGACGCCGCGGAACCGGCCGACCGCACCGTGGTGGCAGGCCAGGCCACCACGTTCACCGCTGAGATCCTGGGCACCCCACCGTTGACCTATGCCTGGAGCCGGGACGGGACACCGATCGACGGCGCCAACGGCCCGAGTTTCACCCTCGATCCCGTCCTGAAGACCGACGAGGGCCACTACACCCTGACGGTGACCAACCCCGGGGGAACAGCGACCACCCGAGACGCCCAACTCACCGTGACCGTCACGCCAGTCACGATCACCGACGCAGGCAAACCGGCCGATCTCACCGTCTTCGAGGGGGCTGCGGCGACTTTCGAAGTGGTCGTGGCCGGTTCGCCGCCCATCACCTTCCAATGGTTGAAGGATGGCTTTCCCATCACCGGGGCCACCGCCGCGACATACACCCTTCCCGCGGTCACAACCGCCGATGCCGGTGACTACGTGGTGCAGATCAGCAATCCCGCCACGACCAGCCTGTTGAGCCGCACTGCCAAACTGGTGGTGCAGGTGGACAAGATCCCACCGACCCTGGTCTCCGTCGCCGGCACCCCGAACCGCGTGACCGTGACGTTCTCCGAGCCGGTGGATCCGGTGACGGGCGGCGACAAGACCCATTACGGATTGGGAGGCGGCCTGACCGTGAATTCGGCCGCCATCAGCACTGATGATGCCGCGGTCGTGGTGCTCACCACCTCCAAGCAGACCCTGCTCACCCCCTATCTGCTCAGCGTCACCGGGGTGAAGGATCGCTTCGGCAATGTCATCGTTCCAGCCACGCAAAAATCGTTCCGCTCCGAAATCTCGGTGGACGGTTCGTTCGATGATTGGGCCGATGTGGCGGTGGCCCATACCGATCCGTCCGAACCGCCCGCGGCCGGCACTGATTTCAAGGACATCTGGGTCGCGAACGATGACCGGTTCCTTTATATCCGTTTCACCCTCTATTCGTCCGGGGATCCCACCACCTACCTGAACAACATCTTCCTCGACACCGATCCGAACAATGCCGGCTTCGGAACCTTCGGCATCGGCTCGGAAATGTTCATCCAATCGGGGGCGGGTTATCAGCAGAAGAACGGCGGATTCAATGAAGGCGGGATCGACGGGCTCGACTTCGCGATGGTTCCCAATGGTCCGGGCGTGGACTTTGAATTGCGCATCGGCCGGGGGGCGACCTATGCGGGCGATCATCTGCCGGTGTTTGTCGCCGACACGATCCGGTTCTTCCTCGAAACCGAGAACACCAGCTTCACCACCACCGACACCGCCCCGGACAGCGGCGGCCTCGAATACACATTCCTCGCGGTGACCCCGACCGCATTGAGTCCGCTGGTCATCACCCCGGCGGCGGGAACACTCGTCATCACCTGGTCCGGCCCGGGCAAACTCCAGGCGCGCCCCTCACTGTTCGATGGCGACTGGGCGGACGTGCCCGGCGCGACCAGCGGCATCGCCATCACCCCCGGCGGGACTGCCCAATTCTATCGGCTTTCACTCTAGCACCGCGGCAACCCCCCAACGGGAGAACCGCGGATGACACAGATGACACGGATGGCCGGAAACATTGCCATTCCCCTTCCGTGCTCTCCGTGGAATCCGTCGTTCATCTTCAGCACGTGCCGTTGGAGTGCCAACCCGGCTCCCTGATGAATCCCGCGAAATCCGGGGCCTCCATTCCCGGAATGTACGATCATTCGACTTGGGCGCGAAAGAGCACGGCAGTCGGACCCAGAAACAGCACCGGCTCATAGGCCACCTGTCCGGTGAAGGTCAGGTTGGTCGTCAGTGGTGACCAACCGGGCAGGGCGGACGAACGCGAAACAACATAGCGGCCCGCCGGCCCGTTCAACTCCAGCCGACCCTGGCCGGCGCCGGTGGGCTTCAAATCGAGTTTCGGGGGCCGGGCCTCCGCGGCGGCACGATTGGCCCCTTCGATCAGGTTGACCTCGGCATCCCAATAGGACGGCAGACGGTCCCACGGGTTGTCGAGGACATCGTCGGTGACATAAAGAAAACCGGCATTGCGCGCCTGTGCGAGCGTCACGGCGTTGGTCATCGAACCCGCGTTGGTGACACTGTGCAACAGATGGCAAAAGCGGTGGGCGGGATACTTCCTGGTCCATGCCGACGGGATGTACCCGGCATAACCGGTCCCGTTTTCAAAGGTCACCACCGTGTCCACCGTCGGCTTGGAAACATAGGTTTCCAACGTCGTCGTGCCCGGGTTGCCGGTCACCTGGTAGGCGGGATTCAAGCGATGGATGAAATCATAAAGTTCCGCGTAATAACTGACCGACGCCGCGCCCCCGTCATTGGCCATCTCATCCAGGAAGAAACCGTCCAGCACATAAAACCCATGGTAGCGTTGGAGATCCGCCTTGACCTCCGTGGTGGCCCGCTTGCCGTAGGAAGTGTAGACATACCCGGTCACCCGGCCGCCGGCGGTGCGCATCGCCTGGATGGCGCGGGCATATTGCCCATTCGCCGTGGTTCCGGGTCCGTTGGCCGGATTCATGATGGCGACCATCGGCACCCGTCGGGCCGCATCCGCCAGGCGATCCCAATCGCCGCCGGGCCGTGGATCAAAATACGCCGGCACCATCAGGGCCAGTCCACCTGCCAGCGCGGAGTCCGCGAGCATGGGGATGAGACAGAAGGAGAGCGGACATTTCATGGCTTCAGTGCGATGCCAGCACACCGTTCACGCTAGGATGGAATCGGACACATCACCATCCCGAACCGCCTGGACCGTTCGGAGGGCCGAGTTCCACGAGTCCCCATTCGAAACCTCCCGGAAGCGGGACTCTCGGAACCCGTCCTTCCGGGGGAGGAATCGGCTCCCATCGGGGCTCACGACTTGATGTCGCGCACCTGAAAGGCCGCCGCGCCGACAGCGAAGAACGTGAGATTGAAACCGACGAGGAGGCTGATCGACTCGCCCATGCGGGCCAATGGCGGTGACTGGAGGAACATCCATTGCCAGAGGTTCAGGTGATGGGTGATGAACCACCCCTTATAGTCGGCGAACCACGGGATGTTCATGAGGATCGCATTCACGAACATCACCGACAGCGCGAGGATGGTCGCCGCGGCCGGCTTCATGTTGAAACACGAGAAGAGGAACGCCAACCCCATGATCGTGATGGCCTTCGTCGCCAGCAACACGTGCGCCGCCCCATAACGCCAGGCACCCTCCGCCCCGCCGAAAACCGCGAAACCGGCGGACGGACCGGTTTCCAATTGGATCGCGAACAATCCCCCCTGCGGGAACCAGAGCGAGGCGAAGAGCCAACCGAACAGGCCCAGCATCAGCGAAAGCAAAACCGAGAACAACGCGCCGGCCAGCCATTTCAGGGCGAGCAACCGCACCCGTGAGATCGGGCGCGCCAGGATCATCCGCAGCGTCCCGTCCTCGGCCTCTTTCGCGACGAGATCCCCACCCACCAACGCGACATAAAGCGGCAGTAACAGGAACGCGACGGGGATAACCACCTGGGTCGCAATCGTCGAGGCGGTCAGGAACGCCTCGGCCGGGTAGCCGCCGCCTTCCAATGCGCGGCGGATGGCACCGGTCGCCTTGGTGAACCGGAACATCAGGATCACCGCGTTCTGAACGAGCAGAAAGGCGCCGAAGCCGATATAAGTCCGCTTCTTGCCGAAGAGCTTCCAAAGTTCGTATTTGAGCTGGAGGAAAAACACGGGTTGGGCGGGCGTTCAACGCCTGGCTTGGGACGGTTCCGACTGCGCGGCGTGTTTCACCAGGGAGAGATAGAAACCCTCCAGGGTCTCCTCCTCGGGTTGGATTGCGTGGACGGGCAGGCCAAGTTCCACCATCCGTTTCACCACCGTGCTCGGGCCGATGCCGTCGGTCAGGGTCACGAACTCCCCCCCTTCATGCCCCGTGATGAGCCCGTCCCGTCGCAGCGCCGCGACGGCCGTCGGAAAATCGTCGGTCCGAAGCCGGACCCGATTGCGCGACCGCGTGGCATCGGCGACCGACCCGTCGAACACCTTGCGCGCCTGGTGCAGCACGGCGATCCGGGTGCAAAGCTGCTGGACTTCACTGAGGAGATGCGAGGACAGGAGGATCGTGAGCCCGAGTTCGGCATGGAGCCGGCGGATGGTCTCACGCATCTCGTGGATGCCCTCGGGATCCAGCCCGTTGGTCGGCTCATCGAGGATGAGCAGTTCGGGCGCCGGCAACAGGGCTTGGGCGAGCGCAAGCCGTGCCCGCATGCCGTGCGAATAGGTCCGGACCGGCGACTGTTCCCGTCCCGACAAGCCCACCCAGGCCACGACTTCCCGGATTCGTTCCGGACGGGACGGGGCCGTGTAGCCGCCGAGGATCTCCAGGTTCCGCCAGCCGCTCAGGTAATCATAAAAGACCGGTGTCTCAAAGATGGCGCCCACCCGGGCCAGCGCCTGGGAACGGTGTGAGAACACATCGTGACCGCACACGCGAACCTCACCCGCGGTGGGCCACACCTGGCCGAGGAGCATTCCGATCGTGGTGCTTTTCCCCGCGCCGTTATGGCCCAACAATCCAAAAACCACGCCCCGCGGAACGTGAAGGTCGAAACCGTCCACCGCGACCCGCTGGCCGAAGACTTTGCGCAATGCCTGCAGGCGGATCATGGCGCGACCGGCTCCGTCTCGACCGCGAAGAAAGTCTTCACCGCGCCATCGGCATAAAGGTGGTTCTTGGCCTTGCCCGGTCCGCGGGCGGCGTGAAACCCGGCTTTATCGCTGAACAGTGCGATGCCGTTTTCCTTGAGCGGCAGACCCATGATCCGCACGGCGTCGGCACGCTGGCCATTGAGGAGGAAATTCCAGAAGTAGCTCGACCCGGTGTCCTCGAAGTAGCGTTCCCGATCCGCGGGACAACGCAGCACCGCGGGACTGCCCAACTGCCGTCCGAGGACCTGCCCGACCGCGTTGCTGGTGATCAGGTGGGTGTCCCTGGCGCGATTGAACATCACCGGAAAATGATTGCCGCTGTCGTCCAGATACAGTCGCAGCGCCAGGCCGACCTGCTGCAGATTCGACAGGCAGGCCGTGGCCCGCGCGCGTGCCGTCGCCTTGCCGAGGGCGGGCAACAGGAGGCCGGCCAGCCCGGCGATGAGGGCGATGACGACGAGCAGTTCGATGAGAGTGAAGGCGGTCCCTCCCGGGCGATGCGGCGGCGGATTCATTCGCTGGGCGGGCGGCGGCCGGGGCGGAAGAGGTGACCCGATTCCATGCTGCGTTGCAGTTCCTCCAACACCGGTTGCAACTCGGCCTTGGTTTCCGCCGAACCTTGGTCGAGGAAGGTCTTCACGCCGAGCTTCACCATTTTGTCGCGCAATTCGGGAGTGAGCTCGGGCGGTTGGTTGGTGCCGGCGTCGGCCAGTTCGGGCTGCTGCTGATTCTGCGCGTCGCGGAGGCGGCGGACCGATTCCTCGATCGCCTTGCGGCGCTTCTCTTCCGGCATTTGTTCGAACGCCGTGATCATCTGCGTGAACCCCGCCGGCACCGTGAGTTCCAGGAATTCACCCTTCTCCTCCCGGTCCATCAACCGGAACCAACCGGCGAATTCACGATCCAACCGCACGGCGCGACGGTCTTCGGGCGAGAGCGCATTGAGCATCGCGGCCAACCGGCGCAGGGCCTGGCGCCGTTCGGCCGGGGACAGCTTGGCGAAATCCACCTGTTGCAGGTAGCGGTGGATTTTCTCGGGGGTGACCTTGAGATGCCGGGCGATCGCAAAGCCGCCGAGCGCGAGTGCCCACGCCATCACCAGGGCGGCGAGGCCGAGGAGGAGCGGGCGGCGGCGGGGTGACATGGACGGCGAGCCTATGGGATTAATCGCGATTGGCAATCGCTGGAACGGGTGGCAGCGTCGCCAGTATGCACGACGATCGGGAGGATGAATGGCAGGAATGGTTCCGGCTGGCGCCTTTGGATCGCTGGCGCGAGAGCATGAAACTATGGCCCCAGTATCTCGCCCAAGGAGGCAGCCTTGATCCCGAACCCGATTCACAAAGTCCTTTCGACTTTCCAGAACTGCGGGGTTCGCGCCCTGTTGATGGGCGGTCAGGCCTGCGTGTTCTACGGCGCGGCGGAATTTAGCCGGGACACGGACTTCGCTCTTCACGCAGACGCCGCCAATCTGGAACGGGTGCAGGTGGCGATGCGGGAGTTGCAGGCGGGCGTGATCGCGGTGCCACCGTTTTCCTTGGAGAACCTGCAATGCGGACATGCCGTCCACTTCCGATGCCGTCATCCGGACGCCGCCGGGCTGCGGGTGGACCTGATGTCACGGATGCGTGGGGTCGCGGACTTTCCGGAGCTTTGGGAACGGCGCACCACATTGCAGGGTGGAGATGGGACAATCTATGAGTTGCTCTCGTTGCCGGATCTCGTGCAGGCCAAAAAGACGCAGCGCGACAAGGACTGGCCGATGATCAGGCGATTGATCGAGGCAGACCACGCGGCCTGCACCGGCACGCCCTCGGTGGCGCAAGCCAGGTTCTGGCTGCGGGAAGGGCGGACGACGGCTCTTCTCATCGACTTGTCGCGCACCTTCCCGGAAGAAGCGAAGGAACTGTCGGCCGGGACCCGTCCCCTGCTGAAGGCGGCCCGACTGGGGGATGAAGGAGGGGTCGAGGCGGCCCTTGCCGAAGAAGAACATGCGGAACGTGCGGCGGACCGTGCCTATTGGGCGCCGTTGAAGAAAGAAATGGAACGAATGCGGCATGCGTGAACTTCCATATTCCCGCGGCCGGAACCCCAGAGTCCCATAGAAAAAGGCGCAGCCACCGGGCCGCGCCGTCACGGGAAAGCACCCGGACCCACCGTCACTTCACCTTCGCCTTGTCGAGTTCGGCAATCCAGACCTTGGGTCCGCCCGCCAGGTAGCCCACCTGCTTCCAGGCCTGTTTGCCATCGCCATTGAGCACGACAATGGTCGGGAAACCCGTCGCCTTGTATTGGTCCTTCAAAGCCTCGTTCGCCTTCTTCAGCTCGGGCGCCTGCTTCTTCTTGGACGGGAAATCCAACTCCACCAACACGAGGTTGTCGGCCGCGTACTTGGCAAACTCATCCGTGTTGAAGACCTCCTTGTTGAGCTTGATGCACCATCCGCACCAGTCGGAACCGGTGAAGTCCATCAGCACCATTTTCTTTTCCTTCTTGGCTTGGGCAATGGCCGCCGGCAGATCCGTGGTCCACTTGAGTTCCGCCGCGGCCACCTGCAAGGCCATCCAGCATCCAAGCATACCGAGCGCGAGTCTTTTCATCATGATTCCGGGTTGGGAGTTGCGAGTTGTTGCCTTCGATACGATCACCGGAAAGATGCTGCACGGATCCGCTTCACGCCAGAATTTTTGCCAACACCCCGGAGGGACGAGTTACACGAGTCCCTGATCCCGAGTCCCTGATCCACCCAACTGGAAATGGGACTCTCAGAGCTCGTCCCTCCGACCGGTGGGGTCAGCGCCGGGCCTGGATCGGCACCTCGCAAAAGCTCAAGGCCGCGATCCCGTTCTCCCCGCGGAGCAGATGCGCCCGGCTCCACGACTTGCTGTCGAGATAGGTCAGGGTCCGGGCATCGGCCGCGGTGGTGAGCTTCAGCGTGACCGAGCTTCCAGACACCGTCCCCGCGGCGACCCTCCCTTTTTCGCCATCGATATAAAACTGGTCGCGGAGCGCCTCATCCCATTTCACCGGTTGGTCGAATTCCATCACGATCCCGTCCCTCCGGTCATTCGCAGGATAGACGCGGATGAGATTGGGAGGCGTGATGGCCGTGGGAACGGTCGTCCCGTATTGGTCTCGCTCCACCAAGGGACAGATCAGCCGGGCGAACTCCACATACCCGGCGGCCGGAAAATGGCATTCACCGGGAGGCTCGACGCCCACCGTGGACATCAGGCTCAGATTGGAAAAAGCGGTCGGCAACTGTCGCTGCACCTCCCGCAGGCGGTTGTCGGATCCGTCGATCCCCATCGAACAGGACTTGGGCCAGATCTGGAAAACATAATAGTGCCGGACATTCGGGAAGTCCTGTTTCCAAGCGGCCGCGAGGTCGATGAAGTATTGCCGGTAAGTCTCCCAGCCAAAACCCCCGGTCGGGCCATCCG
>JANYCC010000170.1 GCA_025360495.1 Verrucomicrobiota bacterium | reverse complement strand
GCCAGAGCTCGACCACCTCCGACTCGGTGAAAATCAGCGACTGCACCTCGGGTTCGAGATGGACATGAACCCCGGGACCGCCGGCCCGGGAGTTCCACAATCCCGCGACGGCCAGGACGGAATCGCGCAGTGCTTCGGCATCCATCCGTTGCCGGTTCATGCGGCCAAAATGCAGGTTCGCCGGATCCAATGCCTCCCGGTTCGCACCGAGCAGCCGCGAAGACCGTTGGTAAGTCCCCGACGTGACCATCAGGCGATGGAGGGGTTTGAGCTTCCAATTGTTCCGGATCAATTCCTGCGCCAACCAGTCCAGCAATTCGGGGTTCACCGGCGGATCGCCCCGGGTGCCAAAGTCGGAAGGCGTGCCGACCAACCCGCGCCCGAAATGATGTTGCCAAAGCCGGTTGACGATCACCCGGGCGGTCAACGGATTATTGGTCGCCACCAGCCAACGGGCCAGGGCCAGCCGTCGGCCGGAATGGGTGGAATCCAAGGGGGATCCCGGGGCCACGTAAGCGGCGCCACCCGTCATGTTCCGTTGCAAAACCGTCGGTGGCGCCGGTTCCACCAGCGCCTGCGGATCCTTGGGATTACCCCGTCGAAGCACCCGCGTTTCCGGGGGCGGCGCCGCCTCTTCGGCCAGGGACATCGCCCCGGCCGGCGGTCGCGGCAACTGCTGCTCCAACGCATGGATCTTATGTTTCAGGATCTCGCGCGCCTGCTGGTCGGCCGGGTTCCCGGCAACCGCCTCGGCGATCTCCTCCCACGTGACAGTGAGCGCCACATCGGTGCCCTCATAAAGCCGGGCCTCCTCGGGGGTCCGTTGTTCCTTGGGTTTGTCACGAACCTCCCTTTCCCGGGGACTGAGACCCGCCTCCTTGAGCTGATGCAGTCGGTCCTTATACGGTTTCTCCAGTTGGGTCTTGGCTTCCTGCAACGGCTTGAGGAGCCCGTTGATCCGGTCGACGATCGCCTGGTGAGCCTGCTTCTCCGCCGCATCGTGAAGGGGCACCTCGCGGAATTGGGCACCGGCGAAAAAGGCCTGCAGACGATAATAATCGGCCGCCGATAACGGGTCGAACTTGTGGTCGTGGCACCGCGCGCAACCGATGGTCAATCCCATCAACACCGAACCCACCGTCGCCGTCACCCCGGTCAGTTCGTTCTGCCGACGCACCACGGGATCGATGTTGCCCGACACCACCTCAAAGGGTCCGCTCCGGGCGAATCCCGCGGCAATCAGGGCCTCCGGACTGCCCGGGCTGACTTCATCGCCGGCCACCTGAAGGGCCACGAATCGGTCGTAGGACAGATCGTCGTTGAAGGCTTGGACGACCCAATCGCGGTAGCGCCAGGCGTCCGGCCGATCGGCATCCAGTTCGAACCCGTTGGAATCGGCATAATGGGCCAGATCGAGCCAATGCTGGGCCCATCGTTCCCCGAACGACACGGAACCCAACAACCGGTCCACCACCCGCTCATAGGCATCCGGAGCGGGGTCGTTGAGAAAGGCGCGCAACTCCGGGACGGTGGGTGGCCGACCCGCCAGATCATAAGTGATGCGACGCAGCAACTCCGACCGGCCTGCCGGAGGTGCTGGTTCCAGTTGCCCCTTGCGCAACCGTTCCCCGATGAACGCGTCAACCGGATTGGACCCGGTCTCCGGCCTGGGTACGGGAGGCGGAGTGACGGATGCCAGAGGTAGGAACGCCCAATGTTGCCGGTGCGGCAGGGTCGGGTCTTTGGCGGGACGCCCCGCCGATTCCGGATCGACGGCAAAACCCAGCCCGGGCACGAGCAACAGGATCAGGGCAAGGCACTTCACGGGCGGTAATCCCACCTTCCCGAAGGGCGGGGAGGTCGGTCAAAAAAGAGAGGCGCCTCCTGATAAAAAGCAAGAGCCGGTTTCACGGGGAACCCTTCCCGCGAGGGATGGACACCCGGACCGCTTTCCGCAATGCTGCGACGGGTTGAACGACTGATCGTCCCCAGTTCCCGGTCGGTCTCCCCGTCGTTGATCTCCCCGTCGTTGACCCGCTGACACCGCCGCCATGAGCCACCCGACATTATCCCGGCCCCGTCCTCGCGGCCCCCTTCACCGACGGCCCGGGTTCACCCTGATCGAACTGCTGGTGGTGGTGGCCATCATCGCCATCCTGGCCGGGATGTTGTTGCCCGCCCTGGCGAAGGCCAAGGCCAAGGGCCAGATGGCCCGTTGCCTCTCCAACCTGCGCCAGATCGGCATCACCTCGGCGATGTATCTCGGCGACAACAACGACCAGTTCCCCTTTTCCGGCCGGGATTGGCCGCAGATGGGATTCGTCGATGTGTTGAAACTCTATAATCCCTATATCAGCACCAATGCGCGCTCCTTCTTCCTGTGCCCCGCCGACCAGGGACGCGGCTTCAACATCGAATGGGCCATCGCCAACAATTACCCGATCCGCACCAACGAATTCCTCTTCCCCTGCTCCTATTATCATTACAACAATTTCTATCACAGCGACGACAACGCCCTCCTCCGCGTCCGGCGCGTGTCCGAGGTTCGTTCCCCCGCCAGGAAGGCGATCACCCCTTGCTTCGCCAGCGTGAAGGGAAAATGGGACGACATCCGCAAGGGCACGGCCTCGGCCGGGCACGGTCGCCGGGGCCTGATGCTGTTGTTCGTCGACGGCCACTCGGAACTCGCCCTCTATGACCGCCTGAACGCACCGTTCAAGGACGGGGCGACCCCGATCTATAACCTCGATTGGACCGTGGGCGGATTGGGCGGTGAAGACTTGAAATGATCGTGTCCCGCCTCCCCGCCCTCTTTTTCCTGCTCCTCGCGGCGGTCCTGTGTCGGGCTGCTGCGGCCGATGTCGCGCCGATTCCCGATCCCCTGCGCCACGGGTTCAATCTCGCGCCGTTTTACCAGAAGCATCTCATGGTCGGGGCGCTGCCGGTGGTCGGCTCGGCGAGGGTCTCGGACCCCGCGATGCAGGAGGCGGCGTGGATCGTCCGCCACCTGCTCGCCGACCGCGACGACATCCTGCGCGCGATGGCCGCCAACCATGTGCGGCTCGCGGTGATGGCCCACGATGAGTTCACCACCGACATCCCGGAACATGCGGACCTGACGCCGAAGGTCTATTGGGATCGCCGCGCCCGTGGCCTCGGTGCGACACCCCGGGCGCCCGCCGTCAGCGCCGCCGAGGAAAACCTCCTCTGCTTTCCCGGCGACCCGTACCCGACGGAGAACATCTGCATCCACGAGTTCGCCCACGCCATCCACCTCACCGGCCTGAGCGCCCTGGACCCGAGCTTCGATGTCCGATTGCGTGCCGCCTATCAGAGCGCGACGAACCATGGACTCTGGCGGAACACCTATGCCGGTTCGAACCCCGAGGAATACTGGGCCGAGGCATCCCAGTCGTGGTTTGACAACAACCGCGCGAACGATGCCTTGCACAATGACATCGACACCCGCGCCAAGCTGAAGGTTTACGATCCCGGCGTCGCCGCACTCTGCACCGAGGTCTACGGCGACGGCCCGTGGCGCTACCACAAACCGATGGATCGCCAGGCGGAGGACCGTGCGCATCTGGCGGGCTTCGACCCGGCGAAGTCACCGCGTTTCGTGTGGAAGGAGGCGCCCATCGGCGGGGCGCCGCGCGTCCTGATCCAGACCGCCCTCGGCGATATCGAGGTCGAACTCGACGCGAAACGGGAGCCGGTCACCGTGCGGAATTTCCTCCGGTACGCGAATGCCGGGCTCTATTCCGACGGCCGGTTTTTCCGCACGGTGACGATGGGCAACCAACCCACGAACACGGTGAAGATCGCCGTCATCCAGGCGGAGGCGAACGCGGCGAAGACGAACGAATTCTTTCCGCCCATCGCCCTCGAACGCACGCGCGACACCGGCCTGAAACACCTTGATGGCACGATCTCGATGGCGCGCGACGGTCCGGACACCGCGCAGGACAGCTTCTTCATCTGCGTGGGTGAACAACCCGAACTCGACTCTGGCGGGGCGCGCAATCCGGACGGCCAGGGTTTCGCCGCGTTCGGACGGGTGGTGAAAGGGATGGAAACCGTGCGAAAGATCCACGCGGCGCCCGCTGAAGGACAATCCTTGAAGGATCCGGTGCGCATCCAGCGGGCAATCCGACGGAACTGAAGGCGACGGAGGGCACCCATCTCTGGATGGTCCACGGCTCAGACCGCTGGACGCCGCCCGCCGCGGGCACCGGTAAGGGGATTCCGCCATCGCAAGCCGGAAAAGCGCAGAAAGTCAGTATCCGCCGTGTGCAAGACCGCATCATTCTCGATCGCCAGTGCCGCCAATTGGGCATCGGTCACCAAGTTTCCGGCCGTGCCGAGGGCTTCCAAAAGGTCGAGGACTCCGGTCAGGTTTTCGCGGGACGGTTCCAGCACTTGCACCACCGGTTGGGCCATCCAGGATCGGACATGACGGGCCGCTTCGCCCGGAGTCATCGGCTGTTCGAAGACGCGCGGGTTCGTGGCGATCCGCACAAAGCCGAAAACCACCACCGGCGCCAATCCGACCGTTTCTCCGCCAGACAGGCACTCCCGCCACCAAGCCGATGCCTTGGCGTGAAAGGGTGAGGCCGAGTCATAGGTGTAGATCAGGAGATTGATGTCCGGGATGATCATTTCCGGAGTGGGCGACCGCTTTTCGCCACCGCGGCCTCCGCTTCCAGGTCGTCCGCAAGTTGGTTGAAACCTCCGGGATCCAGGCCGGCACGCAAACCCAAGGCCCGCGCACTGACTACGAACGGCTTCCCCTTGCCCGTGACGGACCCGCCGCCCAATCCCGCACGCAGTCCGGCATTCAACGTCTCCTTGAACGATTTCCGCGATCGATGCATGGCGTCACGTAGCAAGCGTTCGACATCCTTCTCCAAGGTGACGGTGGTTCGCATTGAGGCATCATGATGCTTCGTGTTTTTGCTGTCAAGATGCAGAAAGGCCGGGCCTCGGGCCGGGACGCATCTGGGCACCATGGGAAGCCGGGCCATCGGAGAAGTGGGGCGGGTGGGAAAACCCGCCCTCCCAGGGCGGTCGCGACAGCTCCGGGGGGACGGGTTTTCCTACCCGCCTTCCCACGATGCCCGGATGCGCCCCTGTCGGCTCCCACGCGTCTTCCCACTTGCGAGCGGTGTCGGACGCGCCCTAGCCTTCCGGGATGTCACGCCCGAATCCAGGTACAGCCGGCCCACGGCGGCCGCTCGCGCTCCGTCTGGCCGCCGCCTTCCTCGCCTGCACCATCCTGCTGCCCGCAGGCCAGGCCGCCAATCCGGCCGCCGGCACCGGCGGACCCTCCCTGAAAGGCCAGCTCCAGGCCCTGCCTTTCAAGATCGCCTACGAATCCTACTTCAACGGGAACTGGGAGATCTTCGTGGCGGATGCCGACGGTTCCAATCCGGTCAATCTCAGCAATTCACCCAAGGTCCACGAGCATTACCCGCAGGTCTCGCCCGACGGCTCCAAGATCTGTTTCTCGGTGGACGAAGGCGAAGGCCGGGACGCCGTCCGCAGTCTCTGGGTGATGGACACCGACGGTCGGAACCGCAAGAAGCTGGTGGAGAGCGCGCGCGAGCCGTTCTGGAGTCCGGACAGCAAGGTCATCGGTTTCCTGCCCCAGGAATATCCGAAGTTCAACGTGATGGATTATTACACCAAGGGGATGAGTTTCTATGACCTTGCCACCGGCAAGATCGAGCCCCATGTGAACAGCGCGAACCTGTTCCACCTGTATAATCCGTGTTTCGCGCGGAACGGGAAATGGATCGTCTCCACCGTCCACGCGGGCATGGGGGTGGATCACGCCATTCTCCTGATCGAGGCCCATGGCCCCAAAATCATCAACCTGAAGATCCCCGGCTGCCGTCCCTGCCTGAGCCCCGACGGCAGGCAGATCGCCTGGGGTTCCGGCGATCATGAAATCGCGATCGCCCCGATCAGCCTGGACGCGGAAAACCCCGCGGTCGGGCCCTGGCGCCTGCGGATACAGGACCATACCAATGAGACCTACCACGTGGATTGGTCCCCCGACAGCCGGTTCCTCAGCCTGAGTCGCGGCCCGGCTTCCAAGGGCGACCCCGGCAAGGCGGGCACCTTCCAGGCCGCGTGCGAAATCGTCGGGGTTTATGCACCGGGTTGGAACATCTGTGCCGTCCCGGCCGAACGCGACGGAGTCCTGGATCTCAACCACCTGGGCGAGGCGGAACTGGTGTTGGTGACCACGAACGGTTTCAGCAACAAGGAATCCGCCTGGTTCAGCACGAAACGTTCTGCCCGGGAGCCACGGTGACCGCCGCCCTCCGATGGGTTCCCGGGGCCGCCCTGGTCCTGTTGCTCGCCGGTTGCGGCCCTTCCGGTTCCAAGAGTCCGGAAAGCCCATCCTCGTCCGGGTCACCCACCCCGGGTGGCCCCACGGCTTCCGGCCCCGCCAGCGACACCGGCCCGGTGGAAATCGCCACGTCGTCCGGAGTCCCGATGGTGCTGCTTCCCGGCGGGACCTTCATCATGGGGAGCGATCAGGGTGCCCGGGACGAGGCGCCTGCCCACAAGGTCACCCTCACCGGCTTCCTCATGGACAAGTACGAGGTCAGCCATGAGTTGTATGCCAAAGTGCAATTGCCCGATCCGTCCCATTGGCGGGACAATCCGCGCGGACCGGTCGAGAAGATCCGCTGGCGCGATGCCAAACAATACTGCAACGAACGCTCGCTGCTGGAGAAACTGAGGCCGTGCTATGATGAAAAGACGGCGGATTGGAATTGTGATCCGTCGGCGAACGGTTACCGGCTTCCCACCGAGGCGGAATGGGAATATGCCAGCCGGGCCGGCAGCACCGATCCCTATGATTTCGGGACCGCCGACAAACTGCGGCAATACGGTTGGTTCAATGACAATTCGGACCAGAAAACCCACACCGCCGGCCAGAAGAAAGCCAACCGTTGGGGCATCCATGATCTGTACGGCAATGTGTCGGAATGGTGTGAAGATGTTTATAGCCCGGACTATTACCGGACGGCTGCCGCGACCGATCCGACCGGTCCGCCGAACCTGGGCACGGATGTGCGCCGGGTCATCCGCGGGGGCAGTTGGAAATCCAGTGCCGACCAGTGCCGGGTCACCGCCCGCCAAGGCGAACGCACCGGGGACAGCGACGCGTGTTTCTCCACCGATTATTGCGGTTTCCGATGTGTCCGGCGGGTGACGGCGGAGGAATGGACCCAATTGAAAGCGGCGAAGAAGTGACTCATGCTGTTCCACACGTGGCCGTTTGCGATCTTCCTGCTGGTGGTCCTGCCGGGTTTCTTTGCCCTGCGTAAGACCCAGCTCTGGCTTCCCTGGCTGACGGCGGCCTCTTATTTCTTCTACGGTTGGTGGAACCCTTATTACCTCCTGCTGGTCGTCTATTCCACCCTGCTGGACTATGGGCTCGTCACCTTCATGGACCATTGTCCGCCAGCCGGGACCGGGGTGGACTTGCGCGCACGATTGACCCGGCTCCGGTTTGGCGACCGGGTGCTCCAAGGCGCATTTGTCGGGTCCGTTCTGGCCACGGCGGGAATCGTGGGTGCGGCCGTTTGGGGACCGGCGACCCTGCGCCCCGTGCTGTCGGGGGCCGGCGTGCTGATGTTCCTGATGTCCCTGGGTGCGCTGTTCGGCAACCGTAAGATCTGGTTGGGGATCAGCCTCATCAACAACCTGGCCCTGCTGCTGTTCTTCAA
>JANYCC010000262.1 GCA_025360495.1 Verrucomicrobiota bacterium | reverse complement strand
TGGGTCCGCCTCGTACCTCGTCGGCTACGGGGAGGGCGGAAGGGGGCAGGATTCCGCTATCCGGCGCCGGTTGGACGATTAAGAATAGGGTCATGAAGTTCTTCTGGTGGCGGCTGATGTTGGCCTTGGGGTTCGGTGCAGCCATCCTTGCCCTGCTCTAAGGTGCCCCTCGTTGATGGAGTTTCAACCCCGCATGTCTTTCCGCCGGTTCCGTTATGCCGCCGATCCGCTCTGCCTGTTGGGGATCGCATTGTACATCCTGAACCGCTGGGTCCTGAAACCCCATGTGGCGTCGGCGTTTCTTCACGGGCAGTTCGATGACTTCTGGCTCATTCCCTGCGCGCTGCCCCTCGTGCTTTGGTGCCAGAGACGCTTCGGTTGGCGCGATCACGATGGCCCTCCCACCGTGGGCGAGGTGGGTTTCCATCTGGCGGTGTGGAGCGTGCTGTTCGAGGTCATCGGGCCCCGGATTGCGCCGGTGACCGGTGACGCCTGGGACGTCGTGGCTTATGCCGGCGGGTCGCTTCTGGGCCTGGCCTGGTGGCATCGCGACCGCATCGGGGTGGCGAGCGTGGGCAAGGGGTTTGACCGGTTGGCTCCGTTTTATCGCACGATGGAATGGTTCCTGGCGGGCGGACGCCTGCAGCGGTGTCGGACGGCGGCCCTGGACCGGGTCGCGGTTCCAGGGCGTTTGTTGGTGGCCGGTGTGGGGCCGGGCCGCTTCCTGGAGGCTGTGCTGGAGCGTTGGCCGACGGTCTCGGTACTGTGCGTGGATGCCAGTGAGGCGATGCTGGAACAGGCGGGCCAGGCTTGGTGTCGGGCCGGGGGCGACCCCTGCCGGTTGGAGTTGGTGCAGGCGGAACTGCCCGGTTGGCGGCCGCCGGCGGGTGCGTTCGACGGCTTGGCGACGCACTTCTTCCTCGACTGTTTCGGGCCGGACGAACAGGCGCGCGTGGTCAGGGATCTGGCGGTGGGTGCGGCGCCGGGCGCCTGGTGGCTGGTATCCGAATTCGCCGTGCCCGGGGCCGGTCTGTCGCGCTGGCGGGCGCAGGCGGTCCTGTGGTTGGCCTACCGTTTCTTCCGTTTGGTGACGCGGTTGCCGGCTTCGCGGTTGAACGATCCCGACCCGGCCTTGCTCACGGCGGGCTTCCGGTTGGAACGACGGCGGACCTTCGAATGGGGCCTGTTGCGGAGCGACGGATGGATCCGGGCGTGAGTTCCGGTCCGGCGCGACGGATCACGCGCAGAAGTCGTGATCCATCTGAAGGGGCGATTCTCCGGACCCTTGGCACCCTTTGTTGTTCCAGATCCTTGCGGCCCGGGTCTGAAAACGGCGTTGGATTCGGCAGCCCGACTGCCCCACATTGCCGGCATCTTCCTCGTGAAATCACCGCTCATCATTCTCGCGGGCCGCGGATTCGCGCTGGCGTTGGCGCTCAGCGGGGTCGCACCGGTGTCCGCCGCACCCAAGGTGGACTTCAA
Organism: Verrucomicrobiota bacterium; assembly: GCA_025360495.1. Classification (GTDB taxonomy): domain Bacteria; phylum Verrucomicrobiota; class Verrucomicrobiia; order Limisphaerales; family UBA9464; genus UBA6176. The sequence continues at coordinate 17,121 of JANYCC010000262.1, read as the reverse complement.
TCGCGAGGTCCGGCCGTTGCTGTCCGACAACTGTTTTGCCTGCCACGGCAATGACACCACCAAGATCAAGGGCAAGCTGCGCCTCGACCACCGCGACACGGCCCTCGCCGCCGCCAAGTCCGGCAAGCTGGCCATCGTTCCGGGCAAACCCGCCGAGAGCGAACTCGTCCGTCGCATCTTCACTGCGGATCCCGATGACCTCATGCCCCCGGCCGAGTCGCGCAAGACGCTGACCCCGGCCCAGAAGGAGACGTTGCGCCGGTGGATCGCCGAAGGGGCGGAATTCCAAGGCCATTGGTCCTACCAACCGCCGGTGAAGGCCGACGCCCCTGCCGGGTCCGCCGCGATCGATCAACTGGTGCGGCAACGGTTGCAGCAATCGGCCCTCCAACCCGCGCCCGAGGCGGATCGGCGGACCCTCGCACGGCGATTATATTTTGACCTGACCGGCTTGCCGCCCACGCCGGACGAGGTGGGGGCGTTCGAGCGCGACACCGTGCCGGGGGCCTATGAGCGGCTTGTCGAACACCTGTTGGCGTCACCCCATTATGGTGAACGCATGGCGCAGGGTTGGCTCGATGTCGCCCGGTTCGCCGACACGATCGGTTACCATTCCGACAACCCGCGGAACATCTGGCCGTACCGGGATTATGTCATCCGTTCGTTCAATGAAAACAAGCCCTTCAACCGTTTCACGCGGGAGCAGTTGGCGGGCGACCTGATGCCGGATGCGAACCTGGAGACGCGCGTGGGTTCGGCGTTCAACCGGTTGTTGCTGACGACCGAGGAGGGCGGGTCGCAACCGAAGGATTATGAGGCGCGCTACCTGACGGACCGCATCCGGGCCGTGAGCAGCATCTGGTTGGGTCAGACGTTCGGTTGCTCGCAATGCCATGATCATAAATTCGACCCGATCACGATGCGGGACTTTTATTCGTTCGGGGCGTTCTTTGCGGATGTCAACGAGGCGATCATCGGTCGGCGTGAGGACGGGATGCTGGTGCCGGACGAGGAACAGGAGCGCGAATTGACGCGGCGCACGGAGGTGGAACAGGGCTTTCGGCGGGAATTTGACGCCCCGCATCCGGAACTGGCGGCGGACTTTGACCAGTGGCAGGGCAACCTGCGCGCGGCGATCGCCGGCGAGGCCCGGTGGACGCGTTTGGCGCCGGTGAAGGTCGCGTCCTCGGGTGGGGCCGAACTGAAGATCCGGGACGACCGTTCCGTGATCGCCTCGGGCAAGAACCTGGACACCGAGAATTATACCCTGCGATTCACCAATCTGTTGTCGGGGGTGATGGGGCTGCGCCTCGAGGTGTTGCCGGATGATTCGTTGCCAGCAAAGGGTCCGGGTCGCGCGGGCAACGGGAACTTTGTCCTCACGGAGGTGGTGGCCCGGGTCGTGAAGGAAGGATCTGAACCGCGTCGGGTCGGATGGCGTTCCGCACGGGCGACCTTCGAGCAGACGATCCTGGCGGATGGCAACCCTTATGGCGCCTGGACCGCAGCCTCGGCCATCGACGGCGACGTGAAAGGCGACAAGGCCGGTTGGGCGGTGCTGCCCGAAGTGGGAAAACCGCAGCAATTGGTGCTCGAATCGGCCGACCCGCTGAGTGTCGGGGAAGGGGAGGTGCTGGAGGTCGAATTGCAACAACGGCATGGCGACGGCGGACATAACATAGGGAGGTTCCGATTGGCGACGGCGACCGAACCGGAAGCGGTGAGGTCCCTGACAGCACTGCCGCCGGCGAAGGAGATCGCGGAGTTGTTGGCAGTGCCGGTGGCGGAACGCAGCCCCGGGCAACGCGACAAATTGTTCGTCCATTTCAAGAACCAGGCGCCGGCATTGGCGGGCTTGCGGAAGCAACTGGCGGACGCGGCGAAGGCCCGGACCGATCACGAGGGCACGATTGCGCGTTGCCTGGTGACCGAGCGGAACGGGGAACCGCGCACGGTGCGGATCCTGCCGCGGGGCAACTGGATGATCGAGACCGGCGAGGTGATGGCGCCGGCTTTGCCCGTGTACCTGGCCGGGGCGAAACCGGCGGCCACACGGCTCACGCGGCTCGACCTCGCCGATTGGTTGGTGTCCCGCGAAAACCCGCTCACCGCACGCGTGGTCATGAACCGGTTGTGGCGGCAGTTCTTCGGCAGCGGTTTGTCCCGGGTGGTCGATGACCTGGGGGCGCAGGGCGAGCCTCCGACCAACCCGGCGTTGCTGGATTGGCTGGCGTGCGAATTCCGGGACCGGGGTTGGGACCTGAAACACATGGTCCGACTGATCGTCCTGAGCCGGACTTATCGGCAGGTGTCGGAGGCGCCGCGCGAATTGCTGGCCCGGGATCCTTATAACCGCGAATTGGCGCGACAGGGACGCTGGCGGTTGGATGCCGAACTGGTGCGGGACAATGCGCTGAGCGTGGCCGGCCTTTTGGTCCCGGTGGTGGGCGGCCCGAGCGTGAAGCCGTATCAACCGGACGGTTATTGGGAGAACCTGAATTTCCCGCAACGCACCTGGGAGGCGAGCGCCGGGGCGTCCCAATACCGGCGCGGATTATACACCTGGTGGCAGCGCTCGTTCCTGCAGCCGAGCCTGCTGGCATTCGATGCCCCGAGCCGTGAGGAATGCACGGCCGAACGCAACCGCTCCAACCTTCCGCAGCAGGCGTTGGTGTTGCTCAACGACCCGACCTACGTCGAGGCCGCACGCTCCTTCGCGGTGCGAATCCTCCGCGAATGCCGGGGCGACCGCGACGAACGGATCCAATGGGCCTGGCGACAGACCCTGGCCCGGAATCCGCGACCGGAGGAAGTGGCCACGCTCAGGTCATTGCTCGACAAACATTATACCGAGTTTCAGGCCGATCGCGTCGCCGCCACGGCCTATGTGCAGGTGGGCCTGCGTCCGCCGCCGCTGGACCTGGACGCGGCCGAATTGGCGGCCTGGACCGATGTGGCCCGTGCGTTGTTGAACCTCCACGAAACGATCACCCGTTCCTGAGTCATGAATCCTTCCGAAGAATTCCGCCAATTCCGCGGCCAACAACAGACGCGCCGTGCGTTCCTGGGACGGGCCTCGCAGGGTGTGGGCGCGCTCGCACTGGCCGCACTCCTCGATCCCGCCTGCCTGCGCGCCGCCGGGTCGACGGCCGGATCCGCGTCCGATCGCTGGCCGGGCGCGGTCCGACCCCTGCATTATCCGCCCCGGGCCAAGCGGGTGATCTGGATGAGCATGGCCGGGGGGCCGTCGCACCTGGAGACCTTCGATCCCAAGCCGAAACTGGCGGAGATGCATGGGCAACCGATGCCGGAATCGTTCACCAAGGGGAAACAGATCGCCCAGCTCCAAGGCCAGAAGCTCATGTGTTATGGGCCGCAATGGAAATTCCGCCGCTTCGGAAAAGCCGGCACCGAGATCTGCGAATTGTTCCCGCACATCGGTTCCGTCATCGATGAACTCTGCCTGGTCCGCTCGATGACCACCGAGGCGATCAACCATGATCCGGCCCACATGTTCATGAACACCGGTTCGCAGATCGCGGGCCGGCCCAGCATGGGTGCCTGGACCGTGTATGGGTTGGGATCGGATGCCGCCGACCTGCCCGGGTTCGTGGTGTTGACGTCGTTGGGGCGCGGGGGACAGAACCAGCCGATCGCAGCGCGCCAATGGGCATCGGGTTTCCTGCCGAGCCGGTTTCAGGGCGTGCACCTGCGCGGGAAAGGGGATCCGGTATTATACCTGGGTTCGCCGCCGGGGGTGACCCGCGGACGCCAGCGCGACGTGGTGGACGCCGTGAACTCGCTGAACGCGCGGCACGATGCGGTGGTGGACGATCCCGAGATCGCCACGCGGATCGCCCAATATGAACTGGCCTTCCAGATGCAGGCCAGCGTGCCGGACCTGACGGATCTGTCGGCGGAACCGGCCTCGATCCTGGAATCCTATGGGTGCAAGCCGGGCGACGGATCGTTCGCCTCGAACTGTCTTTTGGCGCGGCGCCTGGCCGAACGCGGGGTGCGGTTCATCCAGATGTATCACAAGGACTGGGACCATCACGGCGGCGTGAAACAGGGGATCGAATTCAAGGCGCAGGAAATCGACCGCGCGTGCATGGCCTTGATCACCGATTTGAAACAGCGCGGGATGCTCGACGACACCCTGATTGTTTGGGCGGGCGAATTTGGACGGACGCCGATGAGCCAGGGTGGGGACGGCCGGGACCATCACAACGCGGGATTCAGCGTGTGGATGTGCGGCGGCGGGATCCGGGGCGGACAGGTGTTCGGGTCGACCGATGAACTGGGTTATGCGGCGGTCGACAACCCGGTGGATGTCCACGACCTGCATGCGACCATGCAACGTTTGCTGGGGATCGAGCACACCCGGTTGTCGGTGAAGTTCCAGGGATTGGACCTGCGACTGACCGGCATCGCCGGAAACGTGATCAGGGAATTGATCGCGTAGGCGGATCCCGCAGGGCTCCCCGTGATTGGAGTGAACCGGGCCAGCAAGAGACATGACAACCAAGCAGAGGCCAAATCATTATGAGACGGACTTCGAATTGGCCGTTCGGGTGACGCGGGCGGTCGAACAGCACTACGGACATCAACGTATCATGAATTGGGAATCTGATGTCCCGATTGGATGCCGCATCGTGGAGTTTACTTGTTCAAATGTAGGATATGCGGAATGCGAAGGCTATGTGCAATTATTAGGTCTGAAGTGTCAGCACCGCGAGTTAGCTTCGTGCTTTCAGCAGCTTGGACTGCCCGATCTTGCCCTGGTTGTGGATCAGATGCTCGATCCGATCCCTGTCGAAAGGGTTTTGGGCAACTTGGAGGCGCTTGAGAGGCACTTCGGTGGCTGGGATGAATATGCGTTGTGGGTTTCGCCGTTTGAGGACAAGTTATTTGAGGCACACGACCGAATAGTGTGCGCAGTCGCTTCCTATTGCCGGGCTCACTCTTCGAATTATTCCCATTTGGGTCCTGACATTGGAAAGCTCCTTCATGAAAGTAACGTGTAGCGTTTTATCCCTCTTGGGCTCCGAGCCTGCAGGGCTCTGAGGCTCTGAGGCTCTGGCGTTCTCGGCTCTGTATCCCCCCTCCTCACGGCCCCGCTGCAAATGCCTTCGCCACGGCCTCCGCGAGTTGCTCCGGGGTCCAGGCATTGCCGATGAAGATTTCGGTGACCCGACCCTGGGTGTCGAGAACCACCGTCCGCAGGTTGTGGTTCATCTTGTCGGGGGTGACGTTCCGGCTGAAATAGAGCCCGAAATGCGTCCCCAACGGCTGCAATTCGTCGAAGGAACCGGTGGCCAACGTCCAGTACGCGGGATCATAGCCATGCCGTTTCCCATACGATTCCAATACCGCTGTCGTGTCGCGTCCGGGATCGAAGGAAAGGGATAACAGCCGCCAGTTGCCCGGCACCGCGGGCCGCTCTTTCAACAGTCGCATCGTCGCCGCGAAATTGTCGGTCGCGCGCGGGCAGAAGTCGGGTAACGGGCAACTGGTGAAAATGAAATTGAATGCCAGCACCTTCCCGCGGTAGTCGCGGAGATGGATGGTTTTCCCCAACTCGTTGGTGAAGGCGTAATCCGGGACCACGTCGCCCCGCTTCAATTCCGGGACATCCCGGTAGAGGGACACCCCGGTGGGATCATTCAGGACGGGTGCCGGTTCCGGGGGTGCGGGCGGCGTGGGCGGCAGGTTGCTCAGGACGACAAACCCGTCGACCCAGGATTCCCCGGGCCGGACATGGAGTCGGAAGTTGACCACATCACCGGGAGTCAGTCTGGAGAGGGCAGCCGGATCCTTGGCGGGGAAGGGCATCGTCATGGCGTCCATGTAATCCCCGATGGCATCGTGTCGGATGACCACCTCGCGGCCGCCGGACCGGAGTTCCTGAACGACCCCGTGGGCATCGTAGGCCTTTTCCGGCGAACAACCGCAGATCCCAGCCGCCACCATGGCGACCCCGACGAGGCTGAACCATTTTGCGAACCGACTTTGCATGGCCCGAACCTTCGCCCAGCGCCCCCCCGTGGCAAGGCTTCCGTTGACCGTGGTTCGTGGTTCGTGGTTCGTGAAACGTGAAACGTGTTCCGTCATTGGTCATTGGTCATTCGACATTCGACATTCGACATTCGACATTCGTCATTTCCCCTTCGCTTCCACGTTTTTGGCGATGCGGTCGCGGGTTTCCTGGTGCGCGGGGTTGGTGACCAACGTCAGGTTGGTCCGGGCCGCGTCCAGGCGTCCGGCGCGCAAATGCCACCGGGCCTGGTGCAGGTAGATGCCTTCCCGGTCCAGGTCGTTGTCGGCCAGCACGAGCGCGTCCGCCCAGGCCGACAGGGCGTCGTCCGCGAGTCGCAGTTCCTCCGCGCGATGTTCGGCGGGCGTCGGGGCGGGCGCCAGGTTCACCCCGTAGAACGTCTGGGCGAAGTCGAACGCATATTGGAAATTGTTCGGACGCAACCGCCGGACCTCGCGGTATAAGTTCAACGCCTTCGCGAACACGGCCGTCTCGTCGATGTGATAATATTCCCGGGCGTCCTTGCGGTACATGAAGACGACCGTCGCAAGATTATAACGATACACCGGCTCGAACGGGTTGAGTTCCATGGCCTTTTCGTATGCCGGGAACGCCTTTCCGATGGGCCCGCTGTGCGCGTATTGGTTGCCGAGGTTGTTCCATACCGGGGCGTCCTTCGGGTCCAGGTCCCGGGCCTTCTCCAATTGGGCGGTTGATTCATCCTCCTCCCCGATCTCCTCCAGGAAACTGGCGAACGCATTGCGGGCCGGGGCGTAGTCCGGATACCGCTCCAAGAACCGCTCATAGACCTTGCGGACCTCCGCCAACCGATCCCGGACCCGCGCCTGCAACGCCAGGGGTGACGGCGCGGAAAGGTCCAGGGGATCGTTCGAACGGGGTTGGTTGAGCCAACCGGCAATCTCGGTGTCCGCCGCGTCGTCCAATTCCATGATGCGACGCAACTCGACGGCGCGCGGGTCCATGTCGACGGCCGGGGCGGCGAGGGGCACGCCGGTCTTGAGGGTGACGAGATTCGACAAGGCCGCCGGCTGATTGGTGGACAGCAACACGGACAGGGCTCCGACGAGAAGGTCGCTCATGCGCAGGACAGGTTAGCAGGTGTCGTGGGGTCGGGCCAGAGTCGCGCGGGGGGGGTGAGTCGCGGTGGGTCCGGGACTGGGAGGCCGACCCCTCTTCCCGGTCCTCTCCCCGCTCGTTCCTCGCGGGGCGAGGGAGAGGAGGCCCCGCAAGCCCTCGATCGTGCCTCGTGTCTCGTCCTCGTGTCTCGTTCTCGAACCTCAGGGCCGGATCGAGGAGGACGAGGGCCGAGAACGAGAAGCACGAGTACGAGCACTGTACGGCTGACTTGCTGACTTCTGATCACTGACCTCTGATTCCTGGCCGACCCCTCTCCCCGGCCCTCCCCCCGCTCGTTCCTCGCGGGGCGAGGGAGAGTTGGCTCCGCAAGACCTCGATCGTGCCTCGTGTCCTGAAGTTCCGTGGCTCCGCGGTTCCGTGGCTCCGCGTTCCCGCGGTTGCTTTCCCCCGGCCTTGCCCGGGTGCATTCTGCGGTGTAACCCTTGGAGTCATCCGGCCGTCTCTCCGTGCAATCCCGGGAACCGCCGGGTGCCACACTGAATGAAATCCATATTGCCGATGATCGTGTCCGTCTCGCTCCTTCTCGGGGCGGTCGGTCTCAACGCTGAAGACACCAAGCCTGCCGAGAAGGCCGCGCCCGCCGATCCCAAGGTTGCGCCCGCCGCCGCCAGCCCTGCCGCCAGCGCCGCTGCCACCGCGCGCCGCGAGGAACTGCGCAAGCGCCGCGAGGAATACGACAAGCTGACCCCGGAACAAAAGGAGGCCCGCCGCAAGGAGGCCGCTGACAAACGGGACGCCCGGATCAAGACCCTGAAGGACAAGAAGGCGGCCGGGACGATCAGCGAGTCGGACGCCCGCCAATTGGAGCGTCTCGAGGCCCAGACCGCCCGGTTCAAGAAGACGGACGGCACGCCTGCGGACCCGGCCAAGGTCGGGGAAAAACCCGCGACACCCGCCAAGCCGGCCAAGTCCGAAGACAAGTGATCCCGGTTCCGGTTCGTCGCGGTCCCCCGGCCCCATCCCGGGACGACCGCGACGACCACGATCCCCAGGGCCACGGCTGGTGCAGTCGTGGCCCTTCCTTTTGGCGTGAAGCTTGGACCCGCATCGGCTGAACACTCCCATTGAAACGCCGGATTCCGACGTGGTCGCCGCTGTTCTCCAAGGGGGGACAGAACGGTTTGCGGAGTTGGTCCGCCGTTATTCGCCGCGGTTGTTCGCGACCGGTCGCCGCTATGCCCGCCGGGAGGATGAGGTGGAGGACCTGGTGCAACAAATCTGGGTGCGGGCCTTTCAAAACCTGGCAAAATGGCGTGGGGACGCCCCTTTCGAACATTGGCTGATGCGGATTGCGGTGCGCGTGTGCTATGACCAGTTGCGCCGGCACCAACGCAATCGTGAACACACCATCACCGAACTGGATTCCGAGGAAACCGGCTGGCTGGAACAGCATGCCGTGGCCGAGGAGGATCGGGGGAATGACCAGGCCGCCGCCCGCTCCCTGGTCACCAAAGCGTTGGAACAATTGAGCCCGCCTGCCCGCCTCATCCTCACCCTGCTCGAATTGGAAGACCGTTCCGTCCGTGAAATCTCCCAACTCACCGGTTGGTCCGTGCCCCTCGTCAAAGTGCGCGCCTTCCGGGCCCGTGCCGAGATGCGACGCGTGCTGGCCCGGCTCGGAATGGACAAGTACCTGTAACCGCATCGACTCCGTCCGCGTCCACCCCCCCATAGGCCCATGAATCTGGAAATGCTCCGCCAAAAGCTGATGCGAGCCGGTCGTCGGCACCCGCCCTCGACCCGCGTCCCGCTGGCCTTCGAACAACGCATCCTCGCGTTGGTGCGTGCGCTTCCGTCCGATCCCCTGCGGGATTGGGGAACCGGCCTGTGGCGCGCCGCGATCTGTTCCATCGGTGTGGCCCTTTTCGCGGGCGTCTGGCTGGGTCGTCCGTTGGTCGGCACCGAGGGCAGCCTCGCCGATGCCGCCGACACCGAGGTGATTGAGGCCGCCCTGATCGAGATGCCGGAGGCCGACTTGGGCAGCTCATGGTAACCACTTGGAAAATTGGGGCGGCCGCCCTGCTGATCTTCGCGGCCGGAGTTGCGACCGGTGGGTTCACGGTCTGGGCCACCCTGCGGAATCCCCAGCGACCCTCCGTCCCGTTGCGCGTCGCCTTGACCCTGGGAGGCAGTACCAACCGGGTCGGGACCAAACCACCCGGATTACAACGCTTGGAAGTTTATCGCCGGATTTGTGCCCAACTCGACGTGCCTCCGGAAAAACGCCAGCATCTCGAATCCCTCATCGACGAAACATCCGTCAAGATCCAGGCGCTTTGGAACCCGGTGGCCCCGCGGCTCCAGCAGGAGATCCGTGAACTCCGGCACCGGATCGAGGCCGAACTCCCCACCGACCAGAAGGAGCGATTCGAAAGCCTGGCCGGCCACAAGGCATCGGTCAGTGCTCCGTCGTCTGCCGAGGCGAAATAGGGGCAAGGGGCGAGCGACCCCCGAACTCCGAACTCCGATCTCCGAACTCCGAACTCCGAACTCCGATCTCCGATTTCAGCCTCCTCATCCCTTCGTTTGACGCCCTCCCCGGACACCGGCACAAAGGGGCTGGCATGAAACTGACATGGAAGGATTCTGAGGACATCGCCTGGGCGTTGATTGACAAATTCCCCGATCAGGACCCGCTTCGGCTCAGTTTCCCGAAGCTCCACCAACTGGTCTGCGGATTGGAGGAATTCGGGGACGATCCGAAGGCCTCGAACGAGAAGCTTCTCGAGAACATCCAGATGGCTTGGTACGGCGAGATCAAGTGATCGCGGCGGAAGTCATCCCGTTCAAAACACCTGCGCCGGAAGACCGGACACCTCCTTCACCCGGCGCGCGATCGCCGACAATTCCGCCAGTGTGGCGTGGCTGCAGCGTTTTCCCACCGGCGGACGACTGGCCGAATAGATCTGCACCAATTGAATCTGCGCCCCATCCCGTCGGAGTTGCCCCAGGCGTTCCGCATACGCATCCTGTTCCGCCAAGGGGATTGCCCGGCCGTTCATCCGCGGGAACAATCCTTGGATCACGACCGGACGACTCTGTGCCGTTTGCAACAATCCCTTCAGGAGATCCTCAAAGCTGACGCCGGCCCGGTTCACCAGCCGGTACCAATCCGGCGTCCCCGCGTCCAGTTTCGCCCAAATCTCGTCCTTGGCGGTCAGGAGTCGCAATCCCCGCTGAACCTGCGGCTCCTGCAATCCCGAGGAATTTGTGATCAGGGCGAGTTTGAAGAACCCATGCCGCCCCGTCGCCCGCAGGTGCAACACGGCCTCGATCACCTGTTCGAAGGCCGGGCACAGGGTTGGTTCCCCATTTCCGCTCAGCGCCACATGCCCGAGTTTGAGGAATTCCGGCGGGGCCCCAAGGCATCCGGCCAACATTCCTCCCTGGCCCGCCGCGATCAGGTCCAACACCTCGTCCAACTCCCGGATCATGGTTTCCACGTCCGGAGACCGCGGTGCCTTGCCCAACCCGCTCCGGTCCACGTCACAGTAAAGACAGTCAAAATTGCAGAATCCATCGGGATTCATGTTGATGCGGACCGACAACCCGTGGGCCCGCGGCGAGACGACGACCTGGATGAATCGGTGGGAGATCGCCACCGCCGGGATGACCGGGGAATTGGAAGCGTCAATCGCTTTCATACCCTTCAAGCTTTCGCCATCCGTGGGGCAACCGCCAACCAAGCATTGCCCGTACCCGCCCACCTGTTGACCATCCCGACCGCAGGTTTCCCATCATGAACGATCCCCAATTGGACCCGGTGCCGCCCCTGGTGAACCCCCACGCACTTCGCTGGATCACCGAACAGGTCCGGCTCACCACGCCGGATCGTGTGGTCTGGTGCGACGGTTCGGTGGCGGAACGGGATCGGTTCCAAGAGCAGGCCGTCTCCGAGGGAATCCTCATCCGGCTCGACCAGGAGAAACTCCCGGGCTGTTACCTGCACCGCTCCCAACCCAACGACGTCGCCCGCGTCGAAGGCCTGACCTATATCTGCACCCGATCGGAGGAGGATGCCGGGCCCACCAACAATTGGGCCGAACCGCGGGCGATGTACCAACGCCTGGCCGGGCTGTGCACCGGGGGCATGCGGGGTCGCACCCTCTATGTCGTGCCTTACCTCATGGGTCCGGCCGGTTCCACCATGGCCCGCGTCGGCATCGAGCTCACCGACTCGCTCTATGTCGTCCTGAACATGCGCATCATGACCCGCATGGGCAACGTTGCCTGGGAACACCTGGGGGACCGGGATGACTTCAACCGCGGCCTGCATTGCCTGCTCGATATCAACCCGGAACGGCGCCTGATCTGCCATTTCCCCCAGGACAACACGATCATCTCGGTGGGGTCGGGATATGGCGGGAACGCGTTGCTCGGGAAGAAATGCCTCGCGCTGCGGATCGGTTCCTATCTGGGCCGGCGCGAAGGCTGGCTGGCGGAGCACATGCTCATCCTCGGCGTGGAGTCACCCGACGGCGAAAAAACCTATGTCGCCGCCGCCTTTCCCAGCGCGTGCGGCAAGACCAATTTCGCCATGCTGATCCCCCCGGCCCGTTATAAAGGGTGGAAGATCTGGACGGTTGGGGAAGACATTGCCTGGATGCGTCCCGGGGCCGACGGCCGGCTTTATGCCATCAATCCCGAGGCGGGCTATTTCGGCGTCGCCCCCGGGACCAACGCCGGCACCAACCCGAATGCAATGCGCACGATTGCGCGGGACACCCTGTTCACCAACGTCGCCCATACCCCGGAGAACACGGTGTGGTGGGAGGGACACGATGATCCGCCCCCGGCAAATTGCACCGATTGGCAGGGTCGGCCGTGGACGCCGCAATCCGGGGAGAAGGCGGCCCATCCGAATTCGCGTTTCACCGCGCCGATGACCAACAATCCGAGCCTGGCCCCGGAGGCGTTTGACCCCGAGGGGGTGCCCATCAGCGCCCTCATTTTCGGCGGGCGACGGGCCAGCACGATCCCCTTGGTGTACGAGGCCTTCAATTGGGTCCACGGCGTCTATGTCGGCGCCACGATGGGTTCCGAGACCACGGCCGCCGCCGCGGGCGCGGTCGGCCAGGTGCGACGCGACCCGATGGCGATGCTGCCGTTCTGTGGGTATAACATGGGTTGGTATTTCCGGCATTGGCTCAACCTGCGCAAACGCATGAAACAGCCGCCGCGGATCTTCCAGGTGAACTGGTTTCGGAAGGACGCAACCGGCCGTTTTCTTTGGCCGGGATTCGGCGAGAACATGCGGGTTCTCAAATGGATCGTGGACCGGTGCCACGGCCGGGTGGGTGCTTGGGAGACGCCCCTCGGCTGGGTCCCGCGCACGCAGGATTTCGACCTGGACGGACTGGAAGGTTTCAGCGGCGCCGATTTTGAGACGGTCCAGAGCATCAACATTGAGGAATGGCGCCGCGAGGTGTTGTCGCAGGACGAACTGTTCATGCGCATCTACTCCTATCTACCGAAGGAAATGATCTTCCAGCGGGAACTCCTCGTGGCCCGACTCTGACGGGTTTCTCGGCCGGTCGGGAGACCGGGATGGGCTGTCGTAGCAGCGCATGGGAATGCGCCTCGGTTGCCGCCGGCCCGACTCCCTCTCTCCCTGAGGAACGAAGGGGGAGAGGGCGGGGGAGGGGAGGCGGGTCCTCGTCCTCGTGTCTCGTCTTCGTGTCTCGTCTTCGAAGCCCAATGCCCGATCGAGGACGAGGGCCGAGGACGAGGGCCGAGGACGAGAAACTACACGGTCGACCGACCCCTCGCCCCTACTCCAGTCCCCACCCCGGTTGCACCTCAAGATCGGGCGCGTCCGGCATCACCCCGCGCGCCAGCTTCCGCTCGGCCAATACCCCCACCATCGCCGCATTGTCCGTGCACAACCCCGGCGCGGCCAAGCGCAGCCGCAATCCCTCGCGCGCACAGGCCGACGCCAATTCCCGCCGCAACGCCCGGTTGCAGGTCACCCCACCCGATGCCGTCACCACACCCAGCCCGAGTCGCCGCGCCGCCCGGACCGTCTTGGTCACCAGCGTGTCGACGATCGCCGCCCGCACCCCCGCACACACATCGCGCAACGCCTGCGGGTCATCCGCCAATCCCGGGCGTTTTTCCAGGAACGTGCGCACCGACGTCTTCAGGCCGCTGAAACTGAAATCGTCATTCAGTTCGTTGCGCATCGGTCGCGGGAACACGAAAACCTCCGGCCGTCCTTCCTCTGCCAGGCGATCCAACAGGGGCCCGCCCGGGTACGGCAACCCCAAGAGCTTGGAGGTCTTGTCGAAACATTCGCCGGCCGCGTCATCCAGGGTTCCGCCGAGCACCCGATGGTCGAGTTCACCCCGCACCTGAACCAACAGGGTGTGGCCTCCACTCACGATCAACGAGATATTCGGTTCGAAAGACTCCCAATCCGCGCGCAGCACCGCCTCCGACGCGACCGGCGACCCTGATTCCCGGTCTCCGGCTTCGGCATCGGACCGCCGCGGGGGATCGAAAGTGATCCAAGGCGAATAGAGATGGGCCTCGTGATGATGGATTCCCAGCAACGGCAAACCCCGCACAAAGGCGAATGCCCGGGCCGCCGTGTAGCCCGACATCAACGCCGCCGGCAGCCCGGGACCGCGGGTCGCCGCCACGGCCGTCACAGTGTCGATCGTCACCCCCGCCTTTTCGAGTGTCTGTCGTGCCACTGGCAGCAGGTGGCGCAGGTGTTCGCGGGTCGCCAGTTCCGGCACCACGCCCCCGTATTCCGCGTGCAACCGGATCTGGGAGGACACGACGACCGATCGCACCACGCCGTCCGCGACCACAGCCGCGCTGGTCTCGTCACACGACGTCTCAAAGGCCAGCAGCACCATCGCAAAGACCGGTCAGTTGAGCGGTTTGGCGGTGCGGGATCCGTCCGTTTTAGACTTCGGGTCCTTGGCCGCCGCCCGTTGGCTGAAGAGCGTGACCCCTTTCAACAAATCGGTCGCCCGCTCGTACTGCGGGTCGCGGTCGTTCAGGACGAGGTCGCGCAGATTCTCACGGCGCACGGGGTCAAACGACTTCAAGGCATCCTCCAGGTTCGTCCGGCCGCCCGGGATCCGGCGCAACTGGATCGCCACCTCGTCATCGTCCGAGACCGGCACGATGATGTCGGGTGTGATCCCCTTTTCGTGGATGACCTTGTGGCTTGGGGTATAATATTTGGCCGTGGTCAGGCGCAGGGCCGAACCGTCTTGGAGCGGGAGAATGCTCTGGACCGAACCCTTGCCGAAGGTCTGTTCACCCACCAGGACGGCGCGCTTCAGGTCCTGCAGGCAGCCCGCCACGATTTCCGCCGCACTCGCGCTCCCACCGTTGACCAGGATGACCATCGGCATCCGTCGCACCCGGCCCCGACCCGACGCCCGGCGCGAGGTGTTGCTACTGTTGTTCCGGCCTTCCGTGGAAACGATGTTCTGGCCGCGTTCGAGGAATTTCTCACACACGGCCACGGCCTGGTCGAGCAAACCGCCCGGATTGCCCCGCAGATCGAGCACCAATGATTCCGCACCCCGCGATTCCAACGCCTTGAGCGATTCCTCCAGTTCGTCGGACGTCTTCTCTGCAAACTGGATCAGCCGGATATACCCGATCTTGTCGTCGCCGACCGGGAACTCGCGCTTGTTGTTGATGTCCTTCGCCGAATAGATGCGGATGTCGGTGCGGGTCAGGGTGAGATCCCGGGGTTCGCCGGAAGCGCCGCGTTGGAGGGTGAGCGAAACTTTGCTGCCCGACTCGCCGCGCAGGGTGCCTACGGCGTCGGTCTGGTTCATGTGATCGGTGGTCTTGCCGTCGATTCTCACGATCCGGTCGCCCGGCAGGATCCCCGCTTCAAACGCGGGCGTGTCCTCCATCGGCGCGATCACCACCAGGGCGCCATCGCGGGCTTGCACCTGCAATCCCACGCCCCCGTACGTGCCCTCGGTGTCCTGCCGAAGATCCTCGTACTTCGACATGTCCATGAACTCGCTGTGGGGATCCAGCGACGACAGCATGCCCTTCAGCGCGCCTTGGACGAGGTCCTTGTAGGTGAGTTTCTCGCCATCGACGTAATCGCGACGGACCCGTTCCAGGACGCGCGAGAACAGTTCGAGTTGCTGGTAGGCGTCGTCCTTGTCCTCGGCGGCGGACAGGCGGAAGACCTGGGCCCCGGCGAACAGGTAGAGGCCCAAGGCGGCGACAAGTGCGGTGTAGGCAAAACGGCGTTTCATGGCGTCCGACCGGCACCGGCAGCCTACGGCGGGCCAACCCGATGGCAAGGCGGGCGGAAGACAATTTCCGGGGGGGTGGGGGCGACGGGACGGTCGCGACAGCCCCGGGAGGGCGGGTTTTCCTACCCGCCCATCCACCAGTTCAAGGTGCACCCACTCGGCCCTGTGGAAAGGCCGCCAGAAACCTGTTGCGAGGTGGCGACGGGTTTCCCACTGTGGACGGCGTCGCGGAGAGGTGGCTGAGTGGTTTAAGGCGCACGCCTGGAAAGCGTGAGTAGCTAAACACTACCGTGGGTTCGAATCCCGCCCTCTCCGCCATTTTCTTGCCCATTGCAGGCCCGTCGCCTCTGCGATTCCCCCCCGCGTCGTTCTGGTCAAACAGGCGGCGCCAAAATGCCGTCTTGAGCCGTTGCGTGGGCATTTGGTTCTGGTCAAAAGCACGGCGAAGGAGAAGACCATCCGAAAGTCCGACGGCCGAACCCCGCAGCCTGCCCATGCAAAGAATATGAACACCGGCTCTTTCCGCACCACCCGTCTCATCCGACCAACCCTGGGCCAGCGTTGGAGATTTGGCTTCGTCACGAGACTTTGCCCTCTCCCGCTCCTGTTGGCGGTGCCGGCCGCGGTGTTGGGTCAGACTTACGAGGTGGCGGACGGCCAGGTCACCATCACCGGTTGGAACTGTCTGGGTCAGAGTGAGGTGACCATCCCGGAAACGATCAATGGCCTCCCGGTCACCCGCATCGGTCACGGAGCCTTCCAAGGCACGTGCGACACCTACATGACCCGCATCACGATCCCGAACAGCGTCACCGACATTGGAGAGTATGCCTTCCAGGATTGCACCCGTCTGACGGGCATCACCCTTGGCAAAGGCGTCACCCGTATCGGGGATCTGGCGTTTGAAGGTTGCAGCGGCCTGACCAGCGTCACCATTCCCGACCGCGTGACCACCCTCGTGAATGGCGCGTTTGCTTTCTGCGATAATCTGACCGGAGTCTACTTCAAGGGTCCCGCACCCGATCTTCCGGCGGGTCTGGGATCTCCAGAGTTCGGTTGGTGGGCTCGAAACGTCTATTTCTATCACCTTCCGGGCGCCACTGGCTGGGAACCGTGATGCGGCCATGGTCATGGTCAAGTTTGTCGGTGTGGAACCGCTCCCAAACTGCACCCGTCAACCCGAGGCCCGATGGGACGCTTTCCTCAGCGTCCCTGATCCGGATGCATTGGCCGCGGAGTTCGCCACGCGAGGTGCCCGGTTCACGGTGCCCCTGAAGGATACCCACGACGGTCTCCGGGGATTCGAGATTGAGGATGCCGATGGCTACGTTCTGTTCTTCGGATGTCCCCGCGTTCAGGTGGCCCGCGCGGACGTGGTTGCAGCGACACCTGAACCGGACGCCCCACCGAATGGCGGCGGTATTGATCCCGCGGCCGCGGGACCGGCATCGGTGAGGTGAGGTGATCGGCAACTCCATTCCGATGATTCGCACCTTTCTCACCCTGCTTGTGTTCGCGGCAGTGCCGCTCCTGATCGCCCGATGGCGTTGGTTCGGCGTCGCGATCTCGACGTTCGTCGGCTGGGGATTGGTCTGTCTCGTCATCATCGCGTTGCCAGACGCCGGCTGGGACGAGGATGCCGAGGACTGGCCGCATGTCGGTTGGTTGATCATGCTGCTCTGG
>JANYCC010000244.1 GCA_025360495.1 Verrucomicrobiota bacterium | reverse complement strand
CCTCGATCACCGGTTGCCGTGGGCCTTGGTCCTGCTCGGGGCAATGATCGCGCTGGTGCTGGAATTGAGCGGGATCGCCTCCCTCGCGTTCGCCGTCGGGGTCTACCTGCCCATCGCCGTGTCGCTCCCGATCTTTCTCGGCGGGGCGTTGCGCTGGTGGGTCGACCGGGCGTCCAGGCCCGGGTTACGCCGGCAGGGACGCAGCGAGGAGGAAATCACCGCGGAGAGCGACAAGAGTCCCGGAGTGCTGATGGCGTCGGGGTACATCGCGGGCGGCAGCATCGCCGGGATCGGCGTCGCGTTTCTCGAGGGTTTCTTCGAAAACCGGGCGGCGAAACTCACCGAATGGTCCACCCGGAACAATCCGTTCTTCGAAGGGTCGGGGTCGGATCTGTTGTCCCTGATCCCGTTCGCGGTGATGTGCTGTTTCCTGGTCCTGGTGGCGCGTGGACGACTGTTGGGTGGACGCAAACCCGGGGTTTGACGCCGCGGGCCGGTTCGTCACCTTGGTGTTGCCGTCATCGGCTTGCTGCCATGTCCCCCCTTTGCTTTCCCAAGGCCCGGTTCGTCCGGAATATACGGCTCCTGTTGGCCGCCCTGTCGTTCGGTTGCTGGCTCGGCGGTGCCCGGGCGGACCGCCATTGGTACTTCGCTCCCGTGGCGACGGGCGACAAGTCGGGATCGAGTCCCGCCAACGCCCGGCCGTTCGAGGCCGCGTCGGTCAATTACGATGCGTTGGGCAACCAATCCGACCCGGTGGCTGTGCTCCACTTCGCACCGGGGATCTATTCGCTCCGCACTTACCTGACCTCGATGTCCCGTGCGGACCACGAAACCCTCACCATCCGGCTTCGCGGCGAAGGTGAACGACCCGAAGACACGGTGATCCGCAATGACAAGCCGCTCGTGTTGTACACCGAGGACCGGATGCTCCGGATGAACGGGATGGGCCGGATCGAATTGGAAAACCTCACTTTCGACGGCAATTGGGACGAGAAAATGAAGGAGGCGGGTCACCCGGCTTTCAATCCCAATTATAAGAACCAACCGATCAGCCTCACCGCCCGGACCGGTCGCGTACGCCGGGTGATCGTGCGCAATTGCGGGTCGATCGGTTTCATCCCCCAGTCCCATTATGACAATTCCGCCGGCACCGAGGCGTTCCCCCTGGCTCTGGGGACCACCGATATCGGACAGGAACCCGCCCCGGGGGATCCGGCGCCCTGGGTGGTCGAGGATTGCGAGATCCACGGTTTCCATCCGGAGTATAATGGCTATACGACCCTGCTGATGTCGGGCGGCGACCGCATCAATGGCGCCACGCCCGCGTGGGCGGGGGAGGATCCGGCGCGCCGGACCGTGCTGGTGCGTCGCTGCCAGGTCCGAGGCGTGCCGGGAGGCGCGGGAATCATCGCACTCGGATCGGCCGGGTGCGGAGCGGGCGAGGTCAATGGCGGCCGGGTGACTTATACCGATAATATAATCCTCAACGCCAGCCTCGGCTTTAACACCGACTGTGGCCGCCTGGTGAACTTCGAGGCCGTGAACTCGATGTTTCTCGACGTGTGGACCGTGGGCAACATCGGCGCCTTATATCCCGGCACGATGGATGGCTACCGGGTTTCCGGTAACGCGGTCCGACTCTCCGGACGCGCCCCGCATCCGACTTATAGCAACTTTAAATGGAACGGCGGCAGGGCGGTCACCGACCCCACGCTGATGCTGGGCCGGAGCGAGACCAATGAGGTGTCCGGGCTCGGAAGCGGGGCGGCGGGGCGGTTGCGCTGGGAGGGCAACTGGTTCACCACCCGCCCGCGCGACCAGTTCGCACCCGAGGGCGTGGCACCCACCTTCCGGTTGCTGCGCAAATACACTGCCGCCGACACCTCGTTCTCGGGCGCCTTCTCCGATATCACGTCCCTTTCCGCCGCGGGGAACGGGCTTTCGTCCGTGGCGTGGGACTTCACCCGGGTCGGCACGCTGCCCGGCGGCAACCATCCGAATTTCGGCCCGGCCACCGTTCCCGAATTGACCCAGTTGCGGACGGTCGCCGCGGATGGCCCGGAGAACTTCCGGCCGATTGGAACCGTTGAGCGCGTGTTGCCGGTGCAGGTGGCGCGATCGCAGACGTTCGAATGGCGTGCGGCCCCGGCATCGGCCGGCGGCCCGCCGCAGGTGCACCGGGTTGAATCGGTCCAACCGGTCCTGGCCGGCGCGCTGGAGGTCAGCATTGGGCAACCGCGGTTGGAGGCGAATGGCGAGCTCCGGCTTTCGGCGCGCCTGGCGTTGCAGCCACTGCCGGGCGCGGGTTGGCCCGGCACGGTCCCGCAGCGCGGTTCCAATCTCTGGCTCGAAGTCTCCGGTCCGGTCACCGCGCGCTTTGCCGGCATCACCGATTCCCGTGGGGTCGCCGAATTTCGTGTCGCCGCGAGCGAGGTGAAACCCGGCCGGTTGGAAATGCGGGCCTACCACGATCCAACGGCGCGCACGACCGCGGAGGGAAGCTTCCGCGAATACCGTGTGGCCTTCGCGACGGCGACGCACGCGATCGGCACCATGGTCCTCGTCGAGGCGTCCCCGAATTTCGCCCAAGCCGGCGGACAGCGGGCGCGGTTCCGCCTGACCCGCACCGGCCGGACTTTGGCCGAATTGCCCGAAGCGGAGGTGTATTTCCGGCTTGGGACCGACATCCGGCCGGCGCGTTATGGAGAAGAATTTGAAATGGCCGTGACGGGTGCGGCGAAGTCCAACTTGGAAGGCCTGGCACACGGTGGCGTGGGCCGGCTCACCTTCGCCGCCGGGGATCGGTCCGCGGCGATCGAGGTCATTCCCCTGCCGCTCGCTTCGGAGCGATCGAGCCTGGTGCAAGTGCGCCTGCTCGCGGGTGCGGCGCAGAAATACGGGGTGGATGCGGCGCCGGCGACCATCCTGTTGCACCATGGTCCGGAGTGGGTGTACGAGGCCCTGCCGACCGGCGGCGCCAACACCGTCCGGATCACCGCCATGGGTCCGAGCGTGATCGCGGGCAAGGACACCGCGGTCTTTGCCGTGGGAACGCGCCGGGACGCTTCGGGGCAGGAAACCGGGGTGCTCTGGCGCCGGCGACTGGGGACCCAAGGTTGGGAGGATGTCTCGGCCTTGGTCCCGGATTTCGCCGGGGTCCAACCGGTCGCCGTGGGACGTCCGATGTTGGGCCAGGTGCCCGTGATTGCGGGCAATCGGACGACGGCTTCGGGTGTCCTGCCGTGGTCCAATGGCAATCACGCGCTCGATCTCCCGGCCGGCGTGAAAAGTGCCCGGGTGGTCGCGATGTCCGACGACGCCGGGTGGTTGGTGGGTGTGATCGGAGGGGCGGGTTCACGGCGGGCTGTGGTCTGGCGTGAAGGCGAGCCGGCCTTGGTGGTCGCGTTACCCGACGGGGCCGGCGACGCCGAACCGGTCGGGATCGATGCGGAAGGGCGGGTCGCCGGAAACGCGAAATCGGGAGGGCGCTCGCGTGGATTCCGGACGCAGCCGCACGGGGCGGGACCGGTCGAGTGGTTGGCGGGCCCCGATGCCGCGGCGGAAGTCCGGGTCTCGGATCTGTCGATGAAAGGGGTGGCGGTGGGTTGGTCGGGTGCGGGGACGACGCGGCGTGCAGTGGCGTGGTTGCCGGCGGCGGCGGGTGCCGTGGCGGCGCCGTTGGAACTCGGGCGACCGGACAACCTGCCGGAGGCGGCCGCCTTTGCGATCAACCCGGGGGGGGAGGCGGTGGGGGTCGCGGGCCGTGGCGGCCAGCTCACCGACTTATATAAAGTGGTGGCGGTGGCTAACGGGCCTTGGAAGCCCCTTGCGGACCAGCATTTCGTCTCCGGCCTGCCTCCGGGATTTGAAGCGGGCGTGCCGGTGGGAATCAATGACCAGGGCTGGGTGGCAGGCAATGGGCGATCGCAAGGAAAGGAGCTGGCGTGGGTGCTGCGCCGGCCCGGTGTGGGGGACGCGCGGGGACGGTGATTTCGGGGGCCAGTGGTCCTTCGCTATTCCGCAAGGTACGTGGCGCTGCGTGAGCCAACGATCCGACCGACGGAACTTTCAAGTCGACGATTGACAGGATGCCTGATGGCTGCTGCATCTGTGGTATGCCCGCAACAGCCCGCCTCCACCATGTCGTGGCCCTTGCCTTATGGCAGCTTATGGGCCGCGCCGATCCGACACTTCCGACATCGTCTGAAACAGGTGCTCCTAACAGCGCTGATCCGATTGTTCGAATCGCAAAATAAGGCAATGAAGACTCACACGCTTTGGATTTCTCTGGCGTTGGCCACCTTGCGAACCTTGGCGGACGGCACGGTTTTGTTGTCCAATGTCGTGGGAAGCGGGGCCCAACGACATAGCGTGACTTTCTATGACGGGACAGGGGATGGAACAGTCCCGATTCAGGATCCATCCTATATCGCCCAGCTCTATGTCTGGTACGGGGACGCTGGGTTCCAAGCGGTCGAACCCACCTCGGAATTCGGGGACCTCGGAATCATTCGGCAAGCGACGGTGGAACCTCCCGGTGTCACCACGCGATCTCCGGTCTGGGCCCAAATCAGATGTTGGCGCCCGACGGACGGTGACACCTTTGAACAGGCGGTTCTGACGGGCGGTTTCGGAGGAGTTTCGAACACGGTGTTTGTCCATGCGGGTGGCCCCAGCGGAGGCGTTCCGATCTTGGCGGCAGAGTGGGTCGGACTCGATTATCCGGGCACGCCAGTCGTGGTTCGCAATCCATCAGCCCAAGTCATCCCGTCGTCCAAGAATCTGAACCTTTCAGTCGTCGCAGCCAGTGGAGTAAAGATGGGATATCAATGGTTCCAAGATCCCAGTGATCGCCCCGACGGCCTGATCCCGGACGCCACAAATTCCGTGATCACGATCCACCCGGCGCAAACCGCCATTTATTGGGTGAAGGTGTCCAACCAAGCAGGCGAGACGCTCAGCGATCCCGCCACCATCACCGTGGTTTCGCAGCCACCCTCACTGGGCTTCGCCTGGGTCGGAGGCGATCCCGTTGTGACGGTGCGCGCGGCGGCGGGACTCACGGTGCAGGTGGAACGGTCCGCAGATCTGGTCTCCGGCCCATGGAATCCGTTGGGGGTGGTGGTGGGCACCGGGGATCCGGTGACGCTCGTGGACACTGGGGATCCCCTTCCGGACGCCCGCTTCCACCGTGCTTGGGTAGTCCGGTGACCTGACAGTCTTCAAGCCGCCTTGCATTCGTGACCGGGCAATCGGGTCAGGACGAATGAGCCGCTCATCGGCGGCCCTCGCTCCTCCAGGAGAGGATCTCGGCGGTCGAGGCGCCCCTCCCCTTTCGACCGGCCCGCATCCTGGCAATGAACTCACTGACCTCCCCACGGCCCGGTCGCCGCACGGGCACCAGGCGGGCGATTTCGGTGTTGTGCCGGGTGATGACGAACTCTTCGCCGCGACTGACCCGGTCGATAAGTTCGGACAGCTTGTTCTTGGCCTCCGCCAAGGGGACCGAAATGGAAAGGGCGGTCATGGTTCTCTTGAAATTGTAGGTGCGGACGGCAGGACGCTTCAGGCCCAACCTTCGAGCCCGTTGGATGGCCGGGATGAAAGAAGTGAGCCTCCTGCCGTCGGCTCCCACGTCCTCTTCCCCGCCAAAAACCGGTTTGCAACGCCGGGGCCGCCCCGTACCCTGCCGCGCTCGTTGAGTCTGCACACCGTAACGCCCACCCCGTCGATCCATGGCCGCTGATAACTCCGTAGTCGCGAAGGTTGAACTTCCGCCGTTGAAGCCGCAGTCCCTCAAATGCCGCCTGGCCCCCACGCCGACGCGGCCGCCGAAGTATCCGACGGCGGTCCACAATGCGGCGGGCCAGGAGGTGGTGCTGGGCTGTCCCCGGGCCACGCGGGCGCTGGTGGCGCTCATGGACGTCCATGCCGTCAATGGTGGCGCGGCCTGTCATTGGGGCGGTCCCGCGGCGTTCGCCGAGGTGAATGCGGCGATCCACGGCCTCATGTTCGCCACGGCCGGTCGCCCGTGGCATCAGGCCTTCAACTTCGTCAACGACGCCGGCCACGCCGAGAATGGCATCTACGCCCTCCGCGCCAATTACGGCTTCGATGACCTCACCTTCGAATCGCTGAAGGGCTTCCGCGGCATCCATTCCAAGCTCACCGGCCACGGCGAATCCCACCTCAATCCGGAGGGCGTCCTGCTTTCCAATGGGCCGCTCGGTTCCGCTTTGCCACAGGCCCAGGGACTGGCGATCGGCGACAAACTGGCCGGTCACGACCGCGTCACGATTGCGGTGGTGTCCGACGGCGCCTCGATGGAGGGCGAAGCCAAGGAAGCCTTTGCGGCGATCCCGGGCCTCGCCAGCAAAGGCCGGCTCAACCCGTTCGTACTGGTCATCTCGGACAACGACACGAAGCTTTCCGGGCGCATCACCCACGATGCGTTTTCCATGCAACCGACCTTGGAAGCCATGGACGACCTCGGCTGGGATGTGCGGCGGGTCCCCAACGGGCACGATCTCCAAGCGGTCTATCTGGCGGTCGAACAGGCGGTGCAGGATGCACGGTCGAATCCGACCCGACCGGTCTGTCTGTGGCTCAAGACCATCAAGGGATATGGCGTGAAGAGCACGATGGAAAACGCGGCGGGTGGCCACGGGTTCCCGCTGGCGAACGGCGAGAAGATCATCGGGTTCGTCGATGAGATCTATTCCGGCCAGACCCCGGAGGAATTCAAGCAGTGGGCGCAGGCGTTGCGGAGCGATTGGGAACGGAAAGAGGAGGCGAAGAAGGCGAAGGCCGCTGCCGCCGCGGCGGATCCGGCGCCTGCCGTCCCGGCCGTGAAGAAGGACAAGGTCCAGGCCGGGCTCGCTGCGGGTGCGATCAAGGCCGCCCTGGAGGGGTTGCCCGTGTACTCGGTCTCCAGCGACGTCCAGGGTTCCACGGGCATCAGCGGTTTCCAGAAGGCCACCGGGAATTTCATCGAGGTCGGCATCGCCGAGGCCAACATGATCAGCGTGGGCGCCGGCCTGTCGAAGGTCGGGTTCATCCCGGTGGTGGACACCTTCGGGCAATTCGGGGTCACCAAGGGCAACCTGCCGCTCACCATGGCGGCACTCTCGCAGGCGCCGGTGATCGCCCTGTTTTCCCATGTCGGTTTCCAGGACGCGGCCGACGGGGCTTCGCACCAGGCGACGACTTATTTCGCCGCGCTCAGCTCCATTCCCCATACGATCGTGGTCGCGCCGAGTTGTGCGGAGGAGGCCGAGGCGTTCATGTACCAGGCGATCCACCATATCGCAGACGAACGCACCGCGGGACGCGACGGCGAGTCGGTGGTGTTCTTTGTCGGCCGGGAGAACTACCCGGTGCGCTGGGTCGAGAATGCCCGCTATGATTGGGGTCGGGCGCAGGTGATCCAGGAGGGATCCGACGTCGTGTTGGTGGGGTCGGGCGTCTTGTTCAACAAGGCCTTGGAGGCGGCGAAGTTGCTCGCGGCGAAGGGTCGGACGGCGACGGTGATCAACAACCCGTTCATCAACCGGGTGGATGTGGAAACCATTGGCGCGGCGGTGTGCCGATGCGGGGGTCGCCTGGTGACGATCGAGGATCACCAGGTCATTGGCGGCATGGGGGCGCAGGTCAGCCATGCGTTGTCGCGGGCGGGCATTGCGCATCGGGTCCGGACGCTGGGGATTCCGGGGGAGTTCGGTCAGTCGGCCTACATGGCCGAGGAACTCTATGTGAAGCACGGCCTGACCGGCGCGAAGATGGCCGAGGCCGCCCTCCAATTGATCGGCTGAGCCCCGTCGCTTCCCAAGTCCCGGTCCGGGGCTGGAAGACCCGCTCACTGGCGGGCAGGATGCCCGCCGTCACCGTGGCGTCCGGCAGCTTGCCTGACGGTGCGGCGGGCTTCCAGCCGTCCCCGAACTCTTCGCATTCCCGGCCTGCGGGACCCGCCATGCTTGACAGCATCTCTCCCGGGACGGTCCGGGGTGTCGGCGGCGCGCTGCCTGGGCTGAGACGTGGCCCCAACCCATTTTCCGGACGACAAGGATTTGACGGCCCGGCGGACTTGTTTGATCGTGACCGCCTCCCTGATGATGATTGCCGCCGATCCACGCCACGTTGAAGCCTTCTGGAAATTTGTCCGCACGGACTCCCTGCCGGGGTTGGACCAGGGGCCGCGTGCAGGGGTTGCATCGCGGGCGGGATTGGAGGGATTCCTGCGAGGTTTCTGCCGCGAAGCCGGATTGGGTTCGGAACGGTCCGATCAAGTGGTCGCCGTGGGGTTGTTGTACCACGATCATCAGGACGAGGCGCACGATCTGGTGCAGGATCTGACCGACGTGGAGGGCTCTCTGATCCATGCCATCGTGCATCGTCGGGAACCGGATTATTGGAATGCGAAATACTGGTTCCGGCAGGTGGGTGACCACGCGGTTTACCGGCGGTTGACCCCGTCCACCCAGAGATTGGCCGACGCCGCCGGGGTGGCCGAGTTGGGACGTCGGCTCACGCTTTCCGGCACGG
>JANYCC010000193.1 GCA_025360495.1 Verrucomicrobiota bacterium | reverse complement strand
GCGGGTAGGAAAACCCGCCGCCCCGGAGCTGTCGCGACCGCGCTGGGAGGGCGGGTTTTCCTACCCGCCCCGCTTCTCCAAGACCCCGGCTTCCCACGATGCCCAGATGCGCCCACCCATCCGGATCAGGGCCGGGGTCGGAGCGTGGCGAGAGCGGTCTCCGCCTCGGCCCGGAGCCGGAGATCGGAACGGAGGCAGGCGCGGACCTCCGGTTCCAGTCGGGCGGCGGCCGGACCCATCTCCGCGACGGCGCAGAGGGCGAAGTGGCGTTGGTAAGGATCCACCCCGTTGAGCGCCTGGCCGATGCGGGGCAGGGCATCGGGCGCCTGGTGGGTGATGCGCCACAGGCTCCAGGCGGCGAGCACCGGCAGCCACCCGGATTCCTCGGTCGCCGCCCCGCGCAGGGCCGGTGCGGCGGCGGCAGCGGACGGACCCAGTTCCCCCAGGAGCCAGGCGGCCGTTTCGCGATGGGTCAGGGTGATCGGGCCGAGCCGGGAATGGGTGAAAGCCGGGTGACGCGGCATATAAGTGTCCTGGGGATTCACCAACCCGCGCACCCGCAGTTCGCGAAGCAGATCCGGGATGGCGGCGGCCGGATCGCCCCGGATCGCCGCCAGGGTGTGGGCCGCCAGCAAACGCTCCAACGGCACGGCATGGGTCAGGTAGGGGATGAGGAGGGGCTCCGTCTCCCGGGCCGCCGGACCCAATCTGAGAAGCAGATTATAGGGGGGTGCGAGCTGGTTGGCGGACATCCAAACTTCGATTTGCGGCAAGGCGGCCCGGGCGGGCGCCCCCATGGCCGCGAGGGTTTCGGCGGCGTCGGGACCATAGAAAACATTCGTCAGCAGGGTGGTGACCCAAGGGATGGCCGGGGCGGCATTGGATCCGTGACGGGCCAGGACCCGGAGGGTGGCGGGCTCGGGCCAGACCACGGGATCGGCGCTCCCCGAACGAAAGATTTCAGGAAGCGCTTCCGGCACGAGCGAGGGCGCCAGCAACATGCCCTCCAGCGCCCACCGTCGGTCGGGCAGGGCCCCGAGTGCCTGGACCACGGCCCGCCGGACGTTCGGATCGTCCGGTGCAATCTCGAGCAACGCCAGATAGAGGGTGTACGGGGTTCCACCGCGGCCGGGCGGTGCGATGTGACCCAGCAGGGTGGGGATCGCGCCCCGGGCTTCGTGTCCCAACAGGCCCAATCCCAACGCGGCCTGGCTCTGGACGCCGACGGCGTCAACGGTGCGCCAGGGACGCAGCCGCCGTTCGAGCCAGGGTCGTTCCGAGCCCCGCGAACGATTGATGAGATCCTGCAGGGGGCCGGGATGCCAATCCAGCGTGTCGATCAGCTCGGGGATGGCATTCGTTCCCAATTCGGCGAGCGCGGCGGACACGTCGCCCGGTTGGCGGTTTTCGGCGCGGAGCCAGCGCTGCAGCGGGATGCCGTCATAACGGAGGCCGGAATCCCGGGCGATGATCCCGGCCAGCACAGCCGCGATCAGCCCCGTCCAAGCGAGCAGGATCGCACGGCGCCGGTTCATTCATCGGGCTTCCGCGACGTGGCCGCGGCGGCTGATTTCCGGAACACGAGCAGGTGTTGTCGGGGCAGGCCGCGGAGGTTTCCCACCCATTCAAGCGGATGAAGGGACATCTCTTTCCGCACCTGTTCCTCCGTCATTTTATGGAGCGGCTTGATGGGGATCCACCGTTCCTCGGCGCGGTATTCAACGAAGGCCAGCCGTCCCCCGGGTTTGAGGGCCTGGACGAATCCCCGCACCATTTCATAGGGATGATCGCACTCATGGTAAACATCGACGAGGACGATGAGATCCAAGGCGTTGGCGGGCAGCTTCGGGTCCTCCGTGGTGCCCAACACGGGAATCACGTTGGTCACCCCCTTGGCCGCCATGTTGGTCCGGAGGATGGCCAGCATCTCAGGTTGGATGTCGGTGGCATAGACCCGTCCGGTGGGACCGACCCGCTGCGCCACCCGCCAGGAAAAGTAACCGCTTCCGGCCCCGACGTCGGCCACGGTTTCCCCGGGATGCAAATCCAGGAGATCCAACGCCACGACCGGCCGTTCCTCATCGTCGCGCTCGGGCCGTTCCAACCACGAGGCGCCATGATGGGTCATGTAGTGGGCGATCTCACGACCGAGAAACCATTTGCCCAAGCCGTCCGGCGAACCCGGTGCCTCGGTGTACAGGGGGACGGGCGGTGGCAACGGCGTTTCCGCGCGCACCAACCCCCACGCCAGCAGGATGACCAAGGCGAGACCGGCGGCGGACCGCCCGGCAGGGAGGGATGAGAACGGGTTCATGGGCGGGTCGGGCCGGGGCTCTGGGCGGGTGCCGGATCAGGCCAGCGGATGGTCGGGGAACAATTCCCGGATACGCTTGCGGACGCGGTCGATCTCGACGGGTTTGTAACGGCGCCGGACCATGCCCCTTTCCAGCGCGTCGAGCAGCTCAAGCCAATCCAAAAGGGGTGGTTCCTCCATCGGGATCCACTCGATTTCAGACCCGCGCCGCTTGGGTCGTTCGAAGAACCGCCACTGGTCGCCGACGTGTTGGGCGTAGACATGGCGCTTGATTCCGTCTTCGCCCTCCGTGGTCCATCCGATGTCAGCCTTTGCGCCCATGTGTGTCCATCATGGCGGCGGAAAGGGTCGGCGGAAAGCCGCGATGTGACGGGGATACGTTCCCGGCTCGCGTCCGGATCGGTGGGGCGGCAGGATTCGGGGATGGTTCACGTTGGCATTGGGTACGATATCCATCCCTTGGTGGAAGGGCGCCGGTTGGTGCTGGGGGGCGTGGAAATCCCGCATCCCAAGGGTTTGGAGGGGCATAGTGATGCGGATGCCCTGTTGCATGCGTTGACAGATGCCGTGTTGGGGGCGGTCGGGGAGGTCGACATCGGTCACCTGTTCCCGAACACGGATCCGACGTGGAAAAATGCCCCCAGCCGGGTTTTTCTGGAGGAGGCGGCGCGGCGCGTGCGGGCCCGGGGTGGACGGATCGTGAATGTCGACGCCACGGTTTTGGCGGAACAGCCGAAGATCTTTCCGCATCTGGCGGCGATGAAAGCCCACATTGCCACCGCCTTGGGGATTCCGGTGGCACGGGTCGGGGTGAAGGCGACCACCAATGAGCGACTGGGCTTTGTCGGCCGGGAGGAGGGTATTGCGGCCATGGCGGTGGCGACAGTGGACCTGCCCGAATGAGTCGGTCGGCGCGGTCGGCATCGTTCCAGTTTCCGGTTCAAGTTTCCCATTGCCACCCATCGGCGGCTCCGATACCCAGCGGGTCAACCTTATGAACTACTCAAAGTGTGCGATCCTGGGCGTCTTGGCGGCCATTCCGGCGGCTTTTGGCGCGGACAATCCGGGCTGGGAGACGTCGGCCACGGCCAATGTGGCGGTCAACAAGGGTAACTCCGACACCTTGCTGGCAGGGGCCAACATCCTGACCATGAAAAAGTGGGATAAGAACGAGTTCAGTGCCGGGGCGGACGCGGTTTACGGCAACAACCGCGATTCCAGCGGGGTTCGTACGACCACGGCCCAGAATTACGGGGCCTTCCTGCAGTACAACCGCCTGATCAATGAACGCCTGTACTTCTTCGGGCACGTGGATGCGCGGCAGGACAAGGTCGCGGACATCCGGTACCGCGTCACGCTGAGCCCCGGTCTTGGCTACTATTTGGTGAAGAATGCGACGACCAGCCTGAGCCTGGAGGCCGGTCCCGGGTTGGTGCTGGAGCAGTTCGAGGGACAGCGCTCGCACAATTACTTCACGGCGCGGTTCGCCGAGAAGTTCTCCCACAAGTTCAATGACAAGGTCCGGTTGGTGCAGGACGCGGACTACTCACCGCAGGTCGACAATTTTTCGAACTACGTGGTCAACGCCCAGGCCACGATCGAAGCGGATCTGACGAAGAAACTGTCGGCCACCCTGACACTGGGGGACACCTACCGGAGCGAACCGGCTCCCGGTCGGAAGAGCAACGACGTCCGGTTGCTGGCCGGGATCAAGTACAAGTTCTGAGGGGAAAAACACCGTTGGGAAAGCCGCGGCCCGAAAGCCGCGGCTTTTGCATTGGAAGCAGATGACTCGATCAAAGCGTGGCTGTGATCGGTGCTGATTCTTGAAAAATCCAATTGACCAAACCGGGTCCCCGTGGCAAAACCTTCGCCAGATCTGAGTCAGCGCAACCGAATCCGACTATGAAATCTATGTCCAAGAGTTTTCTGGCAGTTGCTTCCCTAGCTGCATTGCCGTTCGCCTCGCAGGCGATTGTTTTCAACACCATTCCCGACACCACCGCCAACACTGTTGTGTCGGGCAGCGGTGAAGGTCACATGTTCACCGTGGGTTCGTCCCCCATTTCGGTGTCTCAGGTCGGTATGTTTGACGCGGGTGGCGACGGTCTGGCCGGGACGGCTTCGATCAGCTTCATCAAGGCCGGCGGCGGCGGCATCGGCAACCCGCTCCCGGGTTCCTCGGTGGTTGCCTCCTACTCGGTCAGCGGGGCAGTGAGTTCGGCCGGTTACGTGTACGCCCCGACGGGTGGCCTGTCCTTGCAGGCGAACACGCTTTATCTGGTGGTGGTCACTGCGGCTCCGGCTGATGCGATTTCCGCGAATTTCGGCAGCGTCCCGACCTTCTCGAACAGCCTGCTCACCTACAACGGTGACATCGCCAACGGTTCCGTGGGCATTGGTTCCCTCTACAAGGTTGCGAACTTCGTCTACGCCGTTCCCGAGCCCGAAACCTACGCGATGGTCGCCGGTGTCGGCTTGGTCGCCTTCGGCCTCTGGCGCCGTCGCCAATAGTTTTTGATCAGATTTCAGAAAAAGGGGTGCGGCCTTTGGGTCGCGCCCCTTTTTTCTTTGGAAAGGCCGCTGATTGCGTCCGATCCACCAACCCTGATAACCGCCGCCGACGTCCCAGATGACGCGGTCCTTTTCCGGCCAAATGAGCTCAACCGTCGGATCTCGACGGGCGCCCATGGATCGCCCGAGCGAAACTTCCATGGCGCACACCGGACCCAAAGTTGCTTTGATTTCCAGCGGCTTGGGGCATGTGCGCCGCGGGATCGAGACTTGGATGGGTGAGTTGGCGCGCAATCTGAGCCCCCGATTGGATGTCGAACTTTGGGGCGGTGCGCATCTGGCCGGTTGGCCGTGTCGCACCATGGCCTTGCCAGTGGTCCGACGGGGTTCCCCGTGGTTGGCCCGCTGTTCCTGGGGCTATCGGTATCACTTGGAACAAATGTCCGCGATCGTGCCAGCCGTCCTGAAACTGCGGCGGCGCAAGGTGGACCTGGCTTTTTGTGGGGATCCGAGCCTGGCATGGAATCTGAAGAGATTCCGGAGCTTTCACGGGGCAAGGGTGGTGTTTTCCGATGGCATGCGCCTGACCCCCCGGTGGCTGCAGGAATACGATGGCATCCATCTCCTGGCCCCCCGCTACCTTGAGGAGGCCGCAGCGGTGGTGAAACCGGAAAACCTGGGGCGCTTCTTCGTCATTCCCTATTTTGTGGAATTGGGCCTGTTTCGTCCCCCGGAACCCGGCGAACGCGAGAGATTGCGGGCCCGAATGGGAATCCCGGCCGAAGCCCAGGTTGCCGTCACCGTCGGGCCGGTCGGATCAGCTTCCAATAAGCGGTTGGATCATGTGGTTCGGGAACTCGAGCAGGCCGGGTCGCACTGGCACCTGTTGTCCGCAGGAGCGGACGAGGACGGTTCCTCCGCAGTCCGCGAGGAAGCCGGGCGGCGTCTCGGGTCGAGGATTCAGTTTTTGGGGGCCATTCCCAGGAGTGATCTTGCGGAAGTCTACCGTGCGGCGGATTGCTATGTTTTGGGTGCCTTGGCGGAGCCTTTTTCCATTGCGATCCTGGAGGCGTTGGCTTCCGGTCTTCCCGTCGTCCATCATCCGGATCCGATCACCACTTGGGTGAGTGGAACCGGCGGGTTGCCGGTCTCGATGGAGCAAACCGGGGCCGCCGCCGGTGCACTGGGACGCCTGGTGGCCGAAACGGGACTGCGGGAACGGTTGGGGGCGGCGGGGCGTGATCTGGTGGTTCGTCGTAACAGTCCGGACGTGGTGTCCGACGCCTTGGCCGAACGGTTTCGGGCCCTGTGCAAAAGGTGCTAACCGACAACATGAACCCATGCATCACCATTGCGTGCAGTGGGCTCGGGCATGTTCATCGGGGGAGTGAAACATGGGCTCAGGATCTGGCCGAGGCACTCCACGGTGCCGGCTTAAAGGTTCGGTTGATGGGGGGAGGCCCCTTGGAGACGGGAATCCCTTACGAGCGGGTGCGGGTCCTGTCGCGAGGTTCCATGTGGTTGCGAGGAATGAATGGGCATTGGCGGTATCTGCTCGAACAATGGTCTTTCACGGCGGGCGTCGTGCGTCGGCTCCGGGCCTCCAAGTGCGATGTGGTGCACGTTTCAGATCCCCAAGTGGGATGGTGGCTGCGGGAGAAATTCCGAAATCGGGGGCCGGGGGTTTTTTACCGGGACGGCCTGATGCTGGGACCCGACTGGCTCTGGCGCTTCGACCACGTGCAGGTGCTGGCCCCTCATTACCAAGAACAGGCGATGGGGGCCGGATGCCACGGGAAGTCATGGCACATGATTCCTCATTTCGTGGACACGGCACGATTCCACCCGGGCCATCGGGATGGGGTTCATGGAGGGGATCGAAGCCCGGTGTTGTTGGCGGTCGGTGACCTGGCTCCGACGAGCAAGAAACGATTGGATTATGTCATCGATGAGGTCGCGGCACTCTCCGGGCCGGTTCAACCCCGGTTGTGGATTGCCGGGCAGGCGAATCAGCCGGATGCAGAACGGTTGCGGGCCCTCGGACGCGGGCGCTTGGGGGATCGCTTCCGTCTTCTGCCCAACCTGCCGCGGTCCGAAATGCCCAAACTTTACCAGTCTGCGGACCTCATGATCCATGCGGCCCTGCGGGAGCCGTTTGGAATGGTCCTGTTGGAGGCGATGGCTTCCGGATTACCGATCGTGGCCCATAATTTCCCAGTGACCTCCTGGATTGTCGGGGACGGGGGGGAGATCGCCGATCTCCAACCGTGCGGGGCGTTGACCGCCGTCCTGGCCAGGATGACGGATCGCTGCAGTCGTCGGGTTGCCTTGGGTGAGGTGGCTCGGCGGGCGGCGGAGACAAGATTTACTTTCCCGGAAGTCCTGCCACGGTACCTGCGCGCGTACCGCGAGATTGCGACCCATCCTCGGCCCGGTTCCGCATAGATCGGGTCCGGCACCGGCATAGGGTTTTCCAGCCGGCCGCGGGATCTGCCCACTTCGGTCGGAGTGATTGCGACCCGTAGGGGTGACGGCGGCTTCATTGAGCCGAACGGTTCGCTCGATACAGGGGTAAAGGGGGGGTATTGCTGTGAATAATGCCTGATTATGCAGATCGCTATCGCTTGTTGCGGGCTGGGACGGATTCGAAGGGGCGTCGAGGCTTGGGCCACCGACCTGGCCGAGGGATTGGCAGGTCAGGGGGTTGATGTGCGACTCTTCGGGAGCGGGGCAATGGAGACCCCGGTGGATTATACCCAGGTATGGTCTCTGCCCCGCGACGCTTGGTGGAACGGCGCCGTCGGGAAACGACTCGGTTACCTCGCGGAACAATCGAGCTTCATGCGGGGACTCACCCGCCGACTCAAGGCCGCCCCGTGTGACATCGTCCATGTGGGAGATCCGCAGATCGGCTGGTGGTTGCGCCAGCATTTCCGGAAACACGGACCCGCGGTGTTCTTCAAGGATGGACTGCTCTTGGGGGCGGACTGGCTCTGGCGATTCGATCACGTGCAGGTGTTGGCGCCCTATTACCGGTCGGAAGCCCTCGAGACCGGTCGTGATGCCGCGGCGTGGCACGTCATACCGCATTTTGTGGACACCGATTGCTTCCGGCCGGACGGCCCCGGAATCGACATTCCCAAACCCCGCGGCCCGGTGCTGCTTGCCGTCGGTGACCTGGCCTTGGGAAGCCACAAACGACTCGACCATGTGATCGAATCCGTGGCCCGGATCACGACCGAGCCACGCCCGCACTTATGGATCGCCGGACAGGCGATGGAGGCGGACCGCCGCCGCATCGAGGCACTCGGCAAGGCGAGGTTGGGGGATCGTTTTCGTCTCTTTGCCAACCTGCCACGGTCGAAGATGCCGGAGCTCTATCGGTCGGCGGATGTCTTCGTCCATGCGGCGCTGCGGGAGCCTTTCGGCATCGTGTTCCTCGAGGCGCTCGCTTCGGGTCTTCCCATTCTGGCCCATGATTTCCCCGTGACCGCCTGGATCGTCGGGGACGCGGGCGTCGTCGCGGACCTTGCCTCGGCGGAGGCGCTCACCGCGGCACTGACTGCCTTTCTGGCGGGCCCGGATCGATGGGCCGGGTTGAGGTTGGCGGCGCGACGCCGTGCCGAACAACAGTTCTCAAGATCCCGGGTCGTTCCGTTGTATTTGGAGGCTTATCGACAGATCCTGCTCCAGCCGCGTCCCGGTCGGGCATGAATGTCGCCTTCATCAACGAGAACACCCTCGGTCACACCTCCCATGTGCCCCGGTTCGTGGCCGATCTGGCCGACCGACCCGGTCTCGAGATCCTCCCGCATCGGATCGATGCCATGCCACTCCCACCGCATCTCCGGTCGGCTGAGCGCGGAATACGGGGGTTGAATCGCTTTGGTCTGGACGGCCAATTATCCCGTTGGCGACGTGCGACCAGCCGACACGTGGCCGATCAGTTGGTCGCCCTGCGGAGCCGCGTGCGACTGGATGCAGTGGTGGTCAACACCCAGAGCGTCGGACTTTATCTCCCGGATGTGGCGCCGGATCTGCCGTGTTGGGTGGCGCTGGATGCCACCTTTCAGGAATTGAAGGATTCGCCGTGGTTCGGGCCGACCGCGGCTGCCCGTTGGTTCCATCCCCTGACCCTTCGTTGGCTGCTGGCCCGGGAACGCCGTCTCTTTCGTCATGCCACGGGACTTCTTCCTTGGTCGGAACACGTCGTCGAAGCCCTCCGGCGGTATCATCCGGAAGTTACGTGCCCGATTCATCGTCTGCCCCCATCGATGCGGGATCCCGGACCGCGACGCGGCGATCGGTTGGCCGGCCGGCCCCGACTGTTGTTCATCGGGGGGGATTTCCGGCGCAAGGGTGGGCCGGAGTTGGTGGCGGCATGGGAATCGTCACTGCGCGACCGTTGTGATCTGGACGTGGTGACCCGGGACACGGTCGACGATCAACCGGGAATGCGGGTTCATCGCGGGGTTGAGGCGGGTGGGTCCCTCTGGGCCGACTTGTGGCGCCGAGCCGATTTGTTTGTGTTTCCATCGCACTTGGAAACCTTCGGAATTGTGTTGTTGGAGGCCTTGGCATTCGGGGTGCCGGTGGTGGCTTCGGAAGCCGGCGCCGCCCGGGAAATCCTCGATCAGGGCCGGGCGGGATGGTTGTTGCCGGACACTTCCGCCGCCGCCATTGCCCGGACGGTCAGCGCTGCCTTGGGGGATCCGGCGGAGCTGACCCGGCGGGCGGGCGCCGGACGCACCCGATTCTTGGAGCGGTATGAACTCGGGATCAATGCCGCCCGTTTGGCCGGGTGGATTCGTGGGGTGCCGGCCGCCTGATTCCAGCCCCTATTCCCAACGGGCATGGTCCGCGAGGAACAGGTGCCCGTTGCGTGCGGAACCGGAGTAGGCATGGGCCAGCGGAAAGCCGATCGGCAGGTTCCTTCGCACCAAGGCGTCGAAGTAGAACCACCCCCAGAGGAAGTCGCGCGTCGCCACCAATCGACGCAGCGGAGCCTCGGTGATGAAGGGTGAGAGATAGAGCGCCACCACCCGGCGTTCGAAGTCATGGATGGCGTAAAAGTCCTCACCGGATTCATCCTGGACCCGCAACGGCAACCAGATGCAATCGCGGTCGCCATACCAACCCACGGCCCACGGGATATCGCTCATCATGAGTTCCTCCGGCCGGGTATAGCCGGCGATCTCGCGGATGATGTCCGGACGGTAAGCCGGTTCGACCAAGGGATAGGTTCGGGGGGGGAGGAGGGATGAAAGGAGGGGGAGACTGAGGACGAACCAGACGCCGCCCACGAACACCGGACGGAACAGGGGGTGCCCGAACTCCGTGCCATCAATGAGGCTGAAGAAAAGGCCGGCGCCGAAGAGAAACACGAGTGGGGTCAGCAGGACGATCAGGTTCTCGGAATTCACCTCGGGGACCAGCAGGGCGACCTGGGTTTTGAACAGGGCCTCGACCACGAGCAGAAGTCCGAACGAACCCAGGGTGAACCAACGGAGGCGTCGGAGGCATTGGTCCCGGAATGGCAGCACCAGACTGGCGAAAAAGAGGAACACCATCCAACTGCCGGACATTCTCGGGACCGCATACCGGAAGCTTTCGGAAAGGTTGACCGCCAGCTTCACCCGGAATTCCGTGAGATCGGACCCGTGCTTGGGGGCGTGCAGTTGGCGCTCTGCCGTCGTGTCGGGGAACGTTTCCGTCCCCTCGCTCAACGCCACGCCAGCCGTGCCGAGCAGGCGCCCGCTGACGAAGTAATTCCGCCCGACCCAAGGGCCGGCGACCAGCGCGAACGCGAGCACGCAGACCGCGGCGGTTCCCCACGCCCGCACATGGGTGGTCAGCAACCAGACCGCCACGGGGATGAGCATCCAACCGAACGCGTAACGGGTGAGGAAACCCACCCCGATCAACGCCCCGAGCAGGGCTGCCAGGCGCAAGGGTCGGCCAATCGGCGGAGGCACCCCGGGAGCCAACTCCGCCCCGGTGGCATCCAAGCGGGTCAGCAATTCGATCAGACCGATCATCATCACGATGAGAAGCGGCGTCGCGAGCCCGTTGCTGGAGAATCGCCAGAACATCTCCGATCCGGCATAGACCGCGGCGGCGAGCCCACCGACGGCGGGATCGAAGAGTCGCCTGCCGAGGCGGTACAAGAGCCAGACCCCGAGGGCGAACCATCCCAGGTTGAAAAGGGTGATCGCGATCTCCGCGGGGATGCGGTTGCGCAAGATCGCCTCGCCTTGGGGGATGCCGTAGCGGATCCGATCGGGAAGGAGCTTGAAAAGACCCCCGAGCAATACCGGATAGACCGGCGGGTTCTGGAGGTCCGGATGGGGCTTTTGCAGGTGCCCGGAGGGTGGCAGGCCCCGTTCCACCGCCCGTTCCTGGAGCAAACGGAGTCCGAGAGGTCGGATGAAGTGGGTCGTGAAACCGTGCCCGGTGGCCAGGTTGCGCCCCACCTGCGCCATCTCCATGGCTTCCGGATTCGAGAAATCACGGGCCTCGGTGAACAGGTAGCCGGCGGCGATCACCACCACGATCAACCCGACCAGCAGGTTGCGGATCCAACGGCGTGCGGCGCCGGATTCAAGGGAGTGGACGAGGTCTTGGAGCCCTTTTGGGGGTTGGTTCATCAGAATCCTTCGAGGTGAAACTCGTGCAGCTTGCGGTGGAGGGTGCGTCGGCTGATCCCGAGTTTTCGGGCGGCTTCCGTCCGGTTGCCTTCGCATTCCTGGAGCGCGTGGAGCAGCAATTGCTTCTCCGCCTCGCGAAGGGTGAGCCGCCCGGAATGGATCAGTTCCTGGGTCTCCCGTCCCATGGTCTCGGCCGCCGGCGTCCGAACGGAGACCGGCAAATCCCCCAAGGCCACGGATTCCCCCCGGCACAGCACGACGGCATGTTCGACCGCCGTACGCAGTTCCCGGACGTTGCCCGGCCAGCGGTACTTGAGCAGGGCTTCCATCGCGGCCGTCTCAAAGCCCTTCACGGGTTTCGAGTTTTCCCGCGAAAACTCGCGCAAAAAGGTGTTCGCAAGCAGCGGGATGTCCGTGAGTCGCTCGCGGAGAGGCGGCAGATGGACCGGGACAACGGCGAGGCGGAAATAGAGGTCCTCGCGAAAAGTGCCGGCCTTCACCAAGGCTTGGAGGTCCCGGTTCGTGGCCGCCACCAGGCGCACATCGGCCGTCTGCGTGCGGCTGGATCCAATCCGCTCGAAGGTCCGTTCCCCGAGGAAGCGCAGCAGTTTCACCTGGGTCGTGGCGTCGATTTCTCCGATTTCATCCAGGAAAAGCGTGCCGCCTTGCGCTGACTCCACGCGGCCGAGGCGCCGCTCGTGGGCGCCCGAGAACGAGCCCCGTTCATGCCCGAAAAGTTCGCTCTCCAGCAACGATGCCGGAAGTCCCGCGCAATGCACCGCCACCCACGGACCCCGGGCCCGCGGGCTCAGTTGGTGAATCGTCTTGGCCACCACCTCCTTGCCGGTGCCGGTCTCCCCCGTGATCAACACTGTCGTCCGGGCCGGTGCCACCTGACGCACCACATCGAGCACCTCGTGGATCGCCGCCGATTCCCCCACGATCCCCTCCACCCGGAATTTGTCGTCGAGTCGCTGGTGAAGTTGCTCGTTCTCCACCTCCAGCTTCTGACGTTTCAACGCCCGCTGAATCCGCAATTCCAATTCGTCGATCTGCAGCTTGCCCTTCGAGATGTAGTCGTCGGCCCCCTGTTTCATCGCTTCCACCGCCACTTCTTCGGATCCGTACGCCGTCATCAGGATGCAGATCGGGGGCTTTGGTAGCGATTTGGCGCGGGTGATCAATTGGAAGCCGTCGTCACCCGGCATTTTCAAGTCGGTGAGAAGCACGTCGAAGGACTCGCGTTCGAGCAGTTTCAACGCCGACGCCGCATCTTCGGCCACGTACACGTCGAACTTGTCCTCCAGCGCGGCCCGCAGGCCTTCGCGCGTCGGCTTCTCGTCGTCGACTATCAGGAGGGTGGGCGTCACGCGGGTCACCGTAGTGGACTTGGGTCGGAGGGGAAACCGGCTTGTGCCACCATTCAGGCGGCGGAGGCGCGGACCTTGGCTCCCTCCGGTAACAGATGGGTCGGCCGCACCGCCCGCGGCAGCCACAGCTTGAACGTGGTGCCCCGGTCCACCCGGCTGTCGAGTTCCATGCGCCCACCATGGTCCCGCACAATCCGCTGCACGATCATCAACCCGAGGCCCGACCCCTTCTGTTTGGTCGTATAGAAGGGTTCGAAGATCCGCGTCAACTGCTCGGGTGGGATCCCGCTGCCCGTGTCCGTCACCGAAACCCACACCCCGTCGGTCGTCACCCCGCTCACCAGTGTCAGCCGTCCACCCTTGCTCATCGCCTGCATCGCGTTTTTCACGAGATTCACAAACACCTGCTTCATCTGCGCCGGATCATACCGTGCCTGCGGAAGACTCCGGGCCAGGTTGTCCTGCACGGTCAATTGCCGGTTCTCCAACTCCGGTCGCAGCAGTTCCACGGTCTCCCGCACGACATCATTCAAACATCCCGTCTGCAACCGTGGCGACGTGGGCCGGAGCGCTTGGAGAAACTGGGTGACGATATAATCCAATCTCCCGATCTCGCCCTTGGCCACCCCCAGATACCCTTCGGTCCGCACCAGGATCTCCTCGACGTCCGCCGTCGCCGGGCCACCAGACCTCGCCGACCGGTCGCGGGTCCGTCCGGTCACACCGTCCGGCGACAGACCGTGGAGAAGCCGCAGTTTCCTCAGGTCACGCTCGATCAACTGCAAATGGATGTGCAGCGCGTTGAGCGGGTTTCCGATCTCATGCGCGACGCTCGCCGAAAGCAGCGTCAGCGCGTGGATCTTCTCACTTTCGATGGCTTCCGACGTCTTTTGCCGGGCCTCGGTCGCGTCATGCAGGATCAACGCCACTCCGGAACTGCCCGGGGCGTCGCCGTCCAACGGGGCCGCGTACATGCGAAGATAGCGCGGTCGCGGATATTGGATCTCGAATTCACTGCGATGGACGGTGGGACCGCCCGCGCAGTCCTGGGCCAGGACGTTCTTCCAATCGAATTCGGGCAGAAAACGCTCCACCGGTTCGCCCTCGGCGCCGTCCGACGGAAGACCGATCAAGGCGGTGGCGGCAGCGTTGAAATAGGCGACCCGTCCCCGCTCATCGACGACCACGACCCCGTCCTCGATCGAATTGAACAGGGTCTCCAGGAAGGCCCGTTCGCGAGCCAGGCGCTGCACCACGGACTGGAGCCCCTCGGAGTCCAGTCGGTCGAGTCGGCCGAGCACCTTGTCGAGGAAACTCGACCGCGGGGGAGTCTTGCGGTTAACAGCCATGGATCACGTACGGATGGAAATCTACAGCACGGGGGCCTTGCCGGGGAGTCGGAATGTCACGGCTTCTCAGGCCGCCTCTCCAGCTGCGTGCCCGCTGGACCACGCCCATTGGAAGTTATACCCGCCCAACCAACCGGTCACGTCCACCACCTCGCCGATGAAAAACAACCCCGGCACCCGACGGCATTCAAGGGTCTTCGACGACAGCTCGGCCGTGTTGATCCCGCCCACCGTGACCTCGGCTTTCGGATAGCCTTCGTCTCCGGCCGGTTGGAGGGTCCAGCGTCGCAGGCGGGTGGCAAATTCTTCCAATTCGCGCCGCGACCATTGTGCGAGAGGTCGGTCCGGGGCGTGTCGGGCGCACCAAGCCGTGGCGAATCGTTCCGGCCAGGCCTCACGCAGTGCCTGACGCGCTGTCTGGCCCCCCCGTTGTCGGGCCACCAGCCAATCCAAGGATTCGATCCCGGGGAGCAGGTTCACCCCGAAAGGCTCATTGGGGGCACGGTGGCTCGACACTTGGAGGATTGCCGGTCCGCTGAGTCCCCGATGGGTGAATAACAGGTTTTCCCGAAAAACCGGGGTGTCCGGGCCCGCCTGGGTTTCGGAGTCGATCGACAGCCCGCTCAACCCGCCGTAATCCGCGAGGTCCGTTGCGCCCCAGGTGACCGGGACCAGGCCGGGTCGCGGCGGCACCACCGCGATCCCGAATTGTTCCGCCACCCGGTACCCGAAAGGCGTCGCCCCCAATTTTGGAAACGACAATCCCCCGGTCGCGATCACCAACGACGTGGCCCGGAGCGGGCCGGAGGGCGTGGCGATCTCCCATCGGGCCGGTCCGGTTCCTGAACCGGGAGCCAGGCGTTCGATCCGGCATCCGGTCCGGATAATCACCCCGGCATCCGCGCATTCCCGTTCGAGAAGTTGGAGGATTTGGCGGGAGCTATGGTCGCAGAAAAGTTGGCCGAGCTTTTTTTCGTGCCAGGCGATGCCGTGTCGCTCGACCAAAGCCAAGAAATCGGCCGGCGTATAACGTGCGAGGGCGGACTTGGCGAAGTGGGGGCTGCCGTGGGTGACGAACTGGGCGGCGGTGGCGCCGAGGTTGGTGAAATTGCAGCGGCCGCCCCCGGAGATGAGAATCTTGTTCCCGAGACGGGCGTTGTGTTCCAGCACGACCACGCGTCGCCCGCGACGGCCCGCCGTGGCTGCGCAGAACAATCCCGCGGCCCCGCCGCCGACCACCACCACATCGAATTCATCGCCATTCACCGGACGGGAGATGGGGACAGAGCCCTGGCGGGGACGCGACCGGATTCTTCGGATTCGCGACCCGGGACACGTTGGGCGCCGCCGCCGACTGACTACGTTCCAGTTCCGATATCCCGGATGAAGGACCTGTCCCTTTGTCTGGTGGAAGATCCTCAGGTTGCTCGGGGCGAACTGGCCCATCTTGCTCCAACTGTTCCTCTCGGAAATCCAGGACGGAGAATTCCAGAAATCCCCCACCCCCAGGGAGCTTGTGACGATTTATCGCGAGCGATTGGTGAATGGCAGCCGCAATCAATACTGCGATGGCATGTTCGACCGGTTGAAGGACACATTCACCGAGGGCGAAGGGCGCCTGGCCCGCGAAATCCTGAAGGGGATCTGTCGCACTCCTGACGGGCTGAGCCGGGAAGACTTCGACGCCCTTCACTCCAAGCTGATGCCGGAGTTGAGCCGGCATGCGTCCGGTATCGAGGAGTTGGACCATGTCCTCGATACTCTCAAGCACGATGGGTATCTGCTTCAGGAAACCACCGGCAAGCGGCTCACCCGATTCGGATCGAACATTCTCCGCGATTTCTGGCTTCGCAAAACCTCCTGACCCGATGACTTCCCAACCTTTCGCCCTGTATAATCCGGCGCTGCTTCCGGCTGACGACTTGCTGGCGGAGTCCACCGCCCGACTCCCGATGCTGGAGACGTTGCTCGACCTTGTCCGTGGCAACCACCGAGGCCAACCGCAGCAGCATTGTCTGCTGATCGGCGCCCGGGGCATGGGCAAGACGACCACGCTCTGGGCCATTGCCCACCGGGTGAACCGGGATCCGGCACTTGGCGCGGTGTGGCAACCGGTCGTATTCGACGAGGAGAGCCGGCGGGTGGGGGATCTGGCTGACTTCTGGTTGGAGTGCATCCGGCAATGGGAACACGCCACCCGCTCACCCGACGGCCAGGCGGGACGGCTCTTGGAGGAAGCGTCCGGCGACATCGAGGACCAGGCCCGGAATGGCTTCCTGAAGCGGGTGGACCAGAGTGGCCGGCGTGCCCTGCTTCTCATCGACAACCTGAACGAGGTTCTCAGTTCCATCCGGGATCCGGAACAGCTTCACCGGTTGCGCGCCTTCCTCATGAAGGATTCGCGGGTCATGGTCATCGGCGGAGCCACGCGGTATTTCGACGGGATCACCTCGGTGGATCAACCGTTCTATGACTTTTTTCGCTACTTTGAACTCCGCCCACTCACGGCCGAAGAGATGGAGACCTGCCTGCTCACTTATGCGAAACATCGGGGCAACACATCCATTGCACTGACCCTTGCCAAACTCAGCGGCACGGTGCGGGCCCTCCACCTGCTCACCGGTGGCAATCCCCGGCTCGTGAAGACCTTTTACCGGCTTCTCGACGAGGGATTGCGCGGCGACATCCGGGCCGACTTGGAGCGGTTGATGGACGAATTCACGCCCTATTTCAAGGCGACGGTGGATGTCCTTCCGGTCCAACAGCAGCGTATTTTTGATGCGGTGGCCCTGGCTTGGGATCCGGTGGAGGTCGCCACGCTGGCCACGGCAACCCGGTTGCCCAGCAATCAGGTCAGTGCCCAACTTCGCAGCCTGGTCAAGGCCAGTCTCGTCCGCGAGGCGGCGGGCGGTCCCAAACGAAAGACTTATATGGTGGCCGACCGCTTTTCGAACATCCATTACCTGATGCGCCACGGCCGTGCCGCCCGGAACCGATTGGATTGGTTCGTGGCCCTCGTGCGCCTCGTGTTTTCCGATTCGGATTCTGCCGACATCCTGGCGCGTGCTGCACGGGAAGCGGCCGAATCCGGTGCTGAAGGGTGCCTGGATGCACGTTCGGTGCTCCACAGCGCCCTGGCCCGGTCAGAGTCTGCCGAAGCCCGCCGTGCGCTCATGAAGGTCCCATTGTGCGCTGGCGAGGCCTTTGCCTGGCAGGCGGTGTTGCCTGATTTGGTCGTGTGGTGCGTCGCTCATCCGAAGGCCGACAAAGTCTTCGATTTCGCTGTTGAAGGCTTCCTCCGCCTCGCTCAGCTCGCAAAACCCTCGCAAGCCCTCGCCCTGATCGATTCCCTTCCGGATGCAACGCCCTTCCAGACCGTCCGCGACGCCTTTGTGACCCACGGCAACCGCGAGCATCTCCACGCTTTGGCCCCGGAACGGCAGAGTGTTGTCCTCGCCTTGTTGGACCGGATTGCAGCACCGTCGGCCGTCCTACGGCTGAGGGCTCCGAAACGCGTCGCCCGAAAGAAATGACATGGCCTCACCTGATTCCCCTCCGGCCCCGCCCGCGCCCGTCGCGCTCGCCGACATGGAGCCCGCCGAGCTCGCTCAACTGTTCGTGGTTTGGGGTTACAAACCCAGCCATGCCGCGCGGGTGCTCCGGGCTTTCTATGCCGGGGTCGATGTCCTGGACTCGCCGCCACCGGGTCTGCCCCGGGGACTGATCGGACGGTTGCAGACGGAGTTTGTCGTGGGCGGGGCGACTTTGGCGGCGCGTCAGGTGGCGGCCGATGGCACCACCAAACTGCTCCTGCGGATGGGCGACGGTCGCACCGTGGAATCGGTGCTGATGCCGGATTATCGTCCCGATCGCGCGGCCGGCTGCATCTCATCCCAAGTGGGTTGTGCGATGGGTTGTGATTTCTGCGCCACCACCAAGACCGGTTTTGAACGCAATCTCACCGCCGGGGAAATCGTCGAACAATTCCTGGCCCTGCGACGCGAGGCGCACTTGGTCGGGCGTGTCCTTCAGACCGTTGTTTTCATGGGCATGGGCGAACCGTTGCTCAACTTGGGACCGGTCCTGACCGCGGTCCGACGGCTCGCCGAGAATCCGCTCGGGGCCCTGGGTTGGCGTCAGATCACGGTCTCCACGGTGGGCATCGTCCCCGGCATCGACGCACTGACGGAGACGGGTCTGAATCTGCAACTCGCAGTCTCACTCCATGCCCCCGACGACGCCACGCGCGCCCGGCTGCTGCCGATGGGGAAGCGCTTTCCCATCGCGGACATCCTGGCGGCGGCGGATCGTTTCCAGGCCCGACGCGGTCGGCCGGTCACGATCCAATATTGCCTGCTGGCCGGCATCAACGACTCGGCCGAACACGCCTGTCTCCTGGCCGAATTGTTGGGCTCCCGCCGCATGCACATCAACCTGCTGCGGTATAATCCCACCGGCCTGAGTTTGCGCGGTGTCGCCTATGAACCGTCTCCGGAGGCCACGGCGGGCGCTTTTGCCGACGTGCTGCGTGGGCGCGGTTTGGTCGCGCATTTCCGCCGGTCACGCGGCCCGGACATTGACGCGGCGTGCGGCCAATTGCGTCGCCGGACGGCTGATCCACAGCTCGCCGGGTGAGTGGCGACGCATCCGAACGACCGGCCGGGGGATCAGTCGCACCCTACCGTCTCGGCCCGGGACGCGGAGGGACCTTCGTGCCGCAATAGTCATCGAAAATCCGTCCGGCGCTGGCATGGATGATTTCCTGGCCGATGACCTGGATCTCGTCGTTGAACCTGGCGTTGGTGGTCAACCCGGCGAGCTCGCGCAACGACAGGGCGATGAGAACGTCGAGGGTTGCGCCGGGGGTGACTTCCTTGGGCGGCAAGGGTTGCGGATTCAATGCCGCCCATTCCCACCAATGCGGCCAGTGGGGTCCGACATGGTAGGGAGGGCAGATGCCATTATCATCATCCAAGGCGGCACCCAGCCTGCCAAGGGATTCACTGGCCATGCTTTTGCCGACGGAATGGAGCTTCTCGCCAAGATCGGCATGGCGAAGATGACGC
The DNA here is from genome assembly GCA_025360495.1 of Verrucomicrobiota bacterium. Lineage (GTDB taxonomy): Bacteria > Verrucomicrobiota > Verrucomicrobiia > Limisphaerales > UBA9464 > UBA6176. The sequence goes on along the minus strand of JANYCC010000193.1, from coordinate 10,406 downwards.
GATATCGCGCGGATCTGCTCAGAAAGCAGAAAGTCTATGGCAGCTTCCGAGAGCCTGGCGGCCGGGCCGGGTTGGCCCGGGTTGCCATCGACCCAATCCGGATTGATCAGACCATGGAGGTAGGAGATTCGCGCGAGAATAAGGCTTAGTTTCATAGTGGGAGATTGATCCGCATCCTTCCGGTCCGCAGTGCAATGAGGGCCACCAATCCGATCCCCAACAAGGGTCCGGTTCCGGGGCCCCCCTCGGGCACGGCAAGCTTTCCAAAGAGACCGTGGTCTTCGTCTGAAAGGCCCGCGGTGAAATAGAGTTTGTCCTGGTCGCCGCCATTGCCGCCATTGCCGAACGTGAGAGCCCACAGGCCATCGATCTCAATGGGGTTGCCTTGGAAATCCTTCAGGGGATCAATCAGGTTCCCCGTGTTGGGATCATAGGCATTGATCCGACCGTCGCCGAAGTTGCCCACCAGGAGATCCCCGGCGAAAGGTCCGAAACCCGCGGGGGCGATTGCGAGTCCCCAAGGCGAATTGAGGGCGCCATTTGATACGAGCCGTTGGACCAGGTTGCCATTCAGGTCGAAAACATCCACGAAACCGCGTCCCGGGCCGTGATCGTCGTCGGTCTTGGCGGCATCCTGCAGCGCATAGGTGACATACAGTCGGCCACCTATGTTCTGGATGTTGAACGGGGCATAACCCGCGGGAAGATTGGGGTCGGTGAAGGAGCCCGCCAGAGCAGGCGCGCCGGAGCTGGGGAAGACCGTTATATTTCCATTATGGAAATCCGAGGCATAGAGATAGGTGTTGGCCCCGATCGTTGCCACGGCGAGGCCCTTATAGATCGAGCCCGCCGCTGAATTGTCGGCCAGAATCTCCGCAGAAGATCCCAAAGCACCGCGCCAGCCGGCGATCGTGCCATCCTCGCTCGCGAAGATGAAGCGGTCCCCGTTGAAAGCCGCGCCGCCATTGAAGATCATGCCGGTCGGGGCCGAGGGCGGCGACCCTCCGCCGGGTGGGGGTACCGTCACCACCAGTGGATTTGCCAGGGGAAACGGTTGGCCGAAGCCGTTATAAAGGGTCGCGACGCCGGTGTGGTTGTCCGACACCCAGAACGGGCTGGTGGGACTGAAAGCGATCCCCCACGGATTGGACAGGGACGGATCAGTGACCGCCGCGCGGCCCGGGATATCAGACACCAAGTCCGTCTCGCGGAAGGCGTTCTGGGCGGCTGCCTCACCGGGCCGCAAAGCCACTGCGGCCAGACCCAAGACGGCCCAGGAAACGAAGGTTCGGGTGGGAAGGTCCATGGTTCTTGTGGCTTGGATGATTATGAATCGCATCCGCCGGGGATGGCATAAGGTATCCGGGGTCGTTGGTCTGCCGGGGGACGGCGTTGGAGTCGTGCGTATAATTATGTTTTGCGGGGCGAAGTCAAGCCTGCTGAAAAAGCCTTCGAAAACACCGGGGCGAAGCGACCGGATGAAGGTGCATCCAAGGCACCCGGCCCCTGTTTGCCCGTCGGTCTTCCCCCGGATATCAATCCATCCCCATGGACAGCCGTTGTCCCACCTCCCCTCCCAGAGTGCCGGCGGACAAAATTCAGTTTCGTGCCGCGGAACGGGGCGTACGTTTGCCCCCCGGCTCCCGCCGGCCCGACCGTCATGCGCACTCACACCAGTGTGGTCGAACTCCGCCAACTCCTCCGGGAGCGCCTGCCGCTCGTGCGGCTCGGGATGCCGGAACCGCGACCCATCCCGGTCGTGCCCACCGGTGTACCCACACTGGATGCCGCTTTGTCCGGTGGTCTTCCCCAAGGCGGACTGACCGAACTCGTCGGTTCCGGCCCGGGCTCCGGCACCGCCCAAGTTCTCCATGCCGTCGTGCGCCAGGCCGCGGCCGACGGACGTTTCGTCGCCTTGGTGGACGGTTCGGACAGCCTCGACGTGGAGGCGCTGGAGCCGGCCGAGATGGCGCGCCTGCTGTGGGTGCGATGCCGGGATGCGGTGGAAGCGTTGAAGGCGGCCGACCTGCTCTTGCGCGATCGCAATTTCCCCTTGGTGGTGCTCGACCTGAAATTGAACCCATCGGCCCAGTTGCGTCGGGTGTCCGCCAGCGTGTGGCACCGGTTCGGACGGTTGCTGGAACATCACGGGTCAACCCTGCTGGTGGTCACGCCGCATCCGCTGACGGGTGGTGCGCTGGCGCGGGTCCGGGTGGGCGCGGGACTGGGCCTCGACGCGGTGGCCGGAGGTCCTGTTCCGGATGTTGCAGACCCATCTGGAAGGGGTCCGCACCGACGGAGCCATCACCGGCGTGACCTTGGTGGCGGAACCCACGCGGCCGGTTCAACGACAATTCGGACTGTTCGAGGCGGTGTTGAAGGACCCCCATCAATTCCAGGAAACCCTCGCCCGACTCAGCGCCCTGGTCGGGGTCGATCGCGTCGGATCCCCGGTGCGGGAGGACAGTCATCGGCCCGACGCCTTCCGTCTGGTCCCGCCGGATTTCGAAAATGCGCCCATGAGGGTGGGTCGAGGGTCGGACTTGGGACGTCGCACCCCGTGGCGGCGGTTCCGGCCCCCGGTTCCGGCGACGGTGTCGATCGCTCCGACCCCTGCAGCGGCGATCCCCGGTTCCCCGGCGGCGGCGGCCAAAAGGTTGGATCCGGCGGAGGTGGCGGCATGGCTCGATCCGTTGTTCCGGCCGGGTGCCGGGGAGATATCCACGGACAAAGTGGTGCCGTTCCCGGGGGCGTCCCCGGAGTCGGGACCGCAACCGTCGGCGGGACGGTTCGAGCCGGGCCCCGCACCCCGAACGGCGGGGGCGCATCCGGGCAGCGTGGGAAGCCTGGCCATGCGAGAAGCGGGACGGGTAGGAAAACCCGCCCTCCCAGCGCAGTCGCGACAGCTCCGGGGGGGCGGGTTTTCCCACCCGCCTTCCCACGATGCCCAGATGCGCCCAACGGCGGCGCGTCCCGAGCCCGGGCCGGGCCGGCCGGTATCCGTGCGGTCCCCGGTGGGGGGCGGGCTGACGGGGACGGTCTCGGGTCCATGGGAATCCTCGGGTCGCTGGTGGGAATCGGATGCGTGGTCCCGGGCCGAATGGGACGTGGTGTTGCGGGACGGGGTGGGATTGCGACTGGTGGAGACGGGTGGGGGCTGGATGGTGGAAGGCGTGATCGATTGAGACCAGGACGTTATAATTATATAGAATTGCATGCGCGGAGCGCGTTCAGCTTCCTGCGCGGGGCATCGTTGCCGGAAACGTTGGCGGAGACCGCGGCAAAGCTGGAATTACCGGCGCTGGGATTATGCGACCGGATGGGGGTTTACGGCGTGCCGCGACTGGCGGGCGTGGCCGGGGATGCGGGAGTGCGGCCGATCGTGGGTGCGGAGTTGGTGATGGAAGACGGGTCGGTGGTGCCGGTGTTGGTGGCGGACCGGACGGGTTATGGGAACCTGTGCCGTCTCCTGAGCCGTGCACACCTGCGCTCGGCCAAGGGGGAAGGGCGGGTGGGCTGGGACGAATTGCCGGAATCGGCGGTGGGCTGGGTGGCGTTGACCGGCGACGAGGAGGGGCCGGTGCGACGGGCGTTGCTGGGCGGCGGCGTGGCGGCGGCGGAGGAGGTGATGGGGCGGATGGAACGGGCCTTCGGGCGGGACAACGTCTTCGTGGAAATCCAACGCCACCGGGTGCGCGGTGAGGACCGGGTGAACGCCGCGCTGGTGGAGTTGGCCGGGGCACGGCGATTGCCTTTGTTGGCGACCAACGGCGTGGTGCACGCAACCCCCGAGGGGCGCGGGGTGCTCGACGTGTTCACCTGCCTGCGTCATCACACGCACCTGGATGCGGCGGGAGCGTTGTTGTCCGTCAATGCGGCGCGGCATCTGAAAGGACCGGCGGAGATGGCGGCCCTGTTCGCCGACCAACCCGCGGCGGTGAGCAACAGCGTCCGGTTGGCGGAGCGGTTGACGTTCCGGTTCGGCGACCTGGGTTATGAGTTCCCGCGGTATCCGGTGGGTCCGGGCGAAACCATGGAGGGGGTTCTCCATGCCTGGTCCTGGGCCGGGGCTCGGGGACGCTATCCGGACGGGGTGCCCGCCAAGGTGGGCGCGTTGTTGGGGAAGGAACTCTCGCTGATCGGCCGGCTCGGGTTCGCCGGCTATTTCCTCATCGTGGCCGACCTCGTGAAATTCTGCCGCGAGAATGACATCCTTGCCCAGGGCCGGGGCAGCGCCGCCAACAGCGCCGTCTGTTTCTGCCTCGGCATCACCGCCGTCGACCCGGTGCGCTTCAACGTGTTGTTCGAGCGCTTCCTCAGCGAGGGGCGCAAGGGTTGGCCCGACATCGACATCGATCTGCCCAGCGGCGACCGGCGGGAACGGGTCATCCAGGAGGTGTACCGGCGCTATGGTCCGCTGGGTGCGGCGATGACCGCGACCGTGATCACCTATCGGGGCCGGAGTTCGGCGCGTGAACTGGGCAAGGTGCTGAACCTTCCGGCCGACGTGCTGGACCGGTTTTCGGCGCTGTTCGCCAACGGTGATTTTCCGCACACGGTCGACCTGGCGGCCCAGATGGAGCAGGCCGGGCTGCCGTCGGCCCATCCCCGAGCCCCGTCGTTCGCGTCCTTATATGATCAGATGCGCCGGTTGCCGCGCCATCTCGGCCAGCACACCGGCGGCATGATCATCTGCCAGGACGCCCTGCATGGGATCGTGCCCCTCGAGAATGCCGCCATGGCCGGGCGCGTCGTGTGCCAGTGGGACAAGGACGACTGTGAGGAACTCGGGATCATCAAGGTGGATCTGCTCGGGTTGGGGATGATGTCGGCGCTGCAGGATTGCGTGCGGTTGACGGCGGAACGGGGTCGGCCGGTGGACCTGGCGCGGTTGCCGGAGGATGATCCGGAGACGTTCGCGATGTTGCAACGGGCGGACACGGTGGGGGTGTTCCAAGTGGAGAGCCGGGCCCAGTTGGCGACCCTGCCGCGGATGAAACCGAAATGCTTTTATGACCTGGTGGTCGAGGTGGCGTTGATCCGTCCGGGGCCGATCCAGGGCGACCTGGCCAACCCATACCTCCGAAGGCGCGACGGGACCGAGACGGTGACGTATTATGACGAACGGTTGAAGCCGGTGCTGGAGCGGACCCTGGGCGTGCCGCTGTTCCAGGAACAGATGCTGTCGATGGCGATGGTCATGGCGGATTTCAACGGCACCGAAGCGGAGGAACTGCGGCGCGCCATCAGCTTTCATCGGTCCGACGAGAAGATGTTGCGGGTGGTGGGCCGGTTGCGTGCGGCGATGGCCGGGCGGGGGGTTCCCGAGGAGGTGGCGGAACGGATCGTGAAGGCGGTGGGCTCGTTCGCACTTTATGGATTTCCCGAGTCGCACGCCATCAGCTTCGCGCACCTGGCCTATGCCAGCGCCTATCTGAAAACGCACCGCGCGCCCGAGTTCTATTGTGCGCTCCTGAACAATCAGCCGATGGGTTTCTATTCCTCGGCCACCGTGGTCCAGGACGCGCAACGGCATGGTGTCCGGGTGCGCCCGGTCTGCGTGGTGCGCTCGGGGGCGGAAGGCCGGATCGAATCCGACGGTCACCTGCGATTGGGTTTCGCGCAGGTCCAAGGGCTCCGGCGGGAAGGTGCCGAAGCCCTGGTGAAGGAGCGGTCCCGGTGTCCGTTCGTTTCGCTGGATGATTTGCGGTCGAGGGTTCGGTTGTCCGCGGACACCTGGCGCACCCTGGCAGCCATCGGCGCCTTGAATGCCCTGGCACCGCACCGGCGCGCGGCATTATGGGAAACCGAACGCACGCTGCGGGACGACGAACTCCCGGTCGCCACGCCCGGCGGCGGGTCTTCGCCCCTGACGGCGATGGGTCCGCGCGAACGTTTGCAGGCGGATTATGCGGGACTGCATCTGACGACGGGACCGCATCCGATGACGGTGTGGAGGGCGCGGTTGGTGGACGTGTGGTGTGCGGAGGAACTTCCCCAGGCGGAAGACGGTTGGCGGGTGCGGGTCGCCGGCCAGGTCATCAGCCGACAACGGCCCGGGACGGCGAAGGGCGTGTGTTTCATCAGCCTGGAGGATGAGACCGGGGTGGCGAACGTGATCGTGTCGCCGGCGTTGTTTGAGTCGGAGCGATTGCGGTTGGTGAGCGAACCGTTCCTGCTGGTGGATGCCGTGGTGCAAAAGAGGCACGGCACGATCCATCTCCAGGCCCGGGCATTCGAATGGTTGGAACTGGACCTCACGACGGCGGCTTCGCATGACTTTGGGTGACCGACCGTGGCCGACCGTTCCCATGTGTGGACGGGTTCAACGCCGGAGACCCGGGAAGGAAGTCACCCTACGAATGCCCGCCCGACCCGCTCCGGTCCGCCCCTTTCATCGGGGCGCGCAGGTGTCGTTGTTCGGGCCGGAACGGGGACTTCTTCAGCCACGTCGTCGGGGGCTGACACTTTTTCCCATCCGGCTTCCAAGGCCAGATCTTCCAACGTTGCGGTGCCGCGGTCCCGCCAGTTGAAGTTTCCATAAGTGGTTCGCTCCCAGACAAGGCGTCGGGAGTTTTCAATGCGAACAATCGGTTTCATGGCAACATCCGGTCCCGGCCGCGAGGGGATTGGAATGGACCTGCCCGGCCGAGGTCTTGGGGATCCTGTCGAAACAAGGTCACCCAAGGGTGCGATCCATCCCTGAAAGCATGTGGGTTGGTGTGAAAGCCGCCATCGGGGAAGGACATAAGAATCAACGGGGGATCACCGAAATTGTAGCTAAGCAATGGGCCTAATCCGGAGGGGCACAGGACCTAAGATTCCCCCGCCAGTCCCCAGCGCCGGCGGATCCGTTGTTCAATGAGACCGAAGAGAAAACGGTCGAGCAGGAGCCCGAACAGGATGGTCAGCATCATGATCCCCAACACCTGGGCGGCGTCGTTCAATTCGCGTCCCATATAGAGCAGGTAGCCGAGACCCACGCTGGACTTGATGAGTTCGGCGGACACCGCGCCATGCCAGCCCAGCGTCCAACCGAGCTTTATGCCGGTCACGATCCCGGGCAGCGCGGCGGGCAGGATCACGCGGACCGGCATGGCATAGGCCGGGGTGCCGAGGGTGCGGGCCGCGCGGAGATAGAGGGGTGGGATGCGATGGATGCCGTCGGACGTGGAAATGGCGATGGCGGCCACGGAGCTCATGATGATGACGAAATAGATCCCGTGATCGCTGAGACCGAACAGCAGCAATGAAATCGGCATCCAGGCGGCGGTGGGCAGGCTCTGGAAGCCGAGGAACAGCGATTTGAGGCAGCCGTTGACGATGCGGCTGACGCCCATCAGCAGGCCGATCAGGAGTCCGATGCCGGCCGCGATGGTGAACCCGATGGCCATGCGGGAGAGCGTGGTCTTGATGCTGGGCCAGAGCATGCCATCGAGGGCCAGTTCGGTGAGGCGTCGGGCGACCTGGAGCGGGGACGGGAAAAGATAATCCGGAGCCAGTTCCAGGCTGAAGACCAGTTGCCACACCGCGAAGAGCAGCAGGTAGAATCCAAGGACGTACCACTTATGCCTCCGATCCGGATGGTTCTTCATTGGCGGCCTCCAATTGGGCGTTGATCCGGCCGGCGTGTTCCGCCACCTCGGGTGAATTGATGTCGCGGGGACGGGGCAGGTCGACCCGCACCTCGGACCGGATCCGGCCGGGTCTCCCGGTGAAGATCACCACGCGGTCGCCGAGACAGGCGGCCTCCCGGGGATCATGCGTGACGGACATGATGGTCTTATGGGTGCGCACCAGGATGTCTTGCAGCTCGATATAAAGCTTGGCGCGGACCAGTGCATCCAGCGCGGGGAAGGGTTCGTCGATCAACAGCACCTTGGGATCGGGGGCGAGGGCCCGGGCGAGGGCGACGCGTTGCCGCATGCCGCCGGAGAGCTCGTGGATGGACGACTTGGCGAATTCATCGAGATGAACCAGGTGCAGGAGTTCCAGTGCCTTTCTCCGGCGGGCATGGGGCCGGAATCGGAAACCGGGTTCCCAGCGCAAACCGTACATCACGTTGTCGATGACGTTGAGCCAGGGAAACAGCGCGTGTTCCTGGAACATCATCAACCGGTCGTTGCCGGGTCCATCGATCGCCTTTCCGTCCAGCGTGATCGTGCCGGAGGTGGGTGTTTCGAAGCCTGCGACCAGGTTTAGCAGGGTGGATTTTCCGCAGCCGGAAGGGCCGAACAGGACCACGAATTCGCCGGCATGAACCCGCAGGGACACCGGTCTCAAGGCCGCCACGGTTTGCGAATCATGCTCAAACGATTTGGCGACCTCGGAAAATTCCAGTTTGACCGGTGCAGGCGAAGCCTCCGGCGCCGCGGCGTCAGGCGGGTGGGGATCCATGGGACTCCTAGTCGGCCACGGGCGGCAGATGTTTTCCCCTCAGGACCTCGTTGAGGAGGCCCAGCGAATAGATGCCGGTCAGGTCCGGGGAAGACCGGAGGAGGCCGAGTCGGTGGGCGGTCACGGCGGACTGGCGCAGCGAGGCACTCAACGGATCCCACGTGAACTCGATCCGGTCCATCGCCCGTTTCAGCACGGCTTCGGAGAGCGGTTTTCCGGTCTCTTTTTTCAACTCGGCGTTCAGGATCACGGCCGCGGCGGCCTTGTCCGCGTTGATCTCCTGGGTGACTTCCACCAGCGCCGTGAGGAGGTTGCTGACCAGGGTGGGATTGGTGGTCAGGAACTTCCGGTTCATGATGAGCTGGGTGGTCACATGGCGGCCGCCCGGCCAGAGGGTGTTCTCATCGATGAAGAGTTCGCCGCCCCCCTCCAGTTCCAATCGCGACAGCCAGGGCTCCACCGTCCATGCGCCCTGGATTTCCCCCTTCTGGAAAAGGGTGAGCTGGTCCGGGTTGGAAAGGGGTAACAGCGTCAGGGTGCCACCCTTCTCCCGAAGCTTATAACCCTGTTCGCCGAACCAGAGTCGCGCGGCCACATCCTGCGTGTTCCCCAACTGAGGGGTGGCGATGATCCTGCCGTTGAAGTCCCCGACCGACCGGATCCCGGCGGCTTTGCGGACGACCAGGCCGGTTCCACCACTGGCGGTCCCGGCGATGATCACGAACTTCCTGCCCTTGGATTTGATGAATCCGTTGAGGGCGGGGCTGGGTCCGACGAACGACGCATCCAAGGCGTCGCCGAAGATCGCTTCGATGGCCGTGGGACCGGCATTGAATGAAATCCAGCGGATCGGGACGCCGATTTTCTTTTCGAACTGACCGCCGGCGCGCGCGTAAACCGGTTGGGCGTGGGTGAGGTTTGGAAAATGGCCGAGCCGCAATTCACGGGCCTCCGGTTCGGCGTGGACGTCCGGGGCGCGGGCACTGCCGATGACGCAAAACACCCAGAGCACGGACCCCATGAGATGAACCCAGTGTCGCCATCCGGAATGGGGCGCACCCGGCCGTGAACGCAGCATGGCTTCGCCTGTGCAATTAGAGTGCCGCCGGGCAGGGCCCTGTTTCAGGTGATGCGCTGCTGCAAAATGCAACCTCCGCCATGCTTCGGTGCAATGTGTACCGCATTCTCAGTGCGGGGTGATGAGCGGATTGCCGGTGGTCCGGTCGGGGCGGAGATCTCTGGCCCCCCGCCGGTTCGCCTCGGTCATCGGCGGGAGTGCCCGCGACACCCCCCGGCACGGCAGCGTGAAATGGAAACCCGCCCCGCCGCCGGCCAGCGTTTCATAGCCCCAGCGGCCCCCTTGAAGTTCCAGCAGACGCCGCACAATCGGGAGACCCAATCCGCGTGCCGAGCCCGGCTTATATAATTCATGAAAGGGTTGGAACAACCTGCCGAGTTTTTCCGGCGGGACACCCGGACCGTTGTCACGGACCCAGAACCGATATTCATCCTCCCCGGGATCCCATCCGATGCCGATCCGGGGTGAGGTCCCGGCGTGTTGCACGGCATTGGCGATCAGATTCCACCACACGACTTCCAGCCAGGGAGCCACCCCTTCCATCGTGGGCCAGAGGGCCGGTCGACGGAGGATCGCCCGGTTGTGGATCAGCCTGACCTCCAATTTTTCCAAAGCGGCCAGGACAGCCTGTTCCATGGGAAACGGGGTCATGGAAACGGGCGAAACGGAGGCCGTGACCAATTGGCTCACCCTGCCGATGATCCCCACCAGATCGTGAGCCGACTCGGCGATGAGTTGCACCAACGCGACGCGCGCCGGGGCCTCTTCGGTCAACACCTCTTCCAAGGCTTCCACGGAGGTGAGGATCCCTCCCAGCGGCGTGCGCAAATCGTGACAACGGTCCGGGTGTCCCGCCGGAAAAACTCGGCAGGTTGTTCCAACCCTTTCATGAATTATATAAGCCGGGCTCGGCACGCGGATTGGGTCTCCC
>JANYCC010000192.1 GCA_025360495.1 Verrucomicrobiota bacterium | reverse complement strand
GTGCTGGTCACCCGACTGAGCGCTGCGGAGGATGCCGCGACGATGGATGTGCTCTGCGTGGACAAGACGGGCACGATCACGATGAACCGATTGGCGGTCACCGGCGTGATTCCACTGGAGCACGCGACGGAACCCAAGTGTTGTTCGCGGGCGCACTGGCATCGCAAGAGGCCAACCAGGATCCAATTGACCTCGCCTTCCTGGGCGCGGCAAGGGAGCGGCATATCTTCGACAACCTCCCCAAGGTCACGCCCGTCTCTTTCGCCCCCTTTGATGCAAAAAACCGGCGGACGGAAGCAGTGGTCGAGCAGAACGGGCAGCGGCTGCGCGTCATGAAAGGTGCCGTTCGCACCATCGCCGAAGCCTGCGGACTTCAACCCCCTGCGATCGAGACGTTGGAGGCGCGGGTGAACGAATCCGCGATAAAGGGCTACCGACCCTGGCCGTCGCGTGTGGCCCCGAGTCGGGCACTCTCACCTTGATCGGTTTGGTGTCGTTGTTTGATCCGCCGCGACCGGAAGCCAGGCAACTCATCGCCACTCTCAATGACCTCGGCGTTCCAGTCAAAATGCTCACAGGTGACGCCCTCGCGGTCGCGAGTGAAATCGCTCGCGGCGTCGGGCTCCCCAACATCAGGCACGTGGCGGATTTCAAAGCGGCGAGCACTCAGGCGGGCAATGAGACGGTTGACCTCTTGGACGGGGCCGATGATTCGCTGAGGTGTATCCAGAGGACAAACATATCGTGGTGCGACATCTACAGGCTGCCGGGCATGTCACCGGCATGACGGGCGATGGCGTCAACGATGCGCCCGCATTGCGTCAGGCCGAAGTGGGCATCGCCGTGAGCACCGCCAGCGACGTTGCCAAGGGCGCCGCGAGCGTCGTACTGACCGATCCCGGGCTGACGAACATTGTGGCGTTGGTCGAACAAGGTCGGACGATTTACCAGCGTATCTGAACGTGGATCATCAACAAGATCAGCCGGACCATTCTGAAGGCAGCTTTTGTGGCCATCGCGTTCATGGTGACCGGCAAATTCGTCGTCTCCTCCTTTGCCATGCTGCTGCTGGTCTTCATGACCGACTTTGCCAGGATCGCCCTTGCCACCGATCACGTTCGACCGTCCAAAAAACCTGAGACGTGGAACATCGGGGGATTCATCATGGTGTCCGTGGTTCTGGGTGTCGCGATGCTCGCGGAGGCGCTCGGCCTCTTGTGGTTCGCTTGGTCGCGTTTCGGCTTGGCGACCAACAACGATGCCCTCTACACCTTCAGTTTCCTCACCCTGCTCTATTTTGCCGCGTTCTCCATCGTGTCCGCGCGGGAGCGACGATGGTTTTGGACGACGATGCCTAGCAAGACCCTCATCGTGGCGCTCGCGGCGGATGCACTCACGGGCACCATCCTGACGTTCGTCAGGCTTCCGGGACTCCTGCCATTGCCTTTGGGGCGGACCCTAGCGATTTTCGCCTACGCGATGGTTTCGTGCCTTGTCGTGAACGATGCTTTGAAGGTTGCGATGATAAAGTGGCGCATCCCTACGGCGGTAGCCTGAAATGCACCATGCTTCCGAGGGGGCAACGCTTCTCACCCCATGGCCCCCCATCAGTGACGAAGCCACTGTTCGCAGGATTGGCGACGGTTGGCCCCACTGCCCGCTGAAACAGATTTCTCCAAGGGCTTCGGCTGGCGGGGCCTCTGGTCGCGCTGCTTTAATCCCTCTGGCAAATCTTTAGGATCGATTTTGTATTCGATGGCCATGGTGGTCCAAGCCTCGTGGTGATCTGGGATCCTGAAAGTCTCGCGCGCCTCTTCGGGGTAAGGGTCACGCCAGGCACCCCTTTGCGGGATGCCATAAGTGTGATAGCGGAATGACTATGACACCTATGACGCGAGCTTTTGCCTTTTCGCCTGGAGCCGGTCCCTACGGGCACAAACACGGGCGGATCTATAGCGTCACGCGGCCGGGACTTTATAAGGTCGGATTCCGTTTTGTGGACACCTCGACCAACGGCCCCGCCGGCGGTCCGATCCAGGCGCCGTCGGATCGGTTTTTCCTGTATCTCCAAGGCGGCGTCACCATCGCCGCCATCGCGACCACGGACGCCGGGGTCACCCTGACGTTTGGGGCGCCGTCGAACCTGCCGGACAACGGGGCGGGTGCCGCGACCACCCACCAGGTTGAGTCCACACCGGCCCTGGGCACGCCGACCCACTGGCAACCGGTGGGGGACGCCGTGGTGGGCGATGATCTGCTCCACACGGTGACCGCGCCTTTCAGTGGGGACAGCGTCCTGTTCCGGTTGGTCGCGCGGTGGGGTGGGGACGCGGCATCTGGGTTGGTGGTTGACGGAGGCGGTCCGGGAGATTCCGGGACTCAAACACGCTGACCATTCGACAGAAACATGGGCCAATGCACCACCGGCACATCGAACCCAGAAGGTCGGCCCCATTTTTCTGTCGAAGATATTTCTGTCGTCAGGCTGGCCCTGGGAAAGTGCAGGTCACCGGACCCGGATTGCAGCCGCAAGAAGTACAACAAACCCCAAAAGCAGCGCCCGCTTTTGCGTTCTTTTGCGTTCTATTGCGGCCACAAATCCCCGGCCTGTCCATACTTCGCCGCCATTCCAATCACGAAGCCACTGTTCGGAGGATTGGCGACGGCTGGCCCCACTGCCCGGTGAAAACAAACTTCTCCAAGGGCTTCCGCTGCCGGGGCGTCTGGTCGCGCTGCTTCAGTGCCTCTGGCAAGTCGTCAGGGTCGGTTTTGTATCCGATGGCCATGGCGGTCCAGGCCTCGTGGTGTTCTGGGATCCTGAAAGTCTCGCGCGCCTTTTCGGGAAGGATGCCGATCATCTGATGAACCGAGAGGCCACGTGCCGTTGCCTCGACGACGAGATTCCCGGCAGCCAGACCGAGGTCATGCACCGCGGCCCGATTGTCCTGGTTGTTCTTGGCAAAACGCAGATTCACGACGCCCAAGACCAGCACCGGTGCGGCTTTGGCCCACGCCTGATTTCCTTCCACAAGGCAGGAGAGCAGCCGATCGAATTCTTGGGGGCTTTCCTTTTTGGCGATCAGGTAGTTCCAAGGCTGTTCATTGTAGGAAGAAGCCGCCCAGCGCGCCGCCTCAAACACGGAGCGGAGATCGGAGTCTGTCACCTGACGGTCCTTGAAACCGTAAGGGCTCCAACGTTCCGCAAGAAGTTTCAAGATGGGATGATCGGTCACGGCTTTTTTGGCATCCATAATTGGCATTGGCTTTTCGGTGTGGCTTGAGAATTCGCGGGTGAAGTGGGCCAGGGGATCGTTCCTCAAACCAGCTTCACCACCATCTTCCCCATGTTCTTCCCCGCGAAGAGTCCGATGAATGCGCCAACCGCCTGGTCTATGCCCTCCACCACGGTTTCCTGATTCTTCAGTTTGCCGGCCCGGAAATAACCGCCCACCTCATTTTCGAACTCGGCCTGACGATCCAGCCAGTCGCCCACGATCATTCCTTTCATCGTGAGCCGTTTGGTGGTCATGTTGAAGAGATTGGCGGGGCCGGGCTTTGGCTTGTCCTCGTTATATCCGGAGATGCCGCCACATGCGATGATCCGACCATGCGTGCGCAGGACCGTGAGTGCTGCCTCGAGTGATTCGCCACCCACATTGTCAAAATAGACATCAAACCCACCCGGCGCCGCCTGCTTCAACTGTTCGAGCACGGGGCCGGATTTGTAGTTGAAGGCCACGTCGAAACCGCATACCTCCCGCAACCACTTCACCTTGGCCTCCGACCCCGCCGACCCGATCACCCGACACCCCCGGAGTTTCGCGAGCTGCCCGGCCACATTTCCGACTGCGCCGGCCGCCCCCGAGATGTAGAGGACATCCCCCGCCTTGACCCCGACCAGGCTCAACCCGGCCCACGCGGTCATGCCCGTCATGCCGACGACGCCGAGATGCACGGAGAGCGGCTGGAGCGCTTTGTCCACGGCGTGCAATTCCTTCGGAGTGGCGACAAACGCCTCCCGCCAACCGTATCGGGAAATGACCACATCGCGCGTCTTGAATTCCCTGGCACGCGATTCGACGACCTCGCCCACGGCGCTGCCTTCGAGGGGTTTGCCGATTTCGAATGGGGGCACGTACGATTTCCCTTCATTCATGCGACCGCGCATATAGGGATCCACCGACATGAACAGATTTCGAACGAGCACCTGTTGATCCTGAAGTGGCTCGATTGTGGTTTCAGTCAGGGTGAAGTTCTCCGGGACGGGAACCCCGTTGGGGCGCGAAGCCAGACGGATCTCCCGACTTGTGAGCTTGGACATATTATGGCTTCTTACGTCCGGAGCCGCTTTTTTTGCCGCCGCCATCCAGCTTGTTCACGGTGGCCCAAGCCCGGGCTTCGGCCTCATGGGTGCTGAGGCCCTTTTTCTCATAGCCCGCCTCGATGTGCGACGCCTGACGTTTTTGCTTGTCGGTATAACTGGATTTGTCGCCTTGAGGCATGGGTTGATCCTCCTTACCGCCGGTGCCCGGTGGATACAGTGTTTCAGATTGCTTCGCGGTTCTGCCCACAGCCATCGAATCTTTCCACCAGCAATGACCCACGGGAATCTGATATGCCTCTCATGTCGTTCATTTCTGCTGAGAGCCTCTTCGCTGTTTTTCTGTTCGCCGCTCTTTTCTATTGGGAAGGATGTTTGCTCAATCCAGATCTTCCAATGGGGTGTAACCCGTATGGCACTTGGTTAAGAAGGGTCGCTGCAAGGGTGATCACGCCGGGACGAGGACCTTTGCGCTGCACCTCACCCTGAGCAGACGCATTCTCAGATCCATGGGGCGACGAGCACCGGCGCATCGAATCCGGAGGGTCGGCCCCATTCTTCTGTCGAAGATATTTCTGTCGTCAGGCTGGCCCGCTTTCGCCTCCTTTTGCGTTCTTTCGCGGCCAACTATTCCCGGCCTATCCATACTTCGCGGCCAACTTCCCCACCGTCGTCACATTGCGGACGGTCAACCGCATCCCGAGGACCTTCTCGAGCGCCGGACCGGAGAACTTGGAATCACTGAACCCGGTGTGGCACGACCAATAAAGTTCGCGGCCGTGGAAATCGAAACGGTCGGTCTCGGACGGGAGGGAAACCAACCGCGCCCGGGCCTCCCGGTCGGGTGGATGCGCGAGAAAGCCGTTCACCGCAGGACGGCCCTGTAGAAGCGCACCTGGGAGGCCACTGCCGTCGGATCCCCCAGCGTCACCACGCCGCCGGCCGGGATCGGGTTCGTGCTGACCGCGCTCCATTGCAGCAGGTCGGCGGATTTCTGCAGGGCGAACGTGCGCCCCGGAGGCCCGGTCAATTCCAATTGCACCAATCCGGCCGGCGTGACCGAGACCGAACTGAATCGCGCCACCGCCCCGATCGTGAACGTGCCCGGCGCGGTCTGCACCGGTTTCACGGATCCCGCAGCCGCATTGGCGACCAACACATTGGCCGCCGTCAGGGCGACCGGCCCGTCGGCACTCTGGGAAATCGGGGTGAACTGCAGGTTGACCACCACACCGTTGGGAATGACGGCGTTGTTCGCGGAATAAACCACTACCCGGCGGGTGCCCGGGACCGGTTCACTCGACACCACCTGTTGGTTGGGATACGCGCCGACGGGAAGCGCCGGGCCGGAGACCAACCGGGCCGCATCGAACAGGACATCAAACTGGACCGCCACCGATGGGACGTCGCTGGTGAAGGTCACCGGAACGATGCTGGTGGTGTCCCCGGCGCCCGTGCCGATGGCCAACTGCGGCCCGGCCCAGACGGCGGTGGCTCCGCACCATCCGAGCACCACGGCCAGACGGTTCAAGGCCGGCCTGAGGGATACTTGTTTCACGTTCGTTTTCCGGTTGGGCCCACCCTTGGATCCCGATTCGCGGCCGGCCTATTTGGAATAAACATTCACCGTCGTCTGCTCGTTGATCGGCAGGACGACGTCGAGAGTCACCGCCGCCGGGTTCTTGGCACCGGTGTTGTCGATCGACCCGGTGTAAGTCAGGGAGGCTCCGTGGTCGGGGGTCAGGACCAGGGTGATGGGCACGACTGCATTGAAATCCCGGGCCTGGACCTTGATCGTGCGGTTGGGCGAGGACCCGAAGGGCAACTGCAATTGGACCGGGCCGGAACCCTCGGCGATGGCGGTCCCGGCGGCCTCGAGGATGTCGAGTCGCGGCAGAGGTGTGGGGAACACCAGCATCAGGGAACCGACCGAGGTCACCGAGGTCGGGACGAAGTTGAAGCCCATCCCCGTGCGGTCGATGGCATCCACCCGGATCCGGCCCAGCCCCGCGCCCGCAGAGGAATCGACGCTGAGCGTGCCGGCGCCGGCGATCACCGGTGCGACCAACCGGATGCCACCGCCACTGCCGGCGTTGTAGGCACCGCCGTTGTAAGTGCCGCCACGGGCCACGACGGATCCCGAATTGGGCATGTCGATCCGGGTGGTGGACGCAATGAGGATCGCGCCGCCACCGCCACCGCCACCGCTGCCCGGGGTCCCTGCGGTCCCGCCACCACCCGACCCTCCCACCAGCGGGATCAGGAGCGCATTGCCATAGACGGCCCCCCGATTGAGGCTGGTGCCGGCGGTCCCAACCGTCGCAAAAGAACCGCCACCCGCACCATCGTTGTTGACGGTGGCGGTGCCCCCGCGTCCAGCCCCGGGCCCGTAACCGGATCCTGGTGGCACCGAGACCGAGCCCGGACTTCCACCGTCAAATCCGCCCGGGCCACCCAATCCGCCGACCACGCCGTTGCCGCCGGCGGCGTCGAGGTTGATCTGTCCCGCGATGGTGACATTACCGGTGGCCAAGAGGTAAACCGGGGTGTTGGCCACATTGCGTTTCAGTCGCAAGGTGTGACCGGACGCGATGTTGATGGTGGTGAAATTGAAGATGCCGTTGGGGGGCACATCCATCGTCACCTCGGTCGTCACGGTCAGCGCAAGGTCCGCACCGGTGCTGCCGGAGGAGAAGTTCTGGGCCAGCGCCGGCACCGCCGCCAAGAGCAGGATGCCGGCACGGATGGAGAGGTTCGCTTTGATAGTCATATTAACTCCGGGTTCGCGGGTCGCTTGGCCAAAGGTTCTCTTTCACTGCGTCCCAAATTTCGTTTTGAGCGGGGGCTGTCCGACCGTCAGGCCAGGGGAATCCACTGCAGACAGGGAAGGCAAACCGAGGGACACCGGCGGCCGGGCGACGGTCAGTGCGCCGGCCAACCCAGCGGCAGATCCGGTCAATCCGATCCGGACCGTAGGTTGCCCCACGACCACTCCGCCCATGACGCCGGGGGTGAACGCAGGCAACCCGAGGGTCACGGTCGGCCGGGCGACCACCATCCCCAAGCCGGTATCGCCGGTCGAGACCCGCACCAACCCGATCGTCAGCGGGGCCGGGCCGCCCACCACGAGCATTGACGGCCGCGAGTTGGGGTCCAGGGGATTGCTGCCTGCGGACACTTCAGCCTCATCGTTCCACCCATCCCCGTCGGTGTCCGCCACCAACGGGTTCGTGCCGGCCGCCTGTTCCCGCAGATTGCTCAGGCCGTCGCCGTCCAGGTCGAGGTCCCCATCCTTGATAAGCGGGTTGCGCGAAAAACGATTCAGCGGGTCCAATCCATAGTAGACCTCCCAGGCGTTCGACAACCCGTCGTTATCGAAGTCCCGGTCACCGTCGCGAATGCCGTCGCCCTTGCTGTCGGGATTGTCCGGGTCGAGACCCAGCAATACTTCGAGGGCATCGGGAACCCCGTCGTGGTCACGGTCCGGTTGGTCGAAGACCCGGAACGTCCACTGGTAAGGTTTCATCAGCACATTGCCGGCGCGATCGGCGACGGGTGCGCCGACGGTCGCCTGCCAGCGTCCGGGCGGGAGCGGGTCGGGGAAGGTCCAGACTGCCGCCTTCAGGGAGTCCTGATAGGCCAGTGCCCCCGACGGCGCCGCCAGATCGTCCGCCGTTCCGAACAGGCCGTCCGGCCCGGCATTCACCAATTGGAAGGCACCCGGCACCACCGAGTCGGGCCGGAGCGGCTCCGAGAAAAAGGCGATCACCGAGGTCGGCCGGCCCAGGATGACATTCGCCGCCGGCTGCGTGCGGGCCACTTGCGGCGACGTGGTGTCCGGCCCCAGACCGATGGTGAGGGGATCGCTCCAGGTCGAATTGCCACCGGTGTCATAAGCCCGCGCCCGGACCGTGAAGGTGGGTTTCGCGGGAGTGCTCAGCGGGGTGTTGAGAAAAACCTCGAAGGGGAAGTTCCCGTCGCTGTCGATCAACTGTCCGTCGACATAGAACTCGACGTTGCGGACCTGCACATCGTCGGTCGCATTGGCCGTGACCCGAAGCGCCTTGCCCTCCTGCGCCACACCCGCGACGGCACTGCTGGCGAGCGTGACCTTGGGGGGGATGCCTTTCCGGTCGGTCTCCAGAAAACGCACGACCTGCAGGCCATTGGCTCCGTCCGCGACATAATCGACACCGTTATGAATCACGTTCGCATAGGCAATGCCCGGCGTCGCAAGGATCGTGATGAGATTGTTGACCTTGGTGGGATCGGTGAGGTCGAACAGATAGACATCGTGCGTCCCGTCGTTGCGTGGATTCACCCCGACGCACCCGAGTCCGAGACCGGATCCATCGGAAACCAAATGTTTATACGAGGCCGGTCCGGTGGCCGTCGCCATGCCCACGCGGAACATCGCCGCCGGGTTGCTGACATTCACGTTGTCAAAGCCGTTCATGCAGGTGGCCTGCGCCCAGCCACCGCCGACAAACAGGCGCTTCCTATTGGAGAGCGGATCCGGTCCAAACCCCGCCAATGGGACCGTTCCCAAGGGGCTCAACAGGCCGTCCACCGCCGTGAACGAACGGAGATTGTTGCCCGAGATCGCCCACACGAAATCCCCGGAGATGACGACGTCGAACACTTCCGCACCGAGGTTGAGGCGCTGCAATTCCGTACCCGAGGCCAGATCGACCGTGACCAACTGGCCGTTGCGCAGACCCACATAGGCGATGCCGGCGGCGGAGGCCACCGACTCGGCATAGCTGCCCAGCGTCACCTGGGCGCGGATATGGGTGGTGGCGGGGTTGCGCAGGTCGATGATCGCGAGTCCGGCCGGACCGTCGGCGACCGGGCAATCATCCCCGGGACATCCGACCGCGCGGGCCTCGCCGGGGGTGTCCATCAGGGCGAATTGCCGCGGGGTCATGCCGCCGAACACATTGAAGAACGCCACGCCCCGATCGAGGCAGGCCAACGCCACGGTGTCCCGGAAGGCGCACACATCGACACAGGTCCCCGGCAACAGGACACCGGCAATGATCCCCGGCGGACCAAAGGTCGAACCGCCAGGCACGATCGTCCCGCCGGGTCCGGCCGGGGTGCCGGGCGGGGGCGGCGTCGTCGCGATCACACTGTCCAGAATACCCTGCCCGACCGTGGACTTATTGAACGGGTCGGTCCCAAACACGCCCTCAATGTCATCATTCAATCCGTCGCCATCGGAATCCCGATCGACGCTCTGGCCGATCTGGACGGACGGGAGGCTGAGCGTTGAACCGTTGTTCCCGGTGGTGAAGGTCGCGCTCCCGATCGTGCCGTTGCGGGCGTTGGCAATGGTGATCTGATACGTCTTGTTCGCCCCGAGCGCGACGCCGTCGCTGATGGTTCCGTTGGGGCTGGTCCAACCGCGCGAGACCGTCCGGCCCGTCGAGAGATCCTTGATGCTATAACCGGACTGTTGCGAACAGGGTTGGCCGCTGACCTGCGCCCGGGCCGACGGGAACCCGCACGCGAGCGCGGCCCACACGGCGGCCCACCCCAACCGTCGGAGGCGGGGTCGTCCCCGGGCGGGAGGGATTGGGGGGCGGATTCTCATGGTGGGGGCGTTCCGGATCCTTCAGTCACCGGCGAGCCACGAACCGATCCTCCACACCAGCTTGCCGGCCGGGGAACGGGTGAAGGCCGATTTTATATTGTCGGCGTCCCGGTTGCTCATGCGCCCGGCGAAATGGGAGATGACGGTCGGGGCCATGAGGACATTGTGGATGCCTTGGGAGACCGCCTCACCCGTGACCGCGTCGGCGGCGGCCAGCGGCGGCACGGCGTTGACTGCGCCCTTGGACACCGCGGTGGCGATGGCGTCGTTCACGATGAAGCCGGTGCCCGCGCAATTGTCGATGTCCTCCTTCACCGCCAGGCCGGTGTCCACCACGACCATGACCGCCGACAAAACCTTGCCGGCTTTCTTCAGCTTGGAAGCCTTCTGGGCCAACCGCGCCCCTTTGTCCTCCAATGACTGCGCCCGCCTGGCGGCATCATTCCAATGCGTGTTATTGCGGATGTTGTCCGCATAACGCGCGTTCACAAACGCCGCCGCCTCCTCATCCGAGGCAAAGGTCCGTCGCAACAGGTCGGCGTCCGGTCCCCCTTGGGCGAAGGATTTCTCGGCATTCACCAGGTGCCCCTCCATCACGAATTCGGTCCCGGCGGTCGCCATGGAATTCTCGGTCCCGATGGCCGAATCCACCAGGATCCCCTCGTTGTTGGCGGCGTCGAACCATTGCAAGGCCTCCTCCCCGGCGGCGGAACTGATCCGCTCGGCCTCAGCCGTCGCCGCCGCACCCTGCTTCAGGAGTTTCTCCCCTTGCCGGACCAATTCCTTGGCCCCCTTTTTGGCCACAAACTGTCCCACGGCGACCGCCTTTCCGGACAGGCCGAGCGGGTCCACATAGGTCGCCGGATTGTTGCCGGCATAGGCGAAGGCATTGCCCAATCCCATCGGATCGCCGAATGCCCCCGCGGGATCCCGCGTGATGAAACGCCCGGAACGCGGTTCATAATACCGGTTGCGCGCGTAATAGAAACCGGTCTCCGGATCATACCGGTGACCGGTGTATAAGTACGGGTTGCCCACCACCGAACTGGCAAGGGGTTGACCCGTGGCATCGGCCAGCGCCGGGTTGCCGAATTCGTCATACCGATAGCTTTCCACGACCTTGCCGGTCGGATCGGTGACCCGGCGCACGCTCAGTTGGTCATCCTCATGCAGCCAGTAATCCTTCGAGTCACGCTGCATCGACACCACCTCATTGAGCATCGGGCCGAAAACATAGCTGGCGCGGGTCACGCCGGCGCCATCCTGCTCCTCCACCACCTGGGCGCCCAGGTAGGCATAGCGGACGGTCCCGGCATCCCCCGCCCCGGTGACCCGGGCCACCCGCCGCCCCAGCGCATCATAGACATACCGGGTGGTCTGACCCGCGGCCTCGTGACGCACCAGACGGTTCAGATAATCAAACTCCAAAGTGCGCGCCTGACCGGCCGCGGTGATCTTCTTCAGGTTGCCGTTGGGATCATAGGCCCGCTGGTCGAACGGCGTGCTGCTATACTGGTTGAGCACCACGTCCGTCGAAGGCGCGCCCGCCCGCACGTAAGATCCGGCATCCGCGTCCCCCGTCACCGCCAACCGGTTGCCCGCCGCGTCCAACTGGTAACCATGCTGCTCGGTCAGCGCACCGGTGAAAGTCGCCGAGCGCAACCGGTACGCCGAATCATACACATATGCCTGGCTGAACCCTCCGGCCAACCGGTCGTGGTTGAGGACCTGGTTGGAATTGGCGTCCCAACCATAATCCCGGTCTTCAAAGGCCGCGCCCCCGATCACCGAATGGGTGCTCCTCACCGGCCTCTTCAGGGCGTCATAGGCCATCTCCATCCGGGTGTTGTTCCCGTTCGAACGCCGGCCCACCCGGCCCGGCCCGGCATAGTCGTAGCCCGCGATCGGGACCGCCGTCGCCGCCGTGGC
>JANYCC010000179.1 GCA_025360495.1 Verrucomicrobiota bacterium | reverse complement strand
CAGGAGCCATTGGAACCAACCACCGGACCAAGCCGCGAGCGCCAATCCCGACAAGGCGGACCCGACGAGCATGACGCCGAGCATCCGCAGGCCGCGACCAGCGGATTTGGCTTCCTCCGTGGGCACCGAGAACGGCACCGCCTTTCCCCCGAGGCAGGGGATCAACGAATAGATCGGGAGCGCCAACAGGCCGGGGAGGGCCAGGAGCAGGTTTTCCGGTCCCCCCCGGAGCCCCCACGCCGTCAAACCGAAGACGACCAGCAACGGCAGGGTCAGGAAGAACAACACGGCGCGCCGGGCACCGTGGCACAGCGATGCCGGTCCCGGCAGGGGTGCCACACGAAACAGATCGGCCGCCTGCCATTGCTGGGAATAGCGCAACAAATTGAGCGCCAGCATCGGGATCAGACCCAGGTAGGCCCCGGTGAAACAGACTCCAAAACCACCGATGCCAGCCTCTCCACGATCTTGGAACAGCAGGACCAATGGGACCACCAGCATCGGTGCCAAACCGGGATAGACGCGCAGTTTGGTGTCCCGATCGCGGGCCAGGTAGGCGGCGGTCAGCAGGAACGATGCGCGGGCGACCGGGTCCCGCAACCACCAGCGGAGCGGCGGCGAACCCATCCACACTTCGATCCAGCGACGGCCCGTGCGACGCGGCGGGCGGGACGCGGTCTCATTGAGGTTTTGAAGCCCTGTTTGATAATTTTGTGCAAGTTTTCCGAAGGCGAGCCAGAGCACTGTGCCCGTGCCGGTCGCCCCGACCGCTGCCAGGATCCAGGAACCCCGGGCGCCACTCCCGACCAGGGCATCGTCCAAGCCGGCGAACCAGGTGGGCGGCAGCAGGGCGATCCACCACGTTTCCGGGCTGAGCCGGATTTTTCCGCCCAAGTGCCCGATGAGCCGGGGCAGAATCTGGCCCGCGGCCACGAAGGCGATTCCGACGAACACCTGGGCCGCGGTCATCAGCCAGTCCAACCGTTCGCGCCCGAACCAACGGAGGCAGAGTTGATAAACCAGCACGATGGTGGCGGTGCAGAAGAGTGCTTCCAGGGTGGTGGACACCGCATGGACGACCGGGAAGAGCCAACTGCCATCCGGGGTGGCCACCCCCACGGCCAGGCCGGCCAGGTTCAACGCGGCGGCAAGCCAGAGCGAGACCTCCACGAGGACCCCGATCTTGGCCCACAACAAGGTGCGTGCGGAGATCGGCCGGTGCAGCAGGATCTCCCCTTCCTCCTTGTTGAACAGCACCTCACCCGCCGATGCGGCGACGAACATTCCCAGGAAGACGAAGGTCAGCGAATGCAGATAGACCGAGAGCGTGAAGACGGGTTGTCGCATGAACCCGAGCGCGAGCAACCCAAACAGTCCATAAATCAACAACGTCAACGCGAGCTTGGACCCGACCGATTTCGGCGCGCCCTCCTTCTGCAATCCCCGCACGCTGCGACCGCGCAGGAACAGGGTGAGGAAAAGCCGGCGCAAGGTCCGCGCGGGGGTCGGGGCCGGCTTGGCGGCCGAGCTTGGGGCAGGTGCCGGGATGGGGAGGACCGGAGGCGGGTTCACTCTCAGTTCCCGGGTTCAGGGCCGGAACGTCTTGGCGAAATCTTCGGCGCGACGTTCCAATTCGATCCCGCCGGTGAGTTGGGTGAACAACCGTTCCAACGTGCCCGACTGATGGGCCGCCACCAGTTCGTCCGGTCGTCCGTCCACCAACAACCGGCCCTTGTCGATGATGAGGACCCGGTCACAGACCCGCTCCACCACGTCGAGGATGTGCGAGCTATAAACTATGGTTTTGCCTTCGCGGGCCAGCGTGTGGATGAGCGCCTTGAAACCGACCGCCGCGTTCGCATCCAATCCATCCAGGGGTTCGTCGAAGAACACCACCGGCGGGTTGTGCAGCAGGGCAGCCGTGATGACCACCTTGCGCCGCATCCCCTTGGAATAGGCCCCGAGCAACTTGTCGGTCAGCGTGTCGAAACTCAGGTCGAAAAAGGCGATGAACTGCCGGATCCGGGCGAGCGCCGCCTCCTGCGGAAGGGAGTACAAGGCGGCGACCATTTCGAGGTATTCCAAGCCCGTCAGGGATTCGAAAACCGCACCGGACTCCGGCACGAATCCAACCCGGCGTTTGACTTCGATGGGATCGCGGCGCAGGTCGAATCCGCACACCGAGGCGGTGCCCTCGGACGGTTCGAGCATGCCCGTCAGCATTTTCAGCGTCGTGGATTTTCCCGCCCCATTGGGTCCGAGAAACCCCACGATCTGCCCGGCGGGGATCTCGAAGGAAAGGGATTGGACGGCGGTCTGCGTGCCGAAACGCTTGGTGAGTTGCTGGACGGAAACCATGGGCGTGGGCGGGATCGAAGGACGGTCATTTCGCCGGTTTCTTGGACTCGGCCTTCGGGAACAGCGCCGGGAACGACTCCCGGTGGCGCCACAGCAGGAACAGCGACAACGCGCCGAACACTGCGGCGATCGGCAGGCCCTTGCGATCGATGAAAATGTGGTACAGCACGATGTTGACCACCACGGGGCCGAGCAGCGTCAGGCCCAGGGGGACGCGGTTGATCAGCAGCAGGGCCCCGCCCACGACCTGAAGACCGGCGATGACATAAAAATAACCGGTGGTCATCAGGGCACTGTTGAAATCCCGGGCGGCCCCGTGCAGTTCCGGCATGGGCATGAAGTGGAGGAAACCATTGAGGCCGAAGACCAGGAACGCGGCGCCGAGCAGGATGCGCGTGAGGAAGGCGAGGAATTTCATGGCGGATTCGGATGGGGTGCAGACGGTGTGCGATGGGCCACGGTCCAACGACCGGCAGGCGGCATTGGAACATGCCTTCGGCCGGGGGTCGCGGGAAAAATGAGGGCGTGCGTTTTTGGAGGAGCGATGCCGGCTTGACGACCCAATGAACCAAGAGTCTGGAGTTCGACATCCCGCGTGCTCATGCTGGCCGCCTCCGGTCGGCAAGGAAGATGAACCAATCCAAACGATGCTGGGTGACGGGCGCGGGCGGTTTGATTGGCCACGTCGTTGGCACGGGTTCTCATGCCGCCCCGGGCTGGACCCCGATGCCCTTGTGCCGTGCCGACCTCGAATTGTCGGACTTCGCGGCGGTCGAGGCGCGGTTCAATTCCGATCGTCCGGACGCGGTGATCCATTGTGCCGCGATGAGCCGCAGCCCCGATTGCCAGCGGGATCCGGTACGGGCCCGGTTGTGGAATGTCGCGGTCACCGAACATCTGGCGGCGCTGGCCGGGGACCGTCCGTTTTTGTTCCTCTCCACCGACCTTGTGTTTGACGGACGCAAAGGCCGTTACCTTGAGGAAGATCCGGTGGGTCCGTTGTCGGTGTATGCGGAGACCAAAGTCGAGGCTGAGATCGCGGTGCGGCGCAATCCACGGCATCTGGTGGTGCGGACCTCGTTGAACCACGGACATTCGCCGACCGGAGACCGGGGTTTCAACGAGGAGATGCTCAACGCGTGGCGGGCGGGTCGGGAATTGCGCCTTTTCACGGACGAATTCCGCAATCCGCTGCCGGCGGAAGTGACGGCCCGGGCGCTGTGGGAATTGCTGGCACAAGAGGCTTTCGGCGTGCTCCACGTGGCCGGTTCCGAACGGTTGTCGCGTTGGGAGATTGGCGATGCACTGGCGCAGCGGCATCGGGAAGCGGGGCCCCGGTTGCAACCGGGAACCCGGCGCGATTACCAGGGCGCGCCCCGGGCTCCGGACACTTCCCTCGATTGCGGACGGGCCCAGGATCGCTTGTCGTTTGCACTGCCGGCCTACCGGGCTTGGCTGGCGACCCACGAATGAGCACCGGGCACCCGACCTACCGCGGACGGTTGGCGCCGTCACCGACCGGTTTCCTGCATCTGGGCCACGCACGGACCTTTTGGACCGCGTGGCGTCGGGCGCGCGCGGCCGGGGGCAGACTGGTGCTGCGAAACGACGACCTGGATCGCGACCGCGTCCGACCCGAATTCATCCGGGGATTCCTGGAGGACCTGCGCTGGCTCGGTCTGGATTGGGATGAGGGTCCGGATTGCGGGGGACCCTTGCGTCCGTATAGCCAGAGCGAGCGGATGTCCCATTACGCGACCGTGTTGGCGCAGTTGCGGGCGGGCGGTTGGATCTACCCGTGCACGTGTTCGCGACGGGACATCCTGTCCGCGGTGGCGGCCCCGCATGCCGGAGACGAAGAACCCGTCTATCCGGGATCCTGCCGCGGTCGAAAGCTGGAGGAACTGCCGGCGGGAACCCGTTTCAGTTGGCGGTTTCGTGTCCCTGATGGCGGGAGCGTGGGTTTCACGGACGCACGTTTGGGGCCGCAGGTATTCGTCGCTGGACGGGATTTTGGCGATTTCATCGTGTGGCGGCACGACGGCCTCCCGGCGTATCAACTCGCATGTGTGTCGGACGACATCGCGATGCAAATCACGGAGGTGGTGCGCGGTGCCGACCTGTTGGCAAGCACCGCGCGGCAATTGTTGCTTTACCGGGCGCTCGGAGCGGAGCCACCCGGATTCTTCCACGGTCCCCTGGTCACTGACGAAAGCGGGGTGCGACTGGCCAAGCGTCACGAGTCTCTCAGCCTGCGGGCGCTCCGCGCACAGGGTCGCACCCCGGAGGAACTGTGTGCCGGGTGGGAATGCGCCTCGGTTTGACTCCCTCTCTTCCTGAGGAACGAAGGAGGAGATGAGACCTGGGGGGATCCGTTCATCGTGCCTCGAGTCTCGCGCCTCGTCCTCGCGTCTCGTTTCCGGTTCTCGAAACCCGGGGCCGATCGAGGGGGGCGAGGGTCGAGGACGAGGGTCGAGGACGAGACACGAGGACGAGATGAACGAGGACGATGACTGCAGGGCTGGCCGACCCCTCTCTCCACCCCCCCGCTCGTTCTTCGCGGGGTGAGGGAGACCGTCGTAGCAGCGCATGGAAATGCGCTTCTGCAGCCGACCGCTTTGGGCCTCAGTGCCGGAAATGCCGGTGCCCGGTGAAGACCATCGCCACACCGCGTTCGTCCGCGGCTTGGATCACCTCCGGATCGCGCACGGACCCGCCGGGTTGGATTGCCGACGTCGCCCCCGCCTCCGCCGCCGCGATCAAGCCGTCCGCGAACGGGAAAAAGGCGTCGCTGCACACCACGCTCCCTTGCAACGAAAGCTTCGCCTCACCTGCTTTCCACACGGCGATGCGGCTGGAATCAACGCGGCTCATCTGCCCGGCACCCACCCCGAGCGTGCGGTCGGCGGCGGCATAAACGATGGCGTTTGATTTCACGTGTTTCACGATCCGCCAACCGAACAGCATCGCCTGCAACTCGGCTTCCGTCGGGGCCCGGCGCGTCACCACCCGGAGATCGGCCGCCGTGGTGGTGCGGAGATCGCGCTCCTGCCACAGGTAGGATTCCGCCCCGACGCTGCGGATGTCGGCGGGGGCGACGGCGGCGGCATGGGGCTTCAGTACGAGGAGGCGGAGGTTCTTCTTTTGCCGTAACAGATCCAAGGCTTCGGGCTCGAACGAGGGCGCGATGATGACCTCGCTGAAGATCTCCGCGATCGCCTGGGCACACGCGTGGTCCAGCGGACGGTTCACCGCGATGATCCCACCGAAGGGAGCCTGCCGGTCGGTCGCAAAGGCCCGGTCCCAGGCTTCGTGGAGTGTGGCCCCCTGTCCGACCCCGCACGGGTTGGTGTGCTTGAGGATGGCGAGGGTCGGGGGATCGCCGGCGAACTCCGCGAGCAGGGCGGCCGCCGCAGTGAGGTCGAGGATGTTGTTATAGGAAAGCTCCTTCCCGTGGAGTTGGGTGAAGTACTCGGGAAAGCGTCCGTACAAAGCTGCCTTTTGGTGCGGGTTTTCACCGTAACGCAGGGTCTGGACGAGGGGCGCACTCACCGCCAGCGCGGGGGGCGCCTGGTTTGCCCCGGTGAATTCCCGTCCCAGATGCGCCGCAATCGCCGCGTCATAGGCGGCCGTCCGGGCATAGACCTTGGCCGCCAATTGCCGCCGCAGTTCCAGTGTCGTCCCACCGTCGGTCAGGAGCTGGGCCGTCACCGCCGCGTAGTCGGACGGATCGACCAGCACCGTCACGCTCTCGTGGTTTTTCGCGGCACTGCGCAGCATGGAGGGGCCGCCGATGTCGATGTTCTCAATGGCGTCATGGAGGGACACGCCCGGTTTGGCGACGGTCGCCTCGAAGGGGTAGAGGTTCACGACAACCAGGTCGATGGGGGTGATGCCATGGGCACGGACGGTGGCCTCGTGCTCGGGATTGCCCCGGAGGTAGAGCAGGCCGCCATGGACCTTCGGATGGAGGGTTTTCACGCGTCCATCGAGCATTTCGGGGAAACCGGTGTGCTCGGCGAGTTCCTTCACCGGGAGTCCGGCTTCACGGATGGCGCGGGCCGTACCGCCGGTGGAAAGCAGTTCGACGCCCGCGCCGGCGAGCGCTCGGGCGAAGTCGATAAGGCCGGTCTTGTCGGACACGGACAACAGGGCACGCTGGATTTTCGACATGGGAGAACGTTCTGAAAAGCGGGGGCGAAGCGTGGCGGAAGGGGCGCAGCTTACAAGTTCCGGATTCGGGGATCGAGGTTCGGAGTTCGAAGATCGGAGATCGGAGTTCGAAGATCGGTGGTCGGAGTTCGGAGTTCGAAGATCGGAGATCGGGGATCGGGAGGTGGGGAGGGGCCGGAGTATCCGGAGACCAACGGAGGGGAAGAGGAAAGAAACTATCCACTTTTGCGAAGCACCGGGCTGTTTTGTGGGCGATTTGAACCGAAATCAACGTTGCCAGCGGCGGCGGGTTGGCGAGGATGACCCCGTTCTTATGAAACACGCTTTCCTGTTAGCTGCCACCGCGCTGACTTTCGTCGGTTGCGCCACGTCCACTCCGCCCGCCAAAACCACCAAAACCACGGCTGCGCCGACGGTTGCCTCCGTTCCCGCCGTGCCGGGTGCGCCGGGTTCCCGTCTCGGGAAGGTCGATTCCGAGGGCTTCACCACGATCTTCGACGGCACCTGGGATGGCTGGTTGGTCAACGAGTTGCCCAAGAGCTGGACGATCGCCGACGGCGCCTTCCGTGCGAACGGCGGCCGGAGCCATTGCTTCTACATCGGTTCCCTCGCCCCTTTCAAAGATTTCGAGGTCAAGCTCGACATCCTCACCGAGCCCGGCTCGAACGGCGGGGTCTATATCCACACCAAATTCCAGAACGAAGGCTGGCCGTGGGGTGGCTATGAGACCCAGGTCAACCAGACCCACACCGATTGGAAGAAGTCGGGCTCCATTTACGACGTGAAGGACGTGAAGGAGGTCTTCGTGAAGGACAATGAATGGTACACCCACCATGTCATTGTGAAGGGGAACAACATCAAGGTGTTCCTCAATGGCAAGCTGGTGAACGAATTCACCGAGGAGCCCGGCCGCCAGCCCGGCAAGGATTTCGAGCGCAAGCTCAACCTCGGCACCATCGCCCTCCAGTCCCACGACCCGAAATCGGTCGTCTTCTACAAGAATATCCGCGTGAAGAAGCTCTGAGCTTCGCCGGATGACGCTGACCGAGGGATTCGCCCTGGCGGGTGCGGCCGCAGCGGCGGGGTTGATCAACGCGGTGGCCGGCGGCGGCACATTGATCACCTTTCCGGTGCTGCTGGCATTCGGTGTCCCGCCGGTCGTCGCCAATGCCACCAACACGGTTTCCCTGATGGCGGGGACTCTGGGCAGTGTGTTCGGTTTCCGCCGCCACATGGCCCCCATCCGCGGTTGGCTCTGGCGATTCGTCCCGGTCAGCATTGCGGGCGGTGCCGCGGGCAGTTGGCTGCTCACCCACACCACCGACCGGGTCTTCGGTCGGCTGGTTCCCTTTCTCATCCTCTTCGCGACGGTCGTGTTCCTGCTCCAAGGCGTGTTCCGCCGGTTTACCCAACCCGACGTCACCGGGCCCGCTGACGCCCGCTCGACCCATGTCTGGGCCGCGATTGTTTTCCAATTCGGAGTCGCGCTCTATGGCGGTTACTTCGGCGCCGGAATCGGGATCCTGATGCTGGCGTCGCTCGGGATGCTTGGCCTGACCCACATTCACGAGATGAACGCGTTGAAAACCGTTCTCAGCTCGCTCATCAACCTGGTCGCGAGCGTGCTGTTCATCGCCGCCGGTCTGATCGACTGGCCCCGGGCGCTGCTCATGACCGCGGGGGCGGTGGTCGGGTATTATGTAGGCTCGCACTATTCCCAGCGCTTCTCCCCGGCCCACCTCCGACGCTTCATCACGGCGATCGGATTGGGGATGTCCGGCTGGACGTTTTACCGCGAGTTTGTGCGGTGACAGGCGCCGGATGGACGGCCCGGATGTATTGCCGCGAAAGAACGCAAAGATCACAAAAGAAGATGGGACGAACGGGTGGTGCCCATGCTTCCACCTTTGTGATCCTTGCGCACTTCTTGGGCAATCGCGCTTGGCGGTGGCGATTCAGCGATAAACCGGACATTTCACGCAAAGAACACCAAGTGCGCCAGATCAGGGAGTGTCTTACGGCCAAGAATCACTCACCCAACAGAGAGGGGGTGATCCGCCCCGTGGATCAAAACTTCTGCCTCATGCTTTGCGGTCTTGGCGATCTTTGCGTGAAATGCCTTCTGCGTGGATACCGCTTAATGCTTGGATCAGTTTTAGGGCAGGGCCCGTATCATCAGCACTCCGATTCCGAAGCGCGTCTGTTTGGTGCCGACTACGACAAACCCGCAGGAGCGATAGAAGGCTTCGGCGTGGGAATTGCCGAGGACGTGGAGTGACGTGGATCCTGCAGCCATGGCGGCGTGACAACAGTGCTCCACCAAGGCACGGCCGATGCCCTGCCGCCACGCATCTGGTTCCACGAAGAGTGCGTCCAGTTCCGAATCGCCGTCCTCACGCGGAAGGATCGCCGCGAAGCCCATGACTGCTGCGCCCACTTCGGCGACGAACACGCCGCCCCCTTCGATCTGTCCCAGCGGGAGTTCAATCGCGTCGGGATTCGCCCGCAGGGCATCGCTGTCACCGGGGTTCTTGAGCGACGCCCGCCACTGGAGTGCTTCGAGGGATTTTCGCTCAGACACAATGGCTGATCGGACGAAGACTTGTCGCATGGGCCAGGGGGAGAGTTGGGCTGCAACAGAGTCAATCCCTCCACCAGTAAAGGAATGGCTCGGGCGCGAGTTGCATGAGTACGATGCCAATGATGAAAATGAACGCATACAGCGCAATATAGCGAACAAGATACCGCCAGCGTGAAACGAAAAGGCAAACCAGGATGGCGACAGGCAGGATGAAAACGCTCAACGACACGGAGACCCAATAATAGGTGGTGGCAATAATGGCATGGGTGAGCAATGCGGGAGGAAAACCACGCTCCCCGATGCTGGTCGGCCACTTGCCGAGACTGTGGTGCATGTGAATCGCCAGAGAATAGAACAGGCAGAGGGCGAGCAAGCCCGGCGAAGCCGAAATGATAATGCCCGAGCGCGATGCTCTCATGTGGCCGGACGATCAGCTCCGCGGCGCGGGCCAGCCGCCCCCTGCTTTGGGCTTGGATGAGAACGTGAACGCTGGCCTGCGCTCGCTGCGGCGTCCTGTTCGCCGGCCCCCTTTTCGGTAGCAACTGAATGCCATAAAGGCCCGCAAATCGACCACGCGCTTTGCGATAAGAGGTTTGATCCCAAAATGCACGGATCCTTCCCCAGGCTGCTGCTCGTAACCCACATCGAATCGGGCCCGGACTTCAAGATCCACATTGAGAAAGCCCCTTGGACGTCGGGTATTCATGGCGGACAATCAGCTCAGCGATGGTGGTCCCGCGGCCGCGGGATCAACGACGACGGCATTGGGTGCATCGTTTTGTTGGCGACTGGCATCAGAGTCGCTGCCGCCAGTAGCCCGGCTTCCGGCTCGTGTGCGCGAAGGCAAGGATCCAGATGGTGCCGGGCAGATCGACATAATGGATGACGAACGGAAACCGCTTCATGACCAAGCGCCGCGTGCCGTCCGATTGGAGGCGGGGCCGTTCCGGGTCTTCTTGAATCGTATGGAGGGCATCTCGCGCCGCCCGCTCGAATTCCAATCCCAAGCCGGGGTGCCTGCGCTCATAGAAGGTGACTGAGCTCGAGAGTTCGTCCTCCGCCACGGAGTCGACAATGATCTCCTTCACGTTTGACGGCGCGCCCGGATGTCACGGAACACCTCGTCCGCCGGGCGGCCTTGGGCTGTTCCATCGCGGACGCGCTCCAAGCGGCGGCCAATCTCAACGGTCCAAGCCTCCTCAACGCCATCTTCGGCGGGCTCCAAGCTTCGCAGGAGGGTCTGCGCCAATGATGCGCGTTCGATTTCGGGAAGTGTGAGAGCATCCTGCGTGACCTCTTCAATCGTTGCCGACATGGCCTGAAACTCGTTTCGCGGACCACGGCGGTCAAGGTTGGAGACCCTTGAAACTCGAGTCAAACGGGCCCGGTAAGATGAAACAACAAAGGGTGCCAAGGGTGCCAGATCCACGAAGCCTGTGAATGTTTGGAGGCGCGGAATGCACCGTCTGCACGCCGCCGCAGGGGCGGATGTTCTTTTTTGTTGAGGAGATGTTTTCGCGCCCTTTGCACCCTTGGCTGTTCAAGATCCCGGCGATTTTCCCACCCATAACCCGGAGATGTGCCCGGCCGACCCTTGTGGCGGAAGAACCCCGAGAGTGGGATCGGGCTATCGGGCTTCGTCCACGGGTGCCGGGACTGCGCGACCACGTCCAGAATTCTTCGTACGCGCGACCGGCTGAAGCCGGGACTCCGAACCGTGCCTCCGCCAGCGTGCGGCTGATGTGAGGTTCGGAGTCCCGGGCTTCAGCCGGTTGGATACCCGCATACACGATGACGTCGAACTTCTCCTTCGTTTCCTTCGGTGAAAGACCTGAATCGTCACGGATCAGGCCAGGATCGCCTTCACCACGCTGCCATGCACGTCGGTGAGGCGGTAGTCCCGACCGGAATGGTGGAACGTCAACCGCTCGTGATCGAACCCCAGGCAATGCAGGATCGTCGCCTGGAGATCGTGGATGTGGACCGGATCCTCCACGACGTGGAATCCCAAGTCGTCCGTCGCACCATAGGTCAGGCCGGCCTTGATGCCGCCGCCCGCCATCCAGACCGAATAGGCTTGGGGATGATGAT
Organism: Verrucomicrobiota bacterium; assembly: GCA_025360495.1. GTDB lineage: Bacteria > Verrucomicrobiota > Verrucomicrobiia > Limisphaerales > UBA9464 > UBA6176. The sequence continues at coordinate 6,740 of JANYCC010000179.1, read as the reverse complement.
CGCGACCCTGGCTGCGGCCCAACGCCGGGTTCGATTCCACCATCGGGGTCCGACCAAATTCACCGCCCCAGATCACCAGCGTGTCGTCGAGCAACCCGCGGCGTTTCAAATCGATGACCAGTGCGGCGCTGGCCCGGTCGGTGATGGCCGCGTTGGATTTCACGTTGCCTGCCACGTCGCTATGGGCATCCCAGCCTTCGTGGTAGAGGTTCACAAACCGCACTCCCCGCTCGATCATCCGGCGCGCCAGCAGGCACGCACGGGCGAACGACGGCTTGTCCGGATCGCACCCATATAATGCCAGGGTTTCCGCACTCTCGCTTTTCAGATCCATCAATTCGGGCGCGGAAGTCTGCAGTTGGAAGGCCATCTCATAGGCGGCGAGGCGCGTGGTGATCTCCGGGTCGCCATCGGCCGCCAACCGGCGCTGGTTCAGGGCGGCGACCACGTCGAGGGTCTGGCGCTGGAGTTGGGCATCCACGCCGGCCGGACTGTTGACGTCCAGGATGGGAGGGCCCTGGTTGCGGAAGCGGATGCCGGTGTAAAGGGTGGGCAGGAATCCGCTCGACCACAGTGCGGATCCGCCGCTCAGGCCACTGCCGGTGCTCATCACCACGAAAGCCGGAAGATTCTGAGTCTCGGCTCCCAAACCATAGAGCGCCCAGGAACCGAGACACGGCCGGCCCGGTTGCGCGAAACCGGTGTTGAAGAGCATCTGCGCCGGCGCGTGGTTGAACTGGTCGGTGTGGACGGACCGGATGAGGCAGAGTTCATCCACCACTTGGGAAAGGTGCGGCAACACTTCTGACAATTCCGCGCCCGACTGCCCATGGCGTCCGAATTTGAAGCGGGGCCCGAGCACCGCGGCGTCGGGTCGGATGAACGCATAACGTTGTCCGCCGATGACCGAGGGCGGAAGGGGTTTCCCCTCGAGTCGGGCCAACTCGGGCTTGTGGTCGAACAACTCCAACTGGCTGGGCGCGCCCGCCATGAACAGGTGGATGACGCGCTTGGCGGTGCCCGGAAAATGCGGTTGTCGCGGCGTCAACGGGTGCGGTGCCGTGCCGCCACCCAGCACGCGGCCGGCGAGGGATTCAGTCAGCAGACCCGCGAGCGCGATCTTTCCCAACCCGACGCCGCAATCGCGAAGGAAATGGCGTCGGGTGACGTTGAGGCAGTGTTGTTGCAGCGGGTTCATGACTCAGCCTTTGGTGATCATTTCATCGAGGTTCAGGAGGGCGCGGGCCAGCGCCGTCCACGCCGCGCGTTCGGCCACATCGCCCGGCCCCTCGCCGGCCACCGTTGAGGCGTCCAATCCCCCCTTGGCAAAACGTTGCCGCTGGATTTCGTAGAACTGCGCCAGGACCCTGACCTCATCGTCGGTGGGCGGACGGGTGAGGCAACGGCGGAAGGCGAGACGGATGCGTTCGTCCACTGAACCTTCACGGGTCACCAGGATCCGGCCCAGGGCTTGGGACACCTCCACGAACAGCACGTCATTCAGCAGGGTCAGCGCCTGCAACGGGGTGTTCGAGACATCCCGCCGCGCCACGCACGATTCACCGGTCGGTGCATCGAATGTGTTGAACAGCGCGAAGGGGGCGGTGCGCTTCATGAAGGTATAAAGGCTGCGTCGCTGTCGGTCCTCCCCCGAACTGACCGGCCAGGCCGGACTGCCATAGGCGACTTCCGTCACCCCCGATGGTTGCGCCGGATAGACACTGGGTCCGCCCATCTTGGACGAGAGTAATCCGGCGGCCCGCAGGGCGGCGTCCCGGATCACCTCCGCCTCCAGACGCACATGCGGACCCCGGGCGTACAACCGGTTCTCCGGATCCTTCGCGAGCAATGCCGGCGTCACCATTGAGGATTGCCCATAGGTGGCGCTCATCACGATGGACTTGTGAAGCCGCTTCAGGGACCAACCTTCCCGCATGAATTCCACAGCCATCCAATCGAGCAACTCCGGATGGCTCGGCGCCTCGCCCTGGTACCCGAAGTCCTCCGTGGTCCGCACCAGTCCGCGTGCGAAAAAAGCCTGCCATTGGCGGTTGACCGTGACCCGCGCGGTGAGCGGGTTGTTGGTGAGGACCAGCCAGCGCGCGAAGCCCAGGCGGTTCCGGGGCAGTTGCGCGGGGAAGGGTGCGACCGCTGCGATCACGTCCGGTTCGACGCGGTCCGACGTCTGGAGGAATTCGCCGCGTTTATGGATATGGGTGAGCCTCGGGTTCTCCGGCGGCCGTTCGCGCATCACCAGCGTGGTCGGATGCGTCGGCGGGGTCCGGAGCCGTTCGATCTCCTGGCGCGCACCGGCGAGTTCCGGGGTGGTGAGGAGGAACTGATCCAACAACACCTGACGTTGTGCGGCGGTGAGTTGTGCTGCGGGGATTTGCAGCAACACCCCGACCTCCTCCGGCAGATCGCGGGCCTGTGCACCACCCGGACGGGAGGTGACGGAGATCCGGAACCGTCCGAGCGAACAGGCATAATGGCGGCCGAACATCATCCGGAGATGCAAGTCGCCGCCCGAAGCCAGGGGTTCCCCCAATATAAAGACCGCCTCATGTCGCTCGCCTTCGCGGCCGGCGGTGGACCAACCGGTCTGCGGGTCGCCATCGATCGCCGCCATCGCACTCGCGGCACTGCCAAAGTTGTTCTTGGCATAGCTTTCCGAGGCGCCCGCGAACTTGACAGGCTGGCCTCCGGAGCTCAGTTGGAATTCGCCCAGGAAGAAATCACCCTTAGGCCCCTCATAATACGCCATCCCCGGCCCATGCCGCGGCAGTCGATCATCGGGCATCGCCTCCAGTCGCACCGCCGTGATGCCCGATGGCACCTTGGGGAAGGTCAGTTCATAGGTATCGCTCTTGGTGATGTCGCCGCTGACAAACACCGAGTCGTCGGCTTGCACGGTCAGCAGCGGCGAGTTGGACTTCGCCTCGCTGGGGCGCAGATGGACCCACGGCACCGACCGCGCCCGCCCGTCGGCCAACCAGGCTTCAAACCTCCGCTCCATCGCCTCCTGTCGCGCCATTTCCGGCGGATGTCCAGGGGCGACGGACGCCCCGAAACTGAGGCGCGGGCGTCCGATCAGATGTTGCCCGCCGTACTGTTGGTACAGCGTCACGACGACCCGCGTGCCGCCGGCGAAGGCCACGGTATGATCGAATCGGAACGTCGCGGTGTGCGGGGCGTTGAGCTTCCTGCCTCCGGCATCCACGGCCCATCCGGTCCCGGCATTCCCATCAAAGGCGTGGGTAACGGGAAAACCGTCCTGCTCCACGTCGGCCTCGCCGGAGACAATCTTCACCGCTTGGGCCGGCGTGGAACCATTCTTGGGCCCGGCACTCACGGTGATTTCGCCGAGGACGAAATTGCCATGCTTGACGCGGCCTGGTCCGTGGCTGGGCAGGGCGTCGTCCGTGAGGGCTTCGAGACGCAATGAATCCACGCCGGAAAGGTCGCTCTCCAGCACCAGCGTATATACATCCTTGTCCGGGCTGGGGCCGGCGAAGAGCACCGAACCGTCGTCCAACACATGGCCCTGTTCTCCGCTGGCGGCCGTGGCACTCACCGGTTTGGGCGTCTGCCACACCTTGTTTTCCAAGGGGAATTGGCCGGGTAAATCGGCCAGCAGCCGGGCCGCACGTTCGAGGTCTTCGCGGTGGCGCCGTTCCGAATCGGGCTTGGGCAGGTCGAGGTCGGGTTCGTCGGCGTTGTTGAGGAATGCCATCAGCTGATAGTATTCCCGCTGCGATATGGGATCGTATTTATGGGTGTGGCACTGGGCGCAACCGACGGTCAGGCCCAGCCAGGTGGCGCCTGTGGTGCCGACGCGATCGGTCATCGCATGGAAACGAAATTCCAACGGGTCGATGCCGCCTTCCTCGTTCAGCATCGTGTTGCGATGAAATCCGGTGGCGATGACCTGGTCGGTCTTTGCGTCCGGCAACAGGTCGCCGGCGATCTGCTCGATGGTGAACTCGTCGAAGGGAAGGTCGGCGTTGAGGGCATGGATCACCCAATCACGCCAGGGCCACACGGTGCGCTGGCGGTCCTTCTCATAGCCGTTGGTGTCGGCATAGCGCGCCAGGTCCATCCAGCGCCGGCCCCAACGTTCGCCGTAGTGGGGTGAGGCGAGCAGGCCGTCGACGAGCTTCTCATAGGCCCCATCGGAAGTGTCGTTCACAAACGCATCGGCCTCCTCCGGCGTCGGTGGCAACCCGATCAGGTCCAGGTAAACCCGTCGTACCAAAGTGTGGCGGTCCGCCGGGGGCGAGGGGGTGAGTCCCTCCTGTTCCAGTCGGGCCAGGACGAAGCGATCGATGGCATTGCGCGGCCAGGCGGAGAGACGCACCGCGGGCAGGGGTGCCTGGCGCGGCGGGACGAAGGCCCAGTGCTGGCGGTATTCGGCGCCGGCGGCAATCCACTGCCGGAGGGTCTCGCGTTCGGCGACGGTGAGCGGGTTCTTGGCGCCAGGAGGCGGCATGACCTCGTCCGGATCGGTCGAAAACACCCGCTTCACCAATTCGCTGGCCGTGGGTTGTCCCGGCACGAGCGCCTTCGCACCGGACTTGGCGGGTTGCAGGGCGGCTTCACGCACATCGAGCCGCAACGCCGATTTCCGGACCCCGTCATCGGGTCCATGGCACTTGAAACAGTGTTGCGAGAGGATCGGACGGACGTCCCGGCTGAAGTCCGGAGCGCCCGGTTCCGCGGCGCCCAGGCACAACCTGAAGGCGCCCGCTGCGATCACAGCGAGGAATACGATCCGGTTTCGACCCATGGAAAAGTGTTAACGCCGGGTCTTCATCCGGCAAGCCTGCTGACGATCGTAGCCGCCGAGGTACGAGGCGGACCCCGACCCTCCGTAGCCGACGAGGTACGAGGCGGACCCCGAGAGGCCATGGGGGATTCCGCCTCCTTACGTCGGCGGCTACCATCCGCCTCGTCGGCTACCTCAGCCGGCCGGGAACGGGGGTCATTCCCAGCAGGGTTTGTGGGGTCTCCCACAGGATCTCCCGGGCGATCACCATCGCCTCCCCGAAGGAATACTGGCCTTGCGCCACCTTTTCCCCAAGGACCCGCGCCATCTGCTTGCGCACGAGGATCGCCTTGGCATAGGCCCATTCCGCGACATAGGCGTCGGAGAAGAACCCGATCTGCCGGTTGGAGGGCAGCATGTCCAGGCGCTCCGACAACACGTGCCGGATCGTTTCGGGAAAGAAATTATGCCACCAGAAACCGGCCAGGCTGAAATTGGGAAGCTCGCGGCACATGGTGCATAGGGTCTGGTTGGCATGGCGGCTGGAAATGAAACACTGGAATCGGAGCCGCGGATGACGGCCGATGATTTCCGCCCATTGACCCAGCGTTTTCTGGTGGATCCGGCTCGCCGTCTCGAAGGGCAACGGTTCGGCCCCAAAGCTGAATTGGAACACGATCTGATCCCCCCGCTGTTCCAAGGCAGACAGGAAGGCCTCACCGATATAGGCGGCATAAATGTCCCGTTCCGCCGGTCCGGCCTGGCCCCGACGTTCCAGCGCCGCCGCCATCTCCGTGTCACTGGGCAACCGGTAATCGATGTCGGTCGAAACCCCCGTGGCGGTGGAGATCACCCGGTCATAGGGTATGCTGTCCACATAATGTCCGATCGCCGCGTGGACGTCGGCGAGGGACCGGATCGTCCGGTCCGCCACGGGACGCACGCCGCCACCGATGGCGAGCGGGGCCTCGGGCGGATGTCCCCAGGTCCGTTCCAGATCATAGAGTGCGGTGTCGAATTCGCCCCATTGCGCCCGCATGAACATTCCCCATTCGAGGGAGTATTGGAGCACGTCATCCCCTTCGCCCGCGCCCCGCCGGCAATACTCGGCACAGGTGCGCTGGATGCCGGCGCGCCGGAGAATGGACCGTGCCCAGGCACCGTCATCCGCGCGTTCACGGATGAGGTCGTCCAACTTGCGCCAGTTTTCGCCGGTGATGGGCACGTGCCAGTGATAGAGGTCGCGCAGGATGATCCGGACGCCCCACCAACCGCTGGTGTTCTGGATGTGGCATAAATGGGGCAGGGCTTCCTGGATGCGTTGATGCGCCTCCTCCTTGGTGGGCCAGCCCGGAAACTGGGTGAGCCGCGCCCCGTTCGGGCAACCCGCCGAGTACAGGTCGCTCACGATCATGTGATAAAGCAGGATGTCGTGGAGGCCCCGTGCCCCCAGTCTCGCGCCGCACAGGTGGGTGTGGACATCCAGGACCGGGACCTCGGCCAATGCGTTCTCCAAGGAATCAGCGTGGGCGACGGTGTTCATGGCCGATCAGATGATATAAGTGGAGCTGGGCGGGGGCATACGGGCCGGGATTGCCGCCAGGAATGCCGCCACAGCGTCCGCGTCCGGGATCTCTCCCTGGCCGGCTTTGAGCGCGGCGGCGGCGGAGGCAAAACGGATCCGTTCACCCAGGGGATCACCCCGGGCGAGACGGGCGGCATAAGCACCGTGGAAGACATCCCCGCACCCCGTGGTGTTGGCCGCCAGGACGGCGAACGCGGGATGATGGATCGGTTGGAGCGCGTCGTCCGCCGTAAGGCTCCAGCACCCGTTGGCCCCGCAGGTCACGATGACGGCCGAGCGTCCCTGATGCCAGAGGGCGAGGGCCGCATCGTCCGCATTGGATTGGCCGGTGATCGCCAAGGCGAATTCCTCCGACAGGATCAGATGATCCACCAAGGCCAGGACATCCGG
>JANYCC010000169.1 GCA_025360495.1 Verrucomicrobiota bacterium | reverse complement strand
CGGATGGTCTTGTAGCCGACGAGGTACGCGGCGGACCCCGGCGGACCCCGACCGGCCATGGGAATTCCGCCTCGTACCTCGTCGGCTACTTCAGTCGGCCGGGGAGCGGGGTCATGCCCAGCAGGGTTTGTGGGGTCTCCCACTCCTCCGCAAAATCAAACCGTGATGATCGTCACGGACGTCAACCTGCTCCTGAACGCCTAGCGGGCCACTTCATGCTCAAACGCCCCGGTCCGCAGGAACCTGATCACCTGCCGGATCACCACCGGTTTCTTCGCCATGAGCGGATGCGTCGCCGGCACCACGATATGATCGGCCATCCCCGCCACCTGGGTCCGCTCGACCGACACCTTGCCGTCGTCGGGACCCGGAATCATGCAACTGTTGATCCAGTTGATGGACCGGTTTCCGGCGATCACACCAAGGGGAAACGTCACGGGTCCCAGCCGGTTGGGGGTGGAATCGGGTCCGGTGCCCAATTCCCGGCCCGCCGGACCGTTGATGGCCCCGAACAACCACAGGCAACCCAGTCGATCGACAATCTCGCTGCCCTGGTTCGGTGGGCCGAGCATCACGACCCGACCCAATTCCGGCAGCGTATGGCGCGACAGATAACTCCGCACCAGGATCCCCCCCAACGAATGGGTGACGAAATGAAGGGTTGTGGATCCCTCCTTCCGGCACTTGTCGACCGCCCCGCCGACGGCCTGTTCGCTCAACTTTTCGATGCCGGCCGATCGCGAGGGATAATCGATATTTGAGACCTGGTATCCGGCCTGGACCAGGGCGGTCTCCAGGGCAGCCATGGAGCGTCGGGTCCGGCACATCCCGTGGAGGAGGATCACGTGTTCGTGGGCCAGGCCGGTGGCGGCCAGGATCGGAAGCGCGGCCATGAGGTGGAGGATTCTTCGCAACACCGGGGAATCGATGCGGGGACGATCCCGGATGCCGACCCGGACGTCCACGCCGAATCACACCCAGCGAATGGTTGGCCACGGCACGCCCGGAACGCTGCGGAACCACGGATGACACGGATGACACGGATTCTCCAGCCCATCCGCGGAATCCGTGTCATCCGTGGTTCATTTCCACTCCGCGCCCTTTTGCACGTCCGTTCACTTTTCGTGTGTTTCGTGTGTTTCGTGGGCCACCCCCTCCCAGAATGATTCCCCACGAAACACACCCAACACACGAAATACGGGCCACCCGGGATCAAACCCCTCTTCGTGGGGTTCATTGTCCCACGCTCCCTTCTGGCTTTTCCGGTCTTTCTTCTAAGGATCGGTGTTGGCACGTGTCGTACTGGGTGAAGATGCCCTTAAAGACGGACCGATGACCTCCGACGATGCCGCCTGATCCCTGCATGACTGCGGTCCCTCCAGAAGCCGCCGGTGCGGATTCGCCCCGACGCGAATCGATTGAGGAATTGTTCGCCGCCTTGGAATCGCCCCTGTTGGGTTACGCGATCCGGTTGTTGGGGGAACGGGCACCCGCCGAAGACATGGTCCAGGAAGCGTTCATGAAACTTCACGCCCAGTTTGCCGCCGTGCGCGAGCCCCGTCGCTGGCTCTACCGCACCGTCCACAACCTGGCGCTCAATGACCGGCGTCGCACCGGCAGGATCGTCCCGCTCGAACAACCCAACCCGGATGGATCCACCCCGACGCCCGACACGGCCGACACCGAACCCCTGCCCGACGAACAGATCATCCGGTGGGAAGGCATCGGGCTCGTGCGGCTGAGCCTGGGCGCCCTGGACGAACGGAGCCGCGAAGTGGTGCGCCTGAAATTCAATGAGGAACTCTCGTATCAACAGATCGCTGAACGCACCCGACTGACCACCGGCCATGTCGGTTACCTGCTCCATCACGCCCTGAAAACCATCGCCGCGGAACTCGCCCGCACCGGACTCATCCCATGACACCGGAACCCTCCCACCGCGAAGAACTCGAGGCCCGCCTCACCGCGCTGCTCCTGGGCGAACTGGCCCCGGACGAGGCCGCGTCGCTCCGGGAAGCCATCGCGCACGACCCCGAACTGGCCCGCCTTTACGACCAGTTGAAACGGACCCTCGAACTCGTCCGCGAAACCATCGTCTCACCGGAGGATTCGATGCTGGCGAGCCCCGAACCCCTGCGTCTCTCAGATGCCCGGCGGGAAAAACTGCTGGATTCCTTCAAGGTCCTCCGACCGAGGGAATTCACGAAACGTCCCGCGGTGAACTGGCGCGAATGGGGCTCGCTGGCGGCCATGGTGACCGGCCTCGCGGGCGTGGCGACCGCGCTGACCCTGCAACGCAATGGAGGGGCATCGGGGGAGGATTCCGAGCCCGGAGACTTGCGGTTCTGGTATTTTTCCGAGAAACGCTCCCCGAAGAACATCACGGCACTCCCCGCCATGGCAGGCGAGGCCGGGAACATTCACAACCCCGCCGAATTAGGATTCGAAACGGGGCTTCGTGCAGGATCGGGCGTGACCGGGCTGGCACCCGCCCAACCCGCGACGCACGGAGTCCCGAATTTCGGCGACGTTCCCCTCCTGGGTCGACTCTTCAAATCCGAGAAGCAAGTGGCGGGGGCAAGTCTTCCCAGTTCAGGATCCGATGCATCCCGCGAGATGAATGGCCGGCTCATCCCGCCACCCCCTTCGGCACCGGTAGACCTGTCCATGGACCTCGCAAGTCCGGCACCCAAGGATTCCAAAAGTATCAGTCGCGAGCTTTCCGCCCGTCGCCCGGCGTCGGTCGATCTGAATTATATCGGTGATGACAAAGTTCAGCGCGGGACCGACCGCTACAAACGGTCAGCTTCCCTCCCGGAGTCCCACTTTGATGCACCCTCCGCCACGGCCGAACGCATCCCCGGCGAGGTCGTCCTTCCTCAACTCGCCCCAGCCGCGGAACCGTCGGTTCGCACTCTGACGGAGGTCGAGTTTGGCCGGGAATCCAAGGAATCTCCGCCCAAGGTTGACGGCACATTGGGTGGCGTGCCGGGAGGCGCCGGCTTTGGTGGGGGCGGCCGGTTGGCTGGCGGCATCGAATGGGACGCGAAAGGAATCGGTGACGGCCGGGCCTTCGTTTATGGATTGGGCAACGCGGCCCTACCGGGTGGACTCGTCGGAGGGGCATCGGCAGTCGGCGATCGCAGTGGAGTCGCCCGCTCCGCTGATTACCAAGGCGCCAAACCCGAGGCCTTTGGTGCGGACAGCCCCGTTGCAATCAACGGTCCGGCCGGTCCGATCACCCCACTCTATCGTGATGTTCCCTGGGACTTCGGCGACGCAATCGCCGCACCGGCGACACCGCCTCCGGCCGCCAAGCCCGCCGGAACCATCGCCAGCAACGGGTTGCTGTCCGATCAAACCAAGTCCGCTGGGGCGCCGGTTTCAGCGGCCGGAGCGGTCGTCCAACTCCACGCGGCGCTTGCGGCCCCGGCCCCGGAAACATTAGCGAAACTGTCCACCGGCACTGAAGCCGATACGAAGCGATCCAGGGCCTTGGACTCGTTGTCAGCCCGCCTGCCAGAAAGCCTGGCGGTCATGGATTCTGAGACCCGCTTGGGACTCCCGACCGTTCCGGTGCCGGCCCCGCGCAAGGATGCGGCCAACGCGGATTCTTTCACCTTCACAGCTAATGATTCAGCGGGGATCGATCAAGGCCCGAGAGGCTTCGTCAACGGCGCAGTCGTCGCGCTCGGGGCCGGGCTTGTCCGGGAGGGTTCCCAAGTCCAGGCCGGTAGGGACATCAGGGATGGTGCCTTCGAGACCGGGCTGAAGTCCCAGATGAAAGCTTTGGAACCGGGCAACAACCGGCTCGTGAATCGGTTCGCGATCATTCTTCCGGGACAGCAGGAAGAGCGCGGACGGGGGGAGTCACTGCAACGCGAGTCCAAGGTGCAGACCGGCCCGATCACCGCCGGCGAGATTTCGTCCCGACCCGAATTGGCCCAGGTCGACAAGCTGGCCAAACTCACCGACGACGGGCGGCAGGTCCTTCAGCGGGACGTGGAGGCACGTTCGCGCGTCTTGCAGGCCATGGGCCAGGGGCTGGAGCAGGAACGTATCAACGGTCAGATCGCGAAAAAAAGTCCCGTTGCCATGGTGGACAAAGCCTTGGCTGAAAATGCCCCTGCCCCGACCTTTTGGGGACGGATTGGCGGAGTCTTCGACCCGGATGCCCCGATGCAAAGAACCGCGCGCCTGAAGATCGGGAAGGAAACGGGCGACGTGACGGCGTTCTCCGACGCGCTCGGGGATTCCGGCTTCGATCCCTATTTCCTCAACACCGAATTCGAGGTCATCAAATCACATCAGGTGATCGATCGGGTGGTGGACAAGCTGGACCTCAAAAACAAATGGGCTGAACAGAATGGCGGCGTCCCCCTGAGCACCGAACAAGCCTATAAGCTGGTTGCCCGGAAGATTGAGGTCGGTGCCGATCCCAAGACGGGCATCGTCGACATCAAGGGCAAGGGTCGGACCGCCGAGGAATCAGCCCTGCTCGCCAACACTGTGGCCGGGGTTTACAGCGAGGTAACGGATGAAAGCCGGCAGCATCGCTATCGGGTCGGGCTAGATACGTTGGGAAAACAACTTACCGAACTGAACGTCGAATTGACGGCTGACAAGGACAAGCTGGCCGCCTCGGGAACAGTCGCCGGCAAGAATCCCAATGTCTCCACGATCCAATCCCGGCTCGCTGAGTCGGACAGCGATCAACCCGACCTCAACCGTCCGAAACCCGCTCCGGCGGCCGCGGTTCCCCAACCCGATATCACCGCCTCCGAGAATCCCTTCTCCACGTTCTCGCTGAATGTCAGCGACGTCTCGTTCAAACTCGCCGCCGCCAGTCTCGACAAGGATCAGATGCCCGATCCGGCCACTGTCCGCAGCGAGGAATTCGTCAACGCCTTCGATTATCGCGATCCCGAACCCCAAGGCGCGGCCCCCATTGCCTTCGCTTGGGAACGTGCCCGCTATCCGTTCGCGCAGGACCGCGATCTCGTCCGCTTCTCCATCAAGACCGCCGCCACGGGACGTCAACCCGGACGCCCGCTCAACCTCGTGCTGTTGCTCGACAACTCGGGCTCCATGGAACGGGCCGACCGCGTGGCCATCATCCAGGAATGCCTCCGCGTGCTCGCCGGCCAACTGCAACCGCAGGACACCGTCAGCGTCGTGGCCTTCGCCCGCACCGCGCGACTGTGGGTCGATGGATTGCCCGGCAACCAGGCCGGGGAACTCGCCGAACGCGTCGGCAGCCTGACTCCCCAGGGCGGCACCAACCTCGAGGACGCCATGACCGTCGCCTATCAGACTGCCGTCCGGCATTTCCTTCCCAACGGCGTGAACCGGGTGGTCCTGCTCACCGACGGCGCCGCCAACCTCGGCGACGTGGAACCGGAATCATTGCGGAAGAAAGTCGAGACCCAGCGCAAACAGGGCATCGCGCTCGATTGCTTCGGGATCGGTTGGGAAGGTTATAATGATGATCTGCTCGAGTCGCTTTCCCGCAATGGCGACGGCCGTTATGGGTTCGTGAACTCGCCTGAGGCCGCGACGACCGAGTTTGCCGGCCAGCTCGCCGGAGCCCTGAATGTGGCGGCGTCGGACGTGAAGGTGCAGGTGGAGTTCAACCCGCGGCGGGCCACGGCATATCGCCAGATCGGCTACGCGAAACATCAGCTCACGAAAGAACAGTTCCGGGACAACACCGTGGACGCCGCCGAGATCGGTGCCGCCGAGGCTGGCAACGCACTTTATGTCGTGCAGGTGAATCCGAGCGGGGAGGGCCCGATTGCCACGGTGCGTGTCCGTTTCAAGGTTCCGGGCACCCAAGACTATCGCGAGATGGAATGGGCCGTTCCCTATGAAGGCCCGGCCAAGCCCTTGGAACAGGCGGCCCCATCGCTTCGGCTTGCGGGCTCCGCCTCGGCGTTCAGCGAATGGTTGGTGGCGAGTCCTTATGCCTCCGAGGTCACGACCGAACGGTTGCTCAGCTATCTGAGAGGTGTGCCCGAGTCGTGTCCCACCGATCCGCGGCCGAAGCAACTCGAGAACATGATCCGACAGGCCAAACGCCTGGCGGGGAAATGAAGCCATGAACCCATCGTCCCATCGATCCCCTTTCCTTTTTCGCATGAAACTCTGGCCGCTCATATTGGTTCTTTTGGCCGCAACTTTCGCCCGCGCCGCCCAGGCCGAAATCAAGGATCTCTCCATCAATGGCGGGGTCCAGGACGGGAAAGCCCGGATCGTCATCGAGGGGACTTTCCAAGGCCCTGGCGATGACCACGGCAAGCTGCTCTTCGCCACCTCGCTCCAACACGCCGTGCGGATCACCCGCGAACAGCATCTCCATACGGTCACCGCCACGTTCGACATCCTCGGTGGTGAGGCGAAAGAGTTGCCGCTCACGCTGACCGGCGAGGGCGAGATAAAGAAGGTCACCGGTGACGGCCTCCTGGATTGGTCCGTCCGCCAGGAGACCAATGGGACCCGCTCGCTGGTGTTGCGTCCGCGCAAGACGGACAAACCCCTCACCCAACTCGTGGTGAACATCATCGCGGAACGGGAACCGAAGGCGTGGTCGAATCCGGTTCCGCTGCTGGCCTTCGCGCCTCCACAAGCCGCCCTGTTCAATGGCTATCTTAAGATCGACGCCGCGCCGGATCTCGACGTGCAACCGTCGAATCCGTCCGGCCTGGTGCCCATCGAAACCAAGTTCCTTCCCGAGACACTCCGCGGCACGCCGAAACCCGATGAATCGGAACCCTTGGCATTCCGGTTCCATGGCTCGGCCTATGCCCTGGCCCTCGATATAATCCCACGCGATCCCGAGTCGGGCCGCGTCGTGCTGCGCGGATTCCAACTCCAGGGCCAACTCTCGGGACAGGGCGCCCTGTTCACCCTCACTGCCACCGCACACGTGGCGAATCCCCGCGGCGGCACGCTGAACCTGCTGTCGGGCGGCGTCGCGCTCGCCGAATTGGAACCGGGCTCCGACTGGCGCGTGAAATACCAGAACGGCCAGTTCGCACTGCGCTTCGACAAGCCGGGCGATTTCCCGATCCGACTCCGCTTCAACGCCGCCGTCAAACGGGGCGATGGTTGGAGCCGGGTCGATTTCCACGTCACGCCGGGCGCGCTGGCACCGGTCACATTCCAAGGGCTTGCCCCCGACACCCAGATCGAATTCGGCGGCGCATCCCGTCCGGAACGGGTCGGCAACGATTTCACGAGCTTCCTTCCCCCGGATGGCGCGGTCGTCCTGGCCTGGAAAGCGTCGCGTCCGGAGGTGGAGGGCAAGTTGTTTTATGCCGTCGAAATGTGGTCCCAAGTCACCATCAGCCCCGGACTCATGCGGCAGGTCGCGCTGCTGGAAGGCAAGGTCATGCAGGGCGAATTGAACCGGGTCGCCCTGACAGTGCGCGGCACAGGCAATGTCACCGCCGTGCTGGGCGCGAATGTGCTGGCGTGGAATGTCGAACCCGTGCCGGGCGGCAATGAACGCCGCATCGTTGTCCAGTTCAACCAACCCCAGAAGGAGACCTTCGCGGTGCAGGTCCAGATGCAGACCGAGTTGGGCGCCTTCCCACAAGCCTTCGACGCGATGCAACTCCGACCCGAAGGCGCGACCCGTTTTGCCGGACATTTCCGCGTGGTGAACGAGGGGGCGGTGCGGTTGGAGGTCGTGCAGTCCACCGGGCTTTCGCAGGTTTCACCGGAACAATTCCCGGAAACCGACGCGACCAAGGCCCTGTTGGGCACACCGACCGGCCAGCGTTTCGCGTTCCGTTTTTCCAGCGCTGATTTCGCCTTGCGCGTGCAGGCGGACAACGTGTTGCCGGAACTCGCCGTGTCGGAATTGCTCAGCTATCACTTCGGCGAAACCGAACTGTCCATCGATGCCGAGTTCGAGTTGGACATCCGCGAGGCGCCCCTGCGCGAGGTGTTGCTGCGCGTGCCCAAGGGTTATGCTATCGCCCGCCTGACCGCGGCCGGCATGGTCGATTATTTCCTCCGTGAACCCGCCGACCAGGCCGACGCCGAACTGCGCCTCGTGTATGGGCAGCCCATCACGGAACGACAGGTGATCCAACTCCGCCTCGAACGCAACGGATCGCTCGGCCAGGCGGCCTGGATCCTTCCCCGCGTCGAGGTGTCCCGCGCGAAATCAACCCGGGGCCACGTCGCGGTGTCGGCCGATGCCGGTTTCCGCCTCACGCCCGACCGCACGGTTGCGCTGACGGACATCGCCACGGCCTTTTTCCCACGCAAGGTCGCCGGCATCCAGGTGGCGTTCCGGTTGACCGAACCGGCGTGGGAGGCGGCGCTGCGGGTCGAACGCCTGCCGCAATCGATCCAGGCCGACGTGTTCCACCTCTTCTCGATTGGCGAAGGCATCGCTTATGGCAGCAGCACGATGAATTTCTCCATCTCGGGCGCGCCGATCACCTCGTTCCTGGTTTCACTCTCGGACGAATATTTCAACGTGGAGTTCAATGGCAAGGATCTGCGCAACAACTGGCAGAAGACCACCAATGGTTATATCGTGACGCTCAACACCCCGGTGTCCGGCGCCTATACTGTGTTGGCGACTTATGAACGGCCGTTCAAGGCGCAGGGCGACACCCTCACGTTCACCGGTGCGCGTCCCCTCGACGCCCAGGGCGAGCAGGGCCAC
>JANYCC010000151.1 GCA_025360495.1 Verrucomicrobiota bacterium | reverse complement strand
CGAAGAACGTTCCGGCGACAGGGCGGCAAAGGAGGGGAAGGGGCGCATCTTGGCACTGGCCCCACGACGGACTCCCCGGCGGCTCGGGTGGAACCTCGCCCTACCAAAACAGCCCACGCGGTGGGCACTCCGAATCGGGCGAGGTTCCACCCGAGCCGCCCTGATGGCATCCATGGGGGCAGTGCCAAGATGCGCCCCTTCCCCTCCTTTGCCGCCCTGTCGCCGGAACGTTCTTCGCCGCTCGGCGACTTCGTGTGAGTTCCCCGTCAATCCCAACCGCATTGTTCCGGCCGAGTTCAGGCCACCGCTCTCTCAGGGCCTTCCCCCAGCCAATCTTTGATCGCCTGCTGGGCCTTGGCCTGTCGGAACAGATTGCAATGATGGACCCCCTGCACGACTTCCCGGGCGACTCCGGCCGGAAGAACCAGCGTGGAGTTCGGAGGGACCAGCGCCAGGACACGCCCTGCCGGGATGAACGCCGGCAGATTCGCCCGATCGTCGGAAGATTGTTCGACGCACCAGACGTGGGCGGTGTTGACGACCAGGTCGTTCGCGTCCTGAAAAAACCGATCGACCGCCGTGTTGATCCCCGCCTGCCGGGCCGCCTGCCAGAGTCCCTTGAGATTCGGGATCATCGGCGCCGGCTCGAACTCGGCCGTGACGATCGCGTGCCGCACCCCACCCGCGCCGGCATTGGGCTGCTGCAATCGCTGCAAGAATGAACCCGAAACCCCCGCCATCAGGGGATTCTGGGCGAGCAACCCGGGCAGCTTCTCCTCGCCGGACCCCACCGCCAGACGCGCCAGCAACCCGGCGATCCGCCCCAGGGTTTCCGCATGATCCAGACCGGTCATGTTGACCAGCGCATCCGCCATCGCCCCCCAATTCTTCGGATTGGCCAGGTCGGTGCCGCAGTTGGGCGTGCCCATGAAGATCAGGTTTCTCACCGCGCCCGCATTACCCAGCAGTTCGGAGAAGGACCGCGCCACCAAACCCCCGCGACTGTGGGTGATCACATCGAGCCGCCGTCCTTCCAGGTATTCCGGGGCCAGGGCCCGAAGCTGGTCCTGCAACGCCTGCGCATTCTCCAGCGGACTCTTCGAAAGGGTCCAGTGATCCAATCCAAGGACCGCACGGTACCGCTGGCGGGCCCAAGCCAGAAACCCCGGACCGAAGCCATCGACCGGCGACTGGGTCTTGCTGAAGGTGCCGTGGATCAGCAATAGGATGCGGTCGGTCGCCCCCATTCTCTGCACCGGCGGAAGGTTGTCGCGCGTCAAGGGTTCCAAGCCCCGGTCGGAAACCAACAACAACCCCTCGTCCTCCACCTGGTCGCGATCATACTCGCGCACGAGTCCCGTGAGGCCCTCCTCGAACCCGCCCAACACCCATCGCCCGATCACCCGCACCGCACCACGGCGACCGGGGAGTTGCCGACGGATCCGGTCATCGGCCAGAAGTTGGGCAAAATCCGATCCCGGCAATCCGTCGGTCCCGGTGGACACCGCCCCGCGTTGTCCGATCCCATCCCCGGGACGCCGGACCCGCCACCGACGCAGCCCGGCCTCTTCGACCAACTCCAGCGCCGGCCCGATCCCGCCGCTCCCCGCCATCGCACCCCGATTCTGGGCTTTCCGCAAAGTCCGGGGGGCATCCACCCATTCCATGAGCACATGATCGGGCGCGTGCAAATAAGGCCGGACCCCGGCCACCGCAACCCGGGGCGGAGGCGGAGGTGCGGGTGGCGGATTCGAGGGGTATCGCTCGATTTGCGATGGGGCCGCATTTCCCCGGCGGCCCTCGGTCCCGGCCAACGCCTGAAACAATTCCTCGGTGGGATCCCCATAGAGAACCAGGCTCGCCCAGCCCAGGCTGGCCCAGGTCGTGTTCCCATCCTCGCCGGACACGGAGGAGGGCGTCGCAATGGCGTGGGCTTGCGATTTCGCTTGGCGCAGGGCCTCGCCCAAGGTGGTGCGTTCAGCGAGGAGCTGGTGATAGAAATCCAGGGCGATCTGCTGGGCGAGCAGGTCGTCGATCGGCCAGAGGGGCGCCACATAGGCGGCGACGCCCTGGTTGATGAAGGCCGTCGCCAGCCCGAACACATTGCCCTGATAGCGGGGCCGCCGGGTTTCCATGCCGGATTCGCAGGCATTGGCATAGACCAGCCACGGCGGCGCGGGATGGGCCGAGAGCGTGTTCCGGATTTCCAGAGCCCAGAGTTCACCGTCGCTCAGGAGCCACGCGCTGGTCTCGGGATCCTTGGGATTGAAGACCCCATGACCGGCAAAATGGATGATGTCGTACTCACCGTCCCGGAGCAGCGCGCGGAATTCCGCGTTGGTGAGCCGCGTGTGAATCCGGGTGTCCGTCTCGCGATGAAAATCAATCACGTCGCCCAACTCCTCCCGCAGGCGGTCGAACCACCCGGCCACCTGTTCGGCCTCGTCCCGCGCGCCCGGAAGCTGGGGCCACCCCAGGCCGGCATCGAAGATCGGATCACCGATGATCAACGGGCGGACCCTCCCCTGGCGTCGGCGCGGCACCCGTCGGGCCAGTCCGGTCTCCATGAAAACCTGCCGGCCCATCGCGAAACGTTCGCTCAACCATTCCCCCTCGTGATGGAGCAGTTCCCACGGGTAAGCCATGAGCTCGCGGGGAATCTGCAATTGCAGGTGCACCGCGCTGCCCGGTGTCTCCGACAGGGCCGCTTTCCGCTCCTCCTCGATCGTATGGCCCAGCGCTTGGAAAATGTCCTCCCCAAGCAGCCCGCCGAGCGCCCTCAACTGATGGAAGGAATCGATGCTGACCGAACTGGTGGACAGCAATTCCTCCAATTCATGCAACGCCCGGTCCATGACGCGGGGTTGGACCCGGCTGAGTTGTTCGGTGATGACCGCCCCCCGGTTGGCCGACTCCAGCCGCAACAGATAATACTCCCGATGCACTTCGCCGTCGTCGCCGGGCATCATCTCCCCACTGCGCGACCCCTGTCGGCGTTCGAGGGAAAGGGTCAGCGTCGGCGCCGGGGCCATCACCTGGAATTGTTCGCGCAAACCAAAGATCACGGAGTCCGGTCCGGTGAGGCGTCGCAGCAGGTCGCGACGCGTGCCGGGTCCGCCGGTCGCCAGGAGGGAACTGACCAATCGCCAGAGTGCGCGCGGGTGGTCGAGGATGAGATTGGCGGCCCCGAGGAGTGCGGCCCAATGGACCCGCCGATGAAACGCGAAACGCTGGTAACTGGCGTTCATCAACTCATCGAGCTTGGGCGGACGATATAAGGAAACGCCCGACCAACGCGGCCAACCCAAGGCCAGGCCATTGGTCATCGCCGCCGCCAACACCATCCCTTCGCGAACACTTGAATCCCCTCCAATTCCGGTTTCCCCGCCCGGATCCGCTCCCTCCCCGAGAAGGGTCGCCAAGGCCTGCCGGGTCTGTTTGGCCAAACGGCGGGCGGTGCCGACCGAGTCCTTCAGCCGGTGAAAATCAAACTGTCGCTCGGCCGGGAGCATGCGGAATGAAGACCTGATGGCCTCCTCCAACTCCCCGTCCCGGCTCCGGGCCTGTCCTTCCACCCCCTTCCAATCCACCGTCCCGATCCGGTTCGGGGACAGCAGGCAGATCCGTTCCCGGAGGGCCGCCTCGATCTCAGCCAGGAGCTTCCGGCCCCGGGCGGCAAAGTCCGACGCCATCAGGGCATCGATCACCCCCTGCAACCGGACCGGATCCGCCGAGGCGTCCAGACGCGACCGCAGATGATCGGCCACCGCCTCGCGAAACCGCGTGAACATGGGCCCATAGGCACGCTGGAGCGTCATGCATAACCACCTCTGGCAGGCCTCGTCCGCAACCCCGTCCAGCGCCGTCCCCAGCAACTTGAAAAAGCTGCCGGAGTCATAGGCCGGATGACGGTTGGGTTGGCAGGCGTCGTCGAACATCGACACCAGCATCCGGCGCGCCTCCCAGATCAAGCCCTCCCCCAACGCCTGCATCATGCTGATGCAAAGGGTGTCAAAAGCGCGCGCCACATCGTCCAGGCGCCGGAGGTCGAGGGCCGACACCGCGCACAGCTCCCGGGGGTTTCCCTGCCGATAGGATTCCAGGACCGGGGGGACCAGGAGGCGGGCCAATTCATTGCTGTTGAGCACCCCGTTCGCGTCCCGCACCACCGTCTGCCACACCTTCAGTATCGCCGTATAATTCCAACCCGACTCCGGCACCAGGGTCTGTGAGGAAAGCAGCACCTGCACGCGCCCCTCCAGTTCATAAGCCAGTTCCAGGAACTGCATGTGACAACTGTCCACCGCGAGCATTTCCAATTGATCCCGGCC
>JANYCC010000124.1 GCA_025360495.1 Verrucomicrobiota bacterium | reverse complement strand
CGATCCGGCGGGAGGAAATGTGTTCCGAACAGCCGGTCGAAAAGCGGGAAATGGATGGCGAAGTTCACGTCCACCGCCTCGTCCTCGATCCCATGGTGCCAATGATGGAAACGCGGCGTGACCAGCCATCTTTCCAGGAAGGGGAAACGCCAGCCCACGTTGGCGTGGATGAAGGTCGAGGACAGGTAGACCATGAAGATATAGGCATTCACCGCATTGGGGCTGAAGCCCAACACGAACATCGGGATCACGGTCGTGCTGCGGAGCGAAAGGATCTCCAGGAAATGCATCCGGGCGCCGGCCATCCAATCCATGCTCCGCGCCGAATGGTGCACCGCATGGAAATTCCACAGCCACGGGATGCGATGGAAGGCGCGGTGGACCCAGTATTGGACCAGGTCGGTCAGGAACATGATCGCGACGAATTGCACCACGAAAGGCAACCCGCCCACCCACGCCCGCACCCCGGTCAAGGGAAGCATTGTCAGGAGCATGCCGCCCGGCGCGAACGTGAGGAACGTCAACACCTGAACCAACAGGCTGCTGACCAGGTAATAGAACAGATCCTCGCGCCATTCGTCCCGGAAGATCCCCTGTTCCGGACGATTGGGGAAAGCACGTTCCACCGGGACAAAGAGCAACCCGGTGAACAACACATTGAGCACGAAGAAATCGAGACCGAGGAACAGCGGTGCGGGATCAGCCACGAGCGCCGTGGAATGGGATCCGCCGAGCAGCGCGGCCAGCACGGTGACCGCGGCGCCACACGTCCCAAGCAACTTTTGGGGGCGCAGGACCAGGCTCAGCAGCGACAGGCTGAACGCACCGAGCAACAGGACGTGCAGCACGAGCCGGAACCTGGGATTCTCATGGAGAGCCCGGACCTCGGGAACCGCGAAGATTCCGGGCGCGCGCAAGGAGAGGACCAGCAACAACCCGGCGACTCCGAGGACCAGGCCGAGCACGCCGCTGATCCATCCGCTGCCGAATCGACGCAATGCCGGAGGCGCCTCAAGTTCGAGCCGTAACTTGCCCCGGGCTTCGCTCAATGGATTCACGCGTGGAATGTGTCGGAAACCGCGGGTCTTGGAACTCTGAAAATGAAGCGCTGCGAATGACCCGTGAGGCGTGAGGCGTGAGGCGTGAGGCGTGACCAAGGGTCTGCTGCGGTGGACACAGTTCGGCCTCCCTCGCCCCGTGAGGAACGAGCGGGGAGAGGGCCGGGGAGAGGGGGCGGCGTCTCCATTCCTCGGGCCTCCTCTCCCCAACCCTCTCCTCCTTCGTTCCTCAGGAAGAGAGGGAGTCGGCGGCCGAAACCCAATACCCTTCGCCGATGGGCTCCACTCATCCGGCATCCGGCATCCGGCATCCGGCATTAGGCATTAGACATTAGACATTCGTCATTGCTCACCCCCTGCGTCCCCGCCAACCGAACCAAATCAATCCGGTCCCGGAGGCGGTCGCCAACCACCACGGCCATCGCGATGCCTCGGACGAGGCCTCCGCCAGACCGGCCGGCCCCGTGGGAAGCGGGCCGACAGCAATCTCCAGTTCCATCCGGGTCTGGGTCAGATCCCGTTTCTGCCGGATGATCCGGACCTCCTTGGATTCGGGTACCAACACGTTGACCAGATAGGTGCTGAGCCCCGCCTGATGCCGGTTCTCCAATACGATCTGATGCAATCCGGGGGCCAAATCCACCGTCTTGGATCCCAGTCCGATGTGAATGACCCCCGCGCCCGAACGCAGGTCGGATGGCGTCGGAAAGAGCTTCCCCGTCACCTCCAATGGAATCCGATGCCGATCCACTTTCAACACCTGGGAATTCGCCACGACCCGGGTGTAAGCCTCGGCTTCCATCGCTGAAATCTGGCCATCCCGATCCGTGTCGATCAGCGCCATCACCGCCGGTGCCACCGACACACCCGGGGTGAGACTCAGTTCGAGGGTCACCCGATCGGGATCCACCGAGAGGAACGTGCCCTGCAGGTATTCGTCGAGACGGTGCGCCCAAGCCGGCGCCACCAGCAAAAGCCCGAGGACGATGGGGATGATCCGCTTCACGGGTTGGAAAATTTCCGCCCGTATTCGTTGGTCGGATCGCGGTACATCGAATGGATATGATTCACCGCGGAGCCCCCCAGTTGTTGCGGGGCGTATTCGATGACGACGGTCGGTCCCTGGATACGGAAATAGGCGGCGCTGCCGGGAGTCGTCGGCCCGCTCCATACGAACCAGGTGTCCGCCAGATTGGCCTGGATCTCCGTCATGCGGGCGGCGGCGGCGGCGTCGTCGAGCATGCCGACCCATTGATGAACCAACTCCAAAAGCTGGGTTTGTTGGGCACCGGTGAACGTGGAAACCTTCACGCCTTCCGGGACGATCTTCTTACCGTCGTTGCCCGGGCCGAGCACCAGGTCGTGAAAGGTCGAGCCAAGGATCGCCTGCGACCGTTGCGCGGAATCCAATGAATTGATGAGCGCAAAGGAGAGGTCGTTCTCGGTGCCCATGGGTCGCACCGTCTTGCCGTCCCGGGTATAGGTGGCGGGTTGGGTGGCGATCAGGCTCGGGGTCATCACGCCGTCAGATCCGCGGATCGTGACGTTGATCGCCAGATGATGGCCGCCGAACTGGAGCATCCACGGGGCGGTCATCGAAGGGGTGCCGACAAAGGAAATGAAGAATTCGTCCCGACCGAACACCACGTTGCCCGGGGCGCCGGCCGTCTTCAGGGTTTCATCCGCCTCCATGATGGCGATCGCCTTGTCATATCCCTCCTGACTCAGGACGGCGGCCACAACGGCCAGGGCGGCGTTGCGCTGGGCGGCGGTGAGGTCGCCCAGCCTCAGCCCCGCGTGCCGGAACATCGGCGAGGGGAGATTGGACCATTTGGCTCGTTGGACGTTGTCGTCGAACGCGAACACCACCGCGGTGCGCTGGGCTTCACCCAGGGTCGCGAGGAAGGCGTTGGCCGCGATGATCGCTTTGGAGCTGAGGGTGACGGCTGATCCCCGGGCCCCGCCGATCGTGGGGGCCTTCCCGGGCGCGGCGGTGCGCAAATTGTCGCCTGCTGAAGCCAGGGCAGGGAAGACGGCCGGCAGACACGCCACCCAAATCCGGGCGGCGAGAGCGATCGACCGTGCCGCGGTGAAGTGGGATGGGCGTGGCGGTGCGGCCGATTGAAGCCGGGACAGGGGATTCACGGCGTCAGCATGCCAGACGACCGGTCCGGAGGCCAACAAAGTCCGTGGAGCGGGCGCATCAAGGGCGTATCAACCCGGGAACAGTTCCGCGAGCGACAGGCTGAGCGCCGGAACGATCGGACTGGCAACGAGCCCGAATCCCCGTCGGCTTGGGCTTGTCCCGGCACGGCCCACTCTCGATGATCTTGGCGCCGGAAAACCCTTGCCCGTGACAAGGGGAACGACGCGACACTCGGCACAATGGGTGGGGGACTGCGCGGCAGCGTCTTGGACTGCGGAAGTCCTCTGCCGCTCTGCCCGGTCCACGCCTGCAGCAACCTGAGGAGATAATTCAACCCATGTGGCCGTCCTCCATGATATTCGGTGGCACCGCAATCCTGTTCCTCGCGATGTCCCTCTCCGCCCTGTGGCACCTGCGATGGTTGGGCCGATTGCCCTCGCTCGACACCCTCACCCCCCCGGACGGAACCCGATCCCAGGACACCGGGCCCATCCGCTGCTCCGTCGTCATCGCGGCCCGGGATGAGGAGGCCCGGATTGAGGGCACGATCCGTCATCTGCTCGTGCAACGCGGGGTGGAAGCCGAGTTCATTGTTGTGGATGACCGTTCCGCCGACCGCACGGGTGAAATCCTCAGGCGAATCGCCCAGGAGGATGCACGGTTGAAGGTGCAACGCGTGGAGGTGCTGCCGGACGGTTGGCTGGGAAAATGTCACGCCTGCCATGTCGGCGCGACAGCGGCCACCGGCGACTGGATCCTGTTCACCGATGCCGATTGCTGGTTGAAGCCCGACGTGATTGAACGGGCCGTGCGGGTGGCAGAACGCGAGGTGGCCGATCATGTGACATTGGTGCCCGGGACCGTGCTGGAAAGCCGGGCCACACGGGGCTGGCACTTGCTGTTTCTGACCAGCCTGTTGGGTTGGTTTTCCGGGGTGAATCGGGACCGCCCGAAGTCTTATGTCGGCATCGGGGCCTTCAACCTGGTGCGGGCCGAGGCTTATCGGCAATGCGGTGGTTACGAGACGTTGCGCCTGACGGTCGTGGACGACATCAAACTCGGCCTGCTGCTGAGGCGTGCGGGAAAACGGTCGCGCGGATACCTGGGCGTCGACGATGTGGAATGCCATTGGGGCACCACGGTCGGGAACATGGTGAAGATCATGGAGAAGAATTATTTTGCAGCGTTGGATTTCCGGCTGGGGCTGGTGGTGGCCGGAAGCCTGGCCGTGACCGGGGTTCTCGGCATCCTGGTCACGGGTCTCCTGAGCGGGACGCTGGCCGGTGTCGCGGCCGGGATTTCGCCGTTTTTCCTGGCGGTACCCGCCGGGATACTGGCGCGGCGGGTGGGCTGGGCGTGGCCGTGTGCGTTGTTCGTGCCGTTGATGATCCCCGTGTTTCTTTATGCCCTGTTCAACTCGACTTACACGGCGTTACGTCAGGGCGGCATCCGTTGGCGCGACACGTTTTATCCACTGTCCATCCTGCGCGCGGGAAACGTGAAATGACGTCATCACCTCAATGCAATTTGCTTTGCGCCAATTCCAACTTCAGCGCTTTCAGCGAGAGTTGGATGTCAAAGATGAACCCCCCCATGGAGCTCAACAGGCATAGGATGCTGCCCACGAACAACAGGACGATGAACGTGACCTGGGTGACTCCAAAGAGTGAACCCACAAACAACCCGATGACCAGCAGTCCGGCCAGCCAGGCTGCGGCAGCGGCCAGGCCGATGCACCATCGCAGGAGATGGGCGCGACGGAGGAAGATCTCCGCCTGCTCCCTGAGGGAATCCAACCGATCGGCCGGGACCGTGGCGCTGGCGGACGCCAACTGACGCAGGCGGTCCACCACCCGTCCAAACCGGTTCGTCATGACCAAGAGCAGCATGCCGACCCCGGAGATCAGGATGACCGGACCGATGGCGACCTGCAGGGACGGGATCATTTCGGTGAAGGATCGGTGCAACATGGCAACAAGTCTTGGGCCCCCCGAGGTTCCCCCATCACCGCGGCTTGCGTCCGTCCTGCAGCACCGTGGCGGCGTCGATCTGATTGGCTTCCGTGGTGACCGCCCCCACCCGTTCATCCAACCGGATTCCCACTGTCTGCCTCTGCGCATCCCCGGTGCGGGTGTCGCGGATGGTGTTGCCCTTGAACACCAGGTCGTGGGTGTCGCCGCGGACGCGGATTCCGGCGGAGCGTTCCTTGGCGCCGTTGTTCTCGATGAGATTGTCCTCAATCCGGTTGCGGTGGCCGGCCATACCCTCGGATTCGTTGCGGAAAAACACCCCGTCCTCGCCGTTGCCCAGGACCTTGTTCCCCCGGATGAGATTGTCAGTGTCCTTGTGCCCGATGCTGATGCCATAACGTCCGTTGCCCTCGAGCGTGTTCCCCTCGAACAGGCCGTTCTTCACCCGCCAGCACAGGAACAGGCCGTCCTCACCATTGGCGCGCGCCAGGCAATCCCGCACCACGGGTCGTTGCGATCCGCTCCCGGGATGGAAACCGAGGGACGCATTGCCCTCACTGACACACTCCGTCACGGTGACATCATTGCTTTGCTGGAAGCTGATGCCATCGCCGTTATAATGGCGCACCGTGCACCGCTCGATCAGGGCACCCGGGCAACGATATAGGAAAATCCCCCCGCCGCGACACCCGTCGAGGTGCACGTTCTCCCCCTTGTTCCCCTCGATGGTGAGGTTGCCGATGTGCACGTCCTCGAGATGATAACCGCTGACGACCGGGAAGACCGTCGCCGCCTGGGCCCCGTCCCCGACCATGCAATCGGAGTTCAACGGGAGGCTGATGGAAAAGCTGTTCCCATTGCGGCCCGTGATCCGCGCCACGGTCCCGTGAAAACCGCCGGCATTCTTGTCCCAGATGGCGACCCCGTCCCCGACCGCGAATCCTTCAGGGCGCCGGACTGTGATCTGTTCCTCGCCATAGTCGCCGTCGATTTCCAACGGCGAGACGGCGGCCTTCGCCTTGCGCAGCACCGTCTTTGCACCCTGTCCCACCAAGGTCACCTGCGCCCGCAGATGCACGGAGTCGCGCATGAGGAATTCACCCGGCCCGATCTCGACGGTGCCTCCACCCAGCGACCCGACATAATCGACCGCGGCCTGGAGGGCCCGGTTGTCGGCGCCGATGATGTCACCTTCATGCACGCCCACGGAGACATGCGGACGATCGTTCATGGTGCCGTGCATGGCCTTGGGCAACTGCCGATGGGCGGAAGGTGGCGCGGGAACGGGTTCGGCGGCCAGCCCGGCACCGCTGAGGGCGAGGAGGGACATGACTGCGATCAGGTCTCGGGGAAATCGGGTCGGGTTCATGATGTTCATGGCATTCACAGGGGGTGGTGCAAGGCCGGATCAAGACTGGCCCCATCAGGACCCTTATACGCCGGACGGCCCGGGACGCGATCCTGTTTTCGGTCACGCCGTCTTCAGGTCCGCGCCACGGTGTGATGAAAGGATCCAGAGCAACGCCAAACCCGTGAGCCATTGGACGGTGGCAACCAGCAGATAAACGCGATGCCATGCATAGAAGCGTTCCTCATCCGGCAAGGTGCGGTTGGCAAAATCCATCTGACCGGCGAGGACGTGATGCAACCAGAACAAAGCCCCCAAAGTCACCACGGCGCCGAGCCACCAAGCGGAGGTCCGACGGAGCCACGGACGGTCCCGCCGCCTTGCGATGATTTCGGATGCCGCCGCCGCGAGGGCCGTCACGCCCAACCCGTTGAGCTTGCCCGTGACCTGTTCGGTGATGAATCCTTGGCGCACCTTGCTGCCGAGAACCAAATGTCCGCTGGGCACGACGGCCAATGCGTAAAAAGTGAATCCGCCCCACCACACACCCAAGAGCACCAGGGCGATGAACCGGCGTAGGGACGACAGGAATGGGGAGGACATGGCCGTGCAGAGGATCGGACCCAACCGGAAAAACGGCGGCCCGTCACCCACTAATGACACCACGCGTGAGACCGCAGGGGTGAGGCCCGAACATTTCCGAAATTATCTTTGTCCACCCGGGCCCCGGAACCCGACTCAACAGATGTCGCATGGAAGCTCAGCCCCACAGATTGATGGTCGCCGCACTCGCGGGCGATGAACTCGCACCGGACCGCCTCATCGGGGAATTCCATGCGCGCATCTTCGGCTTCCTCCGGCGGCTCGCGGGCAACGACGCGGATGCCCAGGATCTCACCCAGCGCACGTTCACGCGGGTCTGGTCGTCCCTGGGCAGTTTTGCCGGACGATCCTCCGTCGCCTCATGGATTCACGGAATTGCCCACCATGTTTATATCGACTGGAGGCGGGCCGAACGCCGGGGCGAACCGCAGACCGATGAATGGTGGCGCACCCGGCCGTCGCCCGGCCCGAGCCCGTCGGAGGAGGCCGCCGCCGCAGACCTTGCCCATGTCTTATATGCGGCCGTGGACCGGCTGCCATCCGATCTCCGGGAGACCGTTCACCTCCATTACTACCAGGAACTGACGCTCCAGGAGACGGCGGACGCCCTGGGCATTTCCGCCAGCACCGTCAAGTACCGTCTCCGCGCGGCCCTGGACGAATTGCAGGCCGTCCTGGTGCGCCGCCCCGCCCTCCACGCCAAAGCCGACAACTCCCTCAAGCCATGAATCCGCCCGAGATCGAAAAAATCCTCCGTTCCGCCCCGGTCCCACCCGTGCCCGAAGGTCTCCAGGACCAACTCACCCGACAGGCCCGGCGGAATCCGGGAAACACCCCGCGAGATCCCGCCGCCGAGCGGGGCTGGTTCCGGCGCGGATGGCCGATCTTCGCATGGGGAGGGGCCGCGTTGGCCTGCGCCTCCACGCTCCTGGTCCAGCAGATGGAGATCCGGGGACTCCAGGAATCGCTTCAGGCGGTCCAAAGTGAATCCACTTCTTCCGAAACCCCGGACGTCGTCGTCGCCGCGACCGCAGCGCCAACGAACGTCTCATCTGCAGAGGATGAACGCGCGGAGATCGCCCGGTTGACTGCGGAGATCGCGAGGCTTCGGGACGCCGCCAACTCGGCCGGGGAATTGGCCGCGGAAAACCAGCGACTGAAGGCCCAACTCACGGCCGCATCCGGCCTCAGTGCTGAAGACTTGGAGCGCTCCCAAGCGGCCCGGGAACGTGCCGAATCCATCCGGTGCGTCAACAACATGAAGAACATCGGCCTCGCGCTGCGCATTTTTGCGACCGACAACGGCGATCGTTTTCCCCCGGACATCTTGAGCATGACCAATGAGCTTTCGACCCCGAAAATATTGGTGTGCCCGGCCGATTTCTCCCACAAAGCCGCGTCGGACTGGGGTTCGTTCACTGCGGCCAACCTTTCTTATGAATTCCTCGCCCTCGGGACGGTGGGGGCGGAATCCGAGCCCAGTCGCGTGGCGGTCCGTTGCCTGATCCACGGGAACATCGGACTGTGCGATGGCAGCGTGCAAATGAGCCAGGGGGATGGATCGAACCTTTTGCGCCGTCTCGTGAACCGGAATGGCAAACTTTACCTGGAGTGACCCCGATCATGAAACCTTCCCGCCGCAATTTTCTGTTGGGCACAATTCTGGTTGCCGCCCTGTTCTGCGGGGTGCTGGTCCAAGGCCGCCATATCGCGGTCCTACGTGGGGAGGTACTGGCCCGGCGTGCCGTTTCCGTTTCATCACCGACTGCACCCCCTCAGGAGGCACCCGCCCTGAACGGGACGCCACTTTCTGAGGACGAACACCTCCGACTCTTGTCCTTGCGCCGGGATGTCGCCCAACTCCGGCGGGAAAAGTCCGGGTTGGCCACCCTCCGGGCCGAGAACCAACGCCTCCAAACCGCGGTGGCCCAAGCCGTCAAGCCGGGGGCCGGTCCGGCTTCGAACCCCTTTATTGCTGCATCCAAGGCCCAGTTCACGGGATATGCCACGCCGGCCGACACGTTGCAGTCCTTCGTTTGGTCCCTGCGCAATCACGATACCAACGTCCTGGCCCAGGTCCTCTTGCCCGACGATGCGACCAAGTTGTGGGGGACAATCGGGGCCGACGGTGCGGACAAGTTCTTCGAGAACGCGGGCGCGTTCCCCGGGTTCAGGATCCGTTCGATGACGGAACAACCCGATGGAACGGCTGAAGCCGACCTCCAGATGGACCCGACATCCGAGGATTCCGGCATCAAGTTCTCCTTCCAGAAAATCGGAGGCACTTGGAGGCTGAAGCTTCCGTGAGCTCGATATCAATATCAGGCCTTATCGCAGCAGTGCCGGGCGGATGATGGGGATCCACAGTTCATAACCCTTCCGGTTCATGTGGAGCTTGTCGGGCATGAAGATGTCCGGCTTGGGTTGGCCATCGGGTCCGAGCATGGCGGTGGTCACATCCAGAAACCGACGACGAGGATCCCCGGTTATGAACTGCTGAATGGCGGCATTCGCGGCGATGACCTTATCCCGTTGATCCCAGCGCGATGGATTCAGCGCAATGGAGAGGTAGGTGACTTGGGTCCGGGGCAACTCCCGATGAATCCGTTCGACGACCGCCTTGAGGTCCTCCACCACCCTCCCGACGGTCTTCCCGGCTGCCAGGTCATTGCCACCGCAATAGATCAGGACCTGCCGCGGACGATAGATGAGGATCAGGCGCTCGAAATGGTCCCGGACATCGCTCAATTGGGAACCACCGAATCCCCGGTTGATCACGCCCAAGCCCGGGAAGTCGGAGGTTAGATTCGTCCACATCCGGAACGATGAACTGCCGGTGAAGACGATGGGTCGGGTTGGTGGTGGCACAGCCAGGTCTGCTGCCGCAAAGGCCCCGAGTTCCCCTGCCCATCGATTGGTCGCCGCCAGGGGTGGAAGAGCGGCCGGATGAGGCGTCTGGCAACCGCATCCGAACAGGAGAAGCAACAGTACGACACCACTCGGCAGGATTTTGAGAACACGCATGCTGGAGACTGTCCCAAGATGCGCCACCGCCCCAAGTTCCAAGTGGTTCTCCTGTCGCGTCTCGTCGAAAGCGCATTCGAGTCAACAAAGGGACAAGTCAACAAAGGGACAAATAGTCAACAAAGGGACAGGTCCATAGTCGAATGATCGTGACGGCGGGGAGGAAGAAGTGGCAGGGTCGGTCCATGCGACAGCCACGCCTCAAGGTCTCCCCGGAGCGGCCGGTGGGCTTCTACCATTGCCTCTCCCGCGTCGTGGACCGCCGCTTCATCTTCGGCTTCCCCGAAA
>JANYCC010000106.1 GCA_025360495.1 Verrucomicrobiota bacterium | reverse complement strand
CCGTCATTTTCCTGCTATTCACCGGGGAGATATGCGCGTTCCTAACGCTTTGCTGGGGGGTTGTCTCGCGGTCTTGGCGGTGCTGCAGTCCGCCCTCGCCCAAGACCTTCCCCCGGGTACGTTTCCGCCCCTTCCGCCTTCGCCATCGGTCACCCGGGTCCGGACCAACCTGACCTCATTTCCGGTGATCAAGACCGGGCCCGTCTCGTTGCCCAAAACCCAAGTCATCACCGGCAACCTCAACCCGGACGCGTTGAGCTTCGATTCCAAGGAAAAGGTGGTGAACGTGAAAACCGGCGAGGCGGAGGCGAAGTTCACTTTCGCAGTGACCAACACTTCCAAGGAGGAGGTCGTCGTCCTGTCGGTGCACACTTCGTGCGGTTGCACCGCCGCGCGGCTGCCCTCCACCCCGTGGGTGCTGAAGCCGGGTGAAGGCGGCGAAATCGGCGCCACCATGAATCTGGCCGGGAAGTTTGGCACCGTGACCAAGACCGTGACCGTGGTCTCGTCCGCCGGGTCAGTCCCGCTGTTGGTGAAGGCCATCCTGCCCCAGGAAGCCTTCGCCAACCTGCAGCGGATGACGGATCGTTCCCGGGCGCTCCAGATCGCCGCCGCGGACCGTCAGGCGGTGTTCCGCGGTGACTGCGCCAGTTGCCACGTGGCGAAATCGGTCGGCCAGAAGGGGCATGACTTATACCTGACGGCCTGCGGCATCTGTCACGATGCCGAGCACCGGGCGACGATGGTGCCGATGCTACGCGGTCGACCCGCACCGGCCGGGGTCACCTTCAACCATGATTACTGGAACCAATGGGTGCGGAACGGCAAGGAAGGGAGCCTGATGCCCGCCTTTGACACCAAGAAGGGCGGTCCCTTGAACGAGGAACAGATTGAATCGCTCACCGAATATCTGGCCGGGGATTTCATGAAGGAACCCGCGCCCGTGCCAGTGCCGGTCGTCGTCCCCACGCGGACCAATGTCCAATTGGCGCCGCCCACTGTGGTCCGCCCCAATCCACTGCGCCCGACCACGGTGGTTCGGCCCGATCCGGCCCCGACCGGCCTGGGACCTACCCCGCCGTTGTAAGGATCGGAGATCGGAGATCGGAGTTCGGAGATGGGAGATCGCAGCCTCTGATCACTGACCACTGACCACTGGCGTCTGACCACTGGCGTCTGACCACTGGCGTCTGACCGCTGAACCGAGATCGGAGACCGATGGAAATTGACACCCGGACTTTCGGTCGATGTGCCTTCCAATTGGTTCTCGGGGTGTTGTTGATCTTCGGGCGTTCGCGGGGTCTCGCGGCATCGGTCCCAGTCCCGGCCGCTGCCACGGCGTCCAGTGCGCAACCGGACGGGGCGGCGTCCGGGGCGGCCGACGGCGATCGTTTCAGTGCCGGACCCGGGCATTCTTGGAGAGGCATGCGCGGGGCCACCCACTGGGATTGGACCCTCGATTTCGGTCACGTGACCCGGATCGGTTCCCTGCTTCAGGTTGTCGGATCCCACGACTTCGTCCTGCGCGATGCCCCGCGCGATTATTGGTGGGAATCCAGCCGGGATGGGCGGCACTGGGTGGAATTGCCGGGCACACGGATCGTCAATGAACGGCATCTCTACCGCATCCTGCGTCTGACCCACCCGGTGCGGGCACGGTGGCTCCGGCTGCGGATCACGTCGGCCCACGGAGAATTCCCCTGTGTGCGCGAGGTGGAGGTGCGGGAACGGACCGACGCCGGCTTTTCATTTCCCGAGTGGGTGCTGGCGGTCAACATGACCCACGATGGCGTGCTTCCCGGTCATGGGCATGAGTTTTTGCCGCTGGCCCGGTCCGTGCGGGCTGAACTGCAGGCCCAACAGGTCTGGCTGACCGATTTCGATCCCGAATTCGTCGCGGTGGAACCGCGGCCCCTGGCGGCGTTCCTGTCCGGCACCTTCAAGGATTGGTGCGAGGTGGACCGCACGCATTGGCGGGGCACCGAACGGGTGTTGAACGGGGGACGATTGCCGATGTGGGCGTCCTGTGGCGGTGCCCAAGGGTTGGCATTGCTGAGCGAATATGGCACGGAGCAGCCTTGGGATTGCCCACATTGCCGGGTGGAAAAAGCCGGGGTGATGCCCCTGTACACCCATATCGGGCACTTCGCCTTCCAGCCGTGCGGGGATTACTCAGGTTGTGTTTTTGAACGCGGTCCGCACCGGGTCCGGCAACTGGGGGACGATCCCGTGTTCCGCGCCCTGCCGGAGGAGTTCGTGGTGATGGAGAGCCACTGTGGCCAGATCGAACGGGCACCGACGGGATGGGAAATCACTGCGACAGCCGGTGCCGGGACCCTGACCCGCACCCAATGCCTGCGTCGGAAAGACCGGCCCATTTATGCCGCGCAGTTCCACATTGAAATGGCCGGCACGCCCGAGGTGTCGCGGTCCATCATGGCGGCGTTTCTGGAAGAGGCGGGGAAATGGCAGATCGGAGATTGGAGATCGGGTTTCGGAGATCGGGCTCAGTATTAGAGATTCGGAGTTTCGAGGTCTGACGTGACCGTTCCGCTCCTCCGACCCCCCGACCCCCGATCTCCGACCCCCGATCTCCGATCTCCGATCTCCGATCTCCGATCACGGCGCCCCGAAG
>JANYCC010000094.1 GCA_025360495.1 Verrucomicrobiota bacterium | reverse complement strand
GTTCGGGGGCCGGGAGTTCGTGGAAGAGATCTTCCAGGCGGAACGGGCACGGTTCGGGGAGAAGAGGAAGGACGGGGCGCGCCGCCTGAAGGGCGTGGACGGGGAATTATATGCCCTGCGGGATTTGCGCGTCGGGGTGTTCGGGTGACTCCGGCGAACGAAGAACCGAGCTGCCACTCAGCTCCAACGGAGTCAGCCATGCTTGTCCGACCCGCATCCGATGTCCCGTGAATCCGCCATCCAGTCTTGTCCCTTTGCCTCTCGGTGATTGACAACCAAAAGCCTCCAAGTGTTATAAAATCCGTTCACAATCACGTCAGCCATGAACGGCAATTCCAGGCCCCGGCACAATCCGCCACCGGACGCGTTCAGTCGGTCGTTCGACACTATGAGGGGCACCGCATGAGAGGTTGGCTCTTTAAGCGAGGTGACGGCCGGTGATGGACCGGCCGAATATAAGGACAACCTGCCCATCGGCCCGGGTCTCCGCCTTTATCGCATCGAGTGGGTCCGCTGATGGGCCATGGGCGGGAAGATTCTCGCCCCGTGGGAGTTCGGTCACTTTCGCCTCCCCATCCCGGGTCATTCGTGGCCCCCTCTTTCACCCGGATGAACGCGCCCGCCGCTGCCCCAACCGCCCTCGCCGTCGCCCGGCGGTGGCTGCAACGCCGCGTCTGGCTGGCCCGGTGGCTGCCTGCCGCCGACCAGCGCGCCACCCTCTTTTGGTCGGTCATCGCGGGACTCGTCGGTGCCGCCAGCGTCCTGTTCCTGCGGGCCGCTCTCCTCGGGGTGCAATGGCTTCTCACGCAAGAAACGACCTCCCTGATCGACACCGCCCGCCTCCTGCCACCCTGGCGCCGGCTCGCGACACCCGCGGCCGGCGGATTGATCGCCGGATTGCTCGTCCACTGGGGGCAACGTTACCTCCAAGGCCAGCGGGCCGCCGATTACATGGAGGCGGTGGTGGTGGGCGATGGTGTGGTGCGGGCCCGACCCGCCCTCCTGCGCACCCTTGCCTCCCTGTTTTCGATCGGGTCCGGCGGATCCCTGGGACGCGAAGGTCCGCTCCTCCAATTCGCGGCTGCGGTCACGTCGTCCGCCGGTCGTCGTGCCGGGCTGCGTCCGCCGCGGCTTCCGCTGATGGTGGCCAGTGCCGCCGCCGCCGCACTGGCTGCCACCTACCACGCACCGCTCGGCAGTTCCCTGTTCGTGGCGGAGATTGTCCTCGGCAGCATCGCCATGGAGAGTTTCGGGCCCCTCGTCCTCGCTTCCATCGTCGCCGTGGCGGTGACCCGGCCCATCCTCGGCGGTCAGGCGGTCTTCCCCACCACCGTGTTTCGTTTCGAATCGATCCGCGAACTCCCTTTGCATCTCTTGGTGGGGATTCTCCTCGGTGCCGCTGCGCCGGGTTTTGTCCGGCTCCTGGCCGCCGCACGTGCCTCTTTCGCCGCACTCCAACTCCCGCCCGCATTTCAACTGGGTCTCGGCGGTCTCATCGTCGGTGCCATTTCCCTGGTCGTCCCCGAGGTCTGGGGCAACGGTCACAATTCCCTGGATAACATGCTCCGTGGGGAGGCCCTCGGTTGGACCGCACTGATTCTCCTGTTGGGCGCCAAACTGGCCGCCACGCTCGCGTCCGTCGGCTCGGGCGGGATCGGCGGCGTGTTCACACCCACCATGCTCCTGGGGGGGCTGGGCGGATGGTTTCTCGGGGCCGTCTTCCATCACCTTTGGCCCACCCAGACGGCCATTCCCGCAGCTTACGCCCTGGTCGGCATGGGGGCTTTCCTCGCCGCCACCACCCGCGCCCCCCTCACCGCCGTCGTCATGGTGTTCGAGATGACCCTGAATCCCGATGCCATCGTGCCCCTCTTGCTCGCCTGTATCGCCGCGTATTCCGTCGCCCGCGGTTTCGACACCCAATCGCTTTACTCCGATCAACTTCACAATCGTGGCCTCTCCACCCCGACCCTCCGGGTGGAAGCCCTCCAGCGCTCCGCCCCTCCCACCGTGCCCGCCGGGGCCACCCTCGAACAAATCGCCTTCGCCTTCGCCCGCGCCCGCGCCGGCATCGTCGCGGTGGTCCGACCCGATGGACGGGCCATCGGCGCCATCCGCATCGCCGCGGTCCAACCCTTTCTCACCGACCCCGACGTCTGCCACTTGGTGACGGCCGGAGACGTCGCCGAGGACCTCCCGCTCACCGTGACCCAAGGTTCCAACCTGACCGACGCCCTGGCCGCATTCCAGCACACCGACAGCCCGTATCTGGTCGTGGTCGATGACGCGGCAGGCGGCCGACCGTGCGGGCTTCTCTCCCGTCGGGATCTGCTCCTGACCTTGGCGCACGGTGCGGAATGGTGACCTCAGCTCGGGGTGGAAAAACCGCCGCCCCTCCGGAGTCAAAGGTCGGCGGAGGACTGGAAAGTCGTTGGCCACCCCCGGTTGACGTTTGGCCCCCGTCCCCTCCGTCGGGTGGGGAGTTCCGGCGCAAACCCGCGCAAATGGGCTCGTTCCAAAAGCCAGGTTCGTTGGCACGCCAATGGCATCCCCGCTGGCACACGGTTGACCTTGGGGTCGCCGGTGAGTTGGGAATCCATGATGTTTTCGTTCCTTAATCTCCGGATCGCAACGGCCCGCCGCCTCTGGGTGGCGGGTATCCTCTGGAACCTCGCTGCCCCTCTCCCATCGCGGTCTGACACGCCTCCTCCGCCGATCGTCCCGTCCCTCTCCCCGACGACCTCCCTGAGCCTAGCGGATGCCCGGCAGTTGGCCCTGACCCACAACTGGGATCTGTTGGCGGCCCGGGCGGATGTCGAGGTGGCCACCGCGCAACAAATCGTGGCCCGGGCGTTCCCGAATCCCACGGTTCAACTCTCCGTCAGCAAGGTACCAACCGATGGTCAACCTGCCGGCACGATCCTCGGGAATTCCCTCCTCCATCGCAGTTACGATTCGATCGCCGCCTTCAACCAGTTGCTCGAGATCGGTGGCAAACGTTCCGCCCGCCGCGAGTCGGCCAAAGCCGGCAGCCTCGGCGCCGCACACCGATTCGCCGAGGCCCGTCGACAACTCGAACTGGCGGTCGGTCGCGCCTACACCGCCGTGGTGCTGGCCGATGAGCAGGTGCGGGTCCTCCGAGCCTCCGCCGCATCCCTCCGCAAGGAAGCCGATATCGCCCAGACCCGGCTCCAGGCGGGCGATCTTTCCCGGGCCGATCGGGACCAGATCGTCATCACTTCGGATCGCTTCGAACTCGATGCCCGGCGGGCGGAGGGCGACGCCCGTTCCGCACGCATCCAACTCGAAGTGCTGCTGGGTGTGACCGAGGCCCATGGTGACATCCAACCTTCGGAATCCCTCGACCAACTGGCCATCCGCATGGCCCCGGTGGGATGGGATCAACCGGCGAACCTGGCCGTGACCGGGCGACCGGACATCCTGGCGGCACAGGCCGATGTCCGGAAGGCCGATGCGGAAGTGCGTTTGCAAAAGGCACAGCGGATTCCGGATCCGACCTTCCTGGTCCAGTATGAACGGGAACCGCCGGACAAATTGGACAGCTTCGGACTCGGGGTTTCGTTCCCGTTGCCCCTGTGGAACTGGAACCGCGGGAACATCGACGCCGCCACCGCGCTTCGCCGCCAGGCCGAGGTCCGGGCCCGACAGATCGCCGCCGCCGCCGCCGCCGACCTGGCTGCGGCCGCCACGGATTACCGGACGGCGGCCGAACGTCGCGAACGGTATGTGGGCCAGATCGTCCCCAGTTCGGCGGCCATCCGTCAGACCGTGCGTTTCGCCTATGAAAAGGGCGGCGCCTCACTCCTCGATCTCCTGACCGCCGAACGCAACGACAACGAAATCCGCCTCGCCGCGGCCACCGCCACCGCCGACCTCGCCCGTTCGGTCGCGGCCTTGGAAGCGGCGCTCGGGCGTGCCGAATCCGCCGTCACCCCGCCTTCCCATCCATGAAACCGTCCCCACCTCCCGCCTTCACGGCCCTGGCATCCCTGATGATCGCCGCCGTGATCACCACCGGATGCCAGCGCAGCCACACCGCCGAGGTCGCACCCCCGGGGGCCAAGGTCGCCGATGGCAAGATCATCATCCCGCCCGAGAGCCCGCAACTCGCCGTGCTCGGAGTCGAGACCGCCCTGCCCGGCCAACCCACCCTGCTCCGTCTCAACGGACGCCTGGCGTGGGATGATCGGGTCACCGTCCGCGTCTTCACCCCGTTTGGCGGTCGGGTCACCCGCATCCTCGCCGAACCGGGCCAGACCGTGCACGCCGGCGACCCCCTCGCGTTGATCGCCTCGCCCGATTATGGCCAGGCGCAGGCGGATGCCCGGAAGGCCAACAGCGATTTCAGCCTGGCGGAACGCACGCTCAGCCGGGTGCGGGAACTCTTGGAACACGGGGCCGCACCGCAGAAGGACCTGGATGCCGCGCAATCGGATTTCTCCCGCGCGCAGGCCGAGCTGCAGCGGGCGGGCTCACGGTTGGCCAGCTATGGAGGCAACACCAACAGCGTCGATCAACTGTATGAATTACGCAGCCCGCTCGGGGGTGTGGTGGTGGAGAAGAACCTGAATCCCGGCCAGGAAGTCCGTCCCGACCAGATGCTCGCGGGGACCGACCGCCAGGCGGCGCCCCTGTTCACCGTCACGGATCCGGCGCAGCTTTGGATCCAACTCGACGCCACCGAAAACGATCTCCCCCACCTGCACACCGGGCAGGAATTCACGTTCACTTCCCGTTCACTTCCGGGACAGAGTTTCACCGGCCGCATCGAGGTGATCTCCGAGTTCATCGATCCCATCAGCCGGTCGTTGAGAATCCGGGGCAGCATCCCGAATCCCCAACGTCAGCTGAAGGCGGAGATGTTTGTCACGGTCGAGGTCGGACTCGGCGACGAGCAGGCCGGGGCGGAGGTGCCGTCGAAGGCCGTGTTCCTGCGGGGCGACAAGTATTTCGTCTTTGTGGAGGAAGCCCGCGGCCGATTCGCGCGCCGCGAGGTGAAGGCGGGTTCCGAACGTCTCGGTCGTCTCCACATCCTCGAAGGCGTCCACCCCGGCCAACGGGTCGTGGCAGACGGCTCACTGCTCTTGGAACAATTGTTCCAAACCCCCGAAGGCGGCTGAGCCCACTTTTCCATGATCCGCCGCCTTATCGCGTTCGCTCTCCAGCAACCTCTTTTCACCCTTCTCCTCGCCGCGCTGTTCGTCGGTGGCGGTGCCTTCGCCTTCAAGAACCTCCCGATCGAGGCGTTCCCGGATGTCTCGGATATCCAGGTCAATGTCATCGCCCTTTATCCGGGACGCGCTGCCGAAGAGGTGGAAAAACAGGTCACCATCCCCTTGGAGATCGCCCTCAGCGGGCTGCCCCACCAAGTCCGGCTGTTCTCCCACACGCAGTTCGGCCTGTGCTTCATGATGCTCACCTTCGACGAGAAGGTGACCGACTATTTCGCCCGTCAACAGGTGCTCGAACGCCTCACTGGCGCGGATCTCCCTCCCGGGGTCATTCCACAGTTGGGCTCGCTTTCCACCGCCATCGGGGAGATCTACCGCTTCCGGCTCACCGGGACCGGAATGTCCCCCCGTGACTTGCGCACGATCGAGGATTGGACCGTCGAACGACAACTCCGGATGGTCCCGGGAGTCGCCGACATCGTCACCCTGGGTGGCTCGATCAAGACTTATGAGGTCCAGCCCAACCTGGCGAAACTGCGCTACCACGAACTCACCCTCCAACAACTCCTCGCCGCCCTCGGCCGCGGCAATGCCAATGTCGGCGGCAGCAAGGTCAACCAAGGTGTCCAACAATACCTGATCCGCGGCATCGGTCTCCTCCGCTCCCGTGAGGACATCGGCGAAATTGTCGTCACCTCCCACCACGGCACCCCCATCCGTGTCAAGGATGTGGCCGACATCACCCTCGGGTCCGTTCCCCGTGAAGGCATCGTCGGCCAGGATGGTGATGATGACATCGTCAACGGGATCGTCCTGATGCGGAAAGGCGAGAACCCGTCGGAAGTGCTCGCCGCCCTGAAATCGAAGGTGGAGAAGCTGAACCAATCGATCCTGCCCAAAGGGGTGCAGATCGTCCCTTATTATGACCGGACGTGGTTGATCGACACGACGCTCCACACCGTCTTTCACAACCTGCTCGAAGGCGCGTTGTTGGTGACCGCGGTGCTGTTGCTGTTCCTGGGCAATCTCCGCGCCGCGTTGATCGTCGCCCTGATGATCCCCCTTTCCCTGCTCGCGACGTTCATCGGCCTCACCTGGCGCGGCATTCCCGCCAACCTGCTCTCCCTCGGGGCGATCGATTTCGGCATCATCGTCGATGGGGCCGTCATCGTCGTGGAGAACATTTTCCGTCACCTGAGCGAAGGGCACCAAGACCCGAAGAACGCCCCGGAACGGTTCAAGGATGCCATCCTCCGCGCCGCCGCCGAGGTCGGGAAGCCCACCTTCTTCTCGATGCTGATCATCATCGCGGCGCACCTGCCGATCTTCACGCTGCAACGGCATGAGGGCCGCATCTTTGCCCCGATGGCCTGGACCGTGACCAGCGCACTCGTGGGTTCCCTGCTGTTCTCGCTGACTCTCGTCCCGCTGCTCTGTTATTTCCTGCTCCGCAAAAAGCTCCCGCACGACGACAACTTCATCGTCCGTCTCGCCAAGCGGATCTATACGCCGATCCTTGGTTGGAGCCTCACCCATTGGCCGGCCGTGCTGGGCATCGCCGTCGCCGCATTGGTCGTCGCCATGGGCCTGGCCACCCGGTTGGGCACCGAGTTCCTCCCCGAACTCAACGAGGGCACCATCTGGGTCAACGCCACCCTTCCCGCGGGCATCTCCATCGAGGAGGCCCAGCAACGTTGCGCCCAGATGCGCCAACGGATCCACACCGTCCCCGAGGTCAACACCGTCGTCTCGAAGGCCGGTCGCCCCGAGGACGGCACCGATCCCAAGCCCATCAACATGCTGGAGTGCTTCGTCGACCTGAAACCCGCCGACAAATGGCGTCCCGGCGTCACGAAAGAGCGGATCCTCGAGGAACTCGATCGCGCCCTCGACGACCTGCCCGGCCTTGAAACCAGTTTCTCCCAACCCATCCGCGACAACGTCCTCGAATCCATCTCCCAGATCGACGGCCAGGTGGTCATCAAGGTCTTCGGCGAGGATGCCGTCACCCTGCAACAACAGGTCGATGCCATCATCCGCAAGGTCATCGGCGTGCCCGGGGTCGCGCGGGCATTCGTCGACCGCGCCGGCGATGTCCCGCAGTCGGTGATCGAGATCGACCGCGCCGCGGCGGGTCGTCACGGACTCAATGTGCAGGATGTCGAGGACGTGATCGAAACCGCTCTCGGGGGCAAGGCGGCGACCGAACTTTGGGAGGGCGAAAAACACTTCTCCGTTGTGTTGCGCCTTCCCGATTCGGAACGCGCGCTGTCCCGGCTCCCGGACATCCCGGTCGACACCCCGGAAGGTCCGCGCGTCCCGCTGGGCCAACTGGCCTCGTTCAAGGTGGCCAGCGGCGCGATGAACATCAGCCGGGAGAACGGCACCCGCGTGAAAGCCGTCGGGGTTTTTATCCGTGGGCGCGACATGGGATCCGTGGTCGCCGACATGCAGGCGAAGGTGGCGGAACTCACGCTTCCCACCGGCTATACCGTCAACTGGAGCGGTGAATTTGAGAACCAACAACGGGCGATGAAACGGCTCAGCATGATCGTTCCCATCAGTGTGTTCCTGATCTTCCTGCTCCTGTTCAACACGTTTCACTCGGTGAAAAGCGCGTTGTTGATCCTGCTCAACGTGCCCTTCGCCATCATCGGCGGCATCGTCGCCCTCTGGATCACCGGCATCCCGCTCAGTGTCAGCGCCGCGATCGGGTTCATCGCGCTGTTCGGACAGGCCGTCCTCAACGGGGTCGTCATGGTGAGTTGTTTCAACCACCTCGTGGAAGGCGGACTCACACCGGTCGAAGCCGTGCGCCAAGGGGCCACCATCCGGCTGCGCACCGTGCTGATGACGGCGCTGCTGGCGATGCTGGGCCTGCTCCCGATGGCCCTCAGCCACGGCATCGGGTCCGAGACCCAACGTCCGCTGGCGTTGGTGATCATCGGTGGATTGTTGAGCGCGACTCCCCTGACATTATTGGTGCTGCCGACCTTCTACCTGCTGTTTGCGCCGAAGAAGGAGGAGGAACGCCTACCGGAACCGATCACGCTTTGATGCTGCAGCCGCCGCAGCCGCATGCGGCCTACCGAGGGGCGAGGGTTCGGAGTTCCGGCTTCAGCCGGTCGCGCGTCCCTTCTCGAACCGCGCGTCCCTTTCAATCACGGTGGTCCTGCGTGCGGACGCTCTGCCGGCTAAAGCCCGGGACTCCGAACC
>JANYCC010000092.1 GCA_025360495.1 Verrucomicrobiota bacterium | reverse complement strand
GTTCGGGGGCCGGGAGTTCGTGGAAGAGATCTTCCAGGCGGAACGGGCACGGTTCGGGGAGAAGAGGAAGGACGGGGCGCGCCGCCTGAAGGGCGTGGACGGGGAATTATATGCCCTGCGGGATTTGCGCGTCGGGGTGTTTGGTTAGGGTGGGGTCTCCCGACATTTTTCCATCCGTCCACAGGGCCGTCCGCAAGATTGAGCGGCGGCCACTGTTGTGCTCTGCTCACCCACAAGGCTCGGCTCCATCATGCTCTACTCTATTCTACCCCGTTGGATTCCCCTGACCGCCCTGATACTGGCGGTCCTCTCGATAGCGGGTTCCGGCTGGGCCGCCGAGCCCGCCGAAGTCCCCGGAATACTCCTGATCGCCCTCAAGGGGCGCGTGAAGTTCCAACGCACCGGCACCCAAGTGTATGTCAACGCCACCACCAACACAGTGCTTCATCAGGGCGACGTCCTCAGCACGGCCGTCCTGAGCGAGGCCACGCTTCAGTTCGCCGACAAATCCATCGGGCGCGTGAAACAAATGACCGACCTCCTGATCGGGAAGCCGGGCCAGCAGGCCGGCAGCTATGAGATAGACGTCCGCGGAGGCGGTTATTACCTCATCAACCGCGACAAGGCCGCCGAACAGAACTTCAAGACCCCGGGCGGATCCGGGGCCATCCTCGGCACCGAGTTCGCCGTGGACGTT
Source organism: Verrucomicrobiota bacterium (assembly GCA_025360495.1). Lineage (GTDB taxonomy): Bacteria > Verrucomicrobiota > Verrucomicrobiia > Limisphaerales > UBA9464 > UBA6176. The sequence goes on along the minus strand of JANYCC010000092.1, from coordinate 19,158 downwards.
GACCCCGACGGCACCACCCTCGTGTCTCTCTTCGAGGGCTCGGTTGAATTCCGCAATGAATTCGGCCGCGTCGCCCTCGCCCCGCGCGAACAGGCCCGAATCGAACGCGGCCGCGCCCCGGTCCGATCACCGATGGTGGACCTGATCGCCCCCATCCAGTGGACCCTTTATTATCCGGGCGTGTTGCCGCCTGCGGCCGTGTCGGGCGTGGGACCCGGCCTCCGGGACCCGGCAGCGGCATACGCAAGCGGCGACTTGATCGCGGCGATCGCCTTTCTCGACGGCAGCCCGGCACCGGCGGCAGGTGTCGACCGTTTGTTTCTCGCACAACTCGCGCTGGCTGCCGGACAACCGCCCGAAGCCCTCCGGTTGTTGGAAGGGATTACGGGACCAGATGCTGAGGCATTGCGGACAGTGATCGCCACGGTACAGGGGCATCCCCCGGCGGAAGGTCCGTCCGGTTCGCCGGCGGCGTTGTTGGCGGCGAGCCACGCCGCGCAGGCCCGACTGGATCTCGGGACGGCCCTGAGGCTGGCGCGCGAAGCCGTCGCCGCCGATCCGGCCTTTGGATTCGCCTGGGTTCGGGTGGCCGAACTCGAGTTCAGTTTCGGACACGCGGGCGCCGCACGGGGCGCCTTGGAGACGGCGTTGAAACAGGTGCCCCGTGACGCCCAGGCCCTGGCGCTGCAGGGATTCGTCAGCGCCGCTCGCAACCGCGTGGAAGAGGCCCGTGGCTGGTTTGAACAGGCGCTCGCTGTGGACCCCCATCTCGGCAATGCGTGGCTCGGACGCGGTTTGTGCCGCATCAAACAGGGCGACGTCGCCGGTGGAAGGCGGGACCTTCAGACGGCGGCGGCGATGGAACCGACCCGGAGCGTCACCCGCAGTTACCTGGGCAAGGCCTTTGCTGCGGAACACGACCCGGCCCGCGCGGCCCACGAACTCGAACGCGCCCAGGAACTCGATCCCAATGACCCGACAAGCTGGCTCTATGGCGCCCTGGTGCGGCAGCAGGCCAACCGCCTCAATGAAGCCGTTTCCGACCTCGAACAGTCCAAGGCCCTCAACGACCAAAGGAACCTTTATCGCTCGCGCCAACTCCTCGACCAGGACCGGGCGGTCCGGGGCGCCAATCTTGCGGCGGTTTACCGGGACGCCGGAATGTCCGACTGGGCGGTGCGCGAAGCCGGCCGGGCGGTGCAATACGACTACGCCAATGCGTCCGCACACCTGTTCCTTGCCAGCGCCTATGATGCCCTCCGTGATCCGCGCGGTTTCAATCTTCGGTATGAGACGCCCTGGTTTAGCGAACTCCTGATGGCCAACCTCCTCGCCCCGGTCGGCGCCGGGCCCCTATCCCAGAACATCTCGCTTCAGGACTACTCACGTTTGCTCGAAAGCGACCGGCTGGGATTCAGCAACCTGACCGAATTCTACGGCAACGGCACTTGGAACGAGCGGGCGTCGCAATTCGGCACCTTCGGCGGCAGCAGCTACTCCGTCGATGTGGAATACCGCCATGAGGCCGGGTTCGTCCCCAACACCGACCTCACCCAGACCACGGTCTATGGCAAGATCAAGCAACAGTTCGGCGAGTCCGACCTACTGTTCGTCGAGGTCATCTATACCCAGAATGAGAACGGCGACAACGTCCAGTATTATGACCCCCACTCCGCCAGCCCCACCTATAGGTTCCGCGAACGGCAGGAGCCCAATCTGTTCGTCGGCTGGAACCACGAATGGTCTCCGGGCAACCACACCCTGCTGCTCGCCGGACATCTCGACGACCGGGTCGGGTATTCGGACTCCGGCGCACCCCTGCCCCTGATCCGGCACAGCAACTCGGTCAGCCCGGCCAACGCCCTCATCATCAATTCCGCCAACATGCCGAAGTACGCCCTCGCCTACGAAAGTGATTTCACGGCGTGGACGGCGGAACTCCAGCAGATCGCCACGCTCGGTCCCCACACGCTGGTCGCAGGCGGCAGATATCAGGCGGGCGATTCCGACACGGTGGCCTCGCAGGCGGTCCTCCCAAACCAGCTTCCCGTTCTCAACCGGCAGACCAACAACACCGAGACCGTCAACGCCCGGCTGGGGCGCGTCTCGGCCTACCTGTATGACACCTGGCAGGTGCACGATCCGCTGCAACTATATCTCACCGGGGGTGTCAGCTATGAGTGGGTCGAACACCCGGAAAACATCGACTTCGCCCCGATCCAGTCCGGCGGACGTCATTCCGACCTCATCGCGCCGAAGCTCGGCCTGCTCTGGACGATCCGCACCAACACCCATCTGCGGGCGGCCTGGACCAAGTCGCTGGGCGGCACCTTTTATGACACCAGCATCCGGCTCGAACCGGTGCAGGTGGCCGGGTTCACGCAGGCCTTCCGCAGCCTCGCCCCGGAATCGGTGACCGGCCTGGTCCCCGGGACCGAGTTCGAGACGGTCAGTGCCGGGATCGACCACCAATTCCCCACCCACACCTATATCGGGGTGACCGCCGAATGGCTCCGAAGCGACGCAAACCAGACGGTCGGGGCATTCGATTTCACGGCCCAGGGGCGTTTCGAGGTGATCCCGTCCAGCGTGCAACTGCGACTGCCATATGACGAGCGGAGCGTGCAGGTGAACCTGAATCAACTGCTCGGTGAACAGTGGTCCGCAGGCCTCTCGTACCGCTGGAGCGAGGCCGATCTCGACCAGCAGTTTGAAGCCCCGTATGCCGCCTTGCCAAAATCCCCCAACCGCAGCTACCAGGCCGTGCTGCACCAGGTGAACGGGTTGCTCCAATACGCCCATCGATGCGGGTTTTATGCGCAGTTCATCAGCCGTTGGAACGGCCAGACCGTGCGCGGGTTCCCGGGCCAGCCCGGGGATGATTTCTGGCAGTTCGACACCTATGCCGGTTATCGGTTTGCCCAACGTCGCGTGGATGTGCGCCTCGGGGTGCTGAACCTCACGGACCGGGATTACCGTCTTCAACCCCTGAACGTGCACGAAGAGTACCCGCGTGAACGCATGTTCTATGCGAGCCTCCGGCTGCAGTTCTGAAAGCCGCGCCACCCGACCCGCCGCATGCGCCGATTGGCCGACATCTTTGACCGGTTCACCCTCGGTGCGGTGGTGCTCACCCTCGGGGTCGGCTGGTTCCTTTGGCACGTCCATCTCGATGACCAGCGCGACGAGAGGGTGGCCGCGAAGGATTCCGCATTCCGTAACTGGTGGATGACCTATGTGTGGCCGCCCGACGGTCAGACCGGTTTCGGTCCGCCCCTGACCGGGGATCCGGGGGCGGCGGTGCGCTTCCGGAGTTACGACTGGCTCTTCCTGCTCCGCCAACGACTCGTCACCAACACCGTGCCCAAGGAGGCGCTGATCGTCTATATGGACGAGGCTTCCTATGATCACTTCGACCAGGCACTCAACGAACCCTGGGACCGTCGATTGCACGCCCGGCTCGTGCTCCGGCTGCTGAAGGCCGGTGTCCGGGCCATCGCCTTCGACATCGTGCTGGCCGAACACAAACGTTACACCGATCCGGAGGGCGACCGGGCGCTGGCCGAGGCGGCCGGGCAGGCGACCAACCGCATCGTCGTCGCCGTCAGCACCAAGGTGGATCCCAGCTACCCGCGGGTCCCGGGGGCCATCCCACCTTACGAAAGCCTCCTCGCCGCCATCGCGCAGGACACACGGGAGGAGATCCTGGACAACCAACTCTTCCTCGGGCTGCCGGCGCTGGAACCTTCCTATGACGAGATCGTCCGACTTCACCCGCCGTCCTATCCGCCGTGGAAGCACAGCCTTTACTGGTCGGTGGGCTCGCTGCTGCGGGTGCCGCTGACCGCCAACCCCGGGACGGAGGCCTATCAGAAGGCGGAATCAGCCGAACGCTGGCTCAACTATTATGGGCCGGCCTATTTCGTGGACCACATGACCTATCAGGAGGCCCTGTCGCCGGAAACCCCGGACGCACGGTTCAAGGACCGGGTGGTGTTCATCGGATCGAGCACCCTCACCAAGCTCGCCAATGAGCGGAAGGATTCCTATATCAGCCCCTTTGCGGCACTGGGCCGGGAGAAGGAACGTTTCATCGCCGGGGTGGAGATCCACACCACGGCCGCGCTGAATCTTATCCGCGGCGATTGGCTCACGCGGGTGAATGTCCGCACGGAGATGCTCGCCTTCCTCGGCTTTGGTCTGGTGGTCGCCGTGGGACTCCAGCGCCTCCAGGCAGTCCCCGCGACCGTCTGCGCCGTGTTGCTGGTCGTCCTCGTCACCGTCACCGCCTGGTTCTTCTTCCACCGCCACCGACTCTGGTTCGCCTGGCTCATCCCCATCGCCCAGGTCGGGGTCGCCTGGTTCTATTCGATCACTGTCAACTCGGTCCGCCTCTTCCTTCAAAACCAGCTCTATCAACAATCCCTCGCCCTGTATCTCTCGCCCAAGCTGGTGAAGAAGTTCGCGAACGACAAGGAACAGAAATTCCTCAAGCCGGGTGCCGAAAAGACCCTGCTCACCGTCTTCTTCAGCGACATCGCCGGGTTCACCACCATCAGCGAGGGACTCGATTCCGACGATCTGGCGTTGACGATGAACCAATATTTTCAGGCAGCCGTGGGCCAGTGCATCCACCCGACCGACGGCACGGTGGTGAAGTATATCGGGGACGCGATCTTTGCGTTCTGGAATGCGCCGGACCTGCAGGCGGACCATGCGGACCGGGCCTGTGACGCGGCCCTGCGATTCCGTCTCCAGACGATCCAGGAGGTCAACGGGCACCAGATGATCACGCGCATCGGACTACACACCGGCGTGGCGAACGTGGGTAATTTCGGTTCGACCCAGCGCGTCGATTACACCGCCCTCGGGGAGAATATCAATCTCGCCAGCCGCATGGAGGGGCTCAACAAAACCCTGGGCACTGAAACCCTGCTCACGGGCGAAACCCATCAGTGTGTGGCCGGCCGTTTCCTCACGCGTCCGCTCGGCCTTTTCATCCTGAAAGGCTTCGAGAAAAAACATGTGGAAGTCCACGAACTGCTCGGCCGCCCCGACCGGGCCGGGGAATTCCGGGCACTCCATGAGGCATTTGCCCTCGCCCTCGGGGTGTTCCGGACCGGTGACCTGGATGCCGCTGAAGCCGCGTTTATAAAGGTCCGCGAACAGTTCCCCACCGACGGTCCGACCAAGTTCTATATCAAGGCGATCACCGAACTCCGTGATCACCCTCCAGCGCCGGGCTGGGACGGATCGGTCGAGGTGAAGGAGAAGTGACGAATGACGAATGACGAATGGCCGATGACCGATGATTGGTGACGACTCCGATTGACGGGGGTTCGCACACTGATCGCTGACCTCTGATCCCTGACTGGGACAGCCAGGACATGGCACGGGTAATGCCTTCTATAACCGTCCCCGCCAGCCATCAACCAGTCCCCTGGACCAAGCGGAAGTGAATTGGGTTCCGACGGTTTCGCCGATTCCGTTCGAGTTCCAAGGCCGGGTGGTTGATGCCCGGAGAGGACTGCAATAACCCTTTCTATGCGACCTTCTCGTTCCGGTCCGGCCTTGCTGGTGATTGCCATCATGGCGATCCTCGTCCTTCCCGGCAATATCCTCACCGACGCCGCCGTCCCCAACTTGGACACCCCCGAGGACACCCCGATCATCGGACTTCCGATCTCCCTCGCGGCGCCCGGAATCACGAACCCCGTCGTCACGGTCACCACGCTCTCAACCAACGCACTCCTCCTTCCGGCATCGTCGGTTGTGATCGCCGGTCGCGGAACCGACCGGACCCTTTCGATTTATCCGGGTCCCGACCAGTATGGCGTGGCCACGGTGTTCCTCGTCGCGCAGGAACCTGATTCCAGCGATGCGGTCACCAACCGGTTCACGGTCACGGTCGATCCGGTCAAGGATCCCCCGGTGATACTTCCGGTGCCCGACGTGCTCTGGTTCGAGGGTGCCCCGCAACCGCCCATTCAAGTCACCGTTCGATACGTCGAAGGCATCCCTCCCACCTTGTTTGGGTTCCTCGCGCGCGGCTCGTTCAAGTTCCTATACCCGTTCGCCAGCAACCCCCGCGAACTCGACTCCCAAACCTCCGTCTATGACATCGGTTTCAACAAAGGGGTGCTGCCCGCCGGATCGGCCACCGTCACGCTGGGCGTCACCGACCGGGTCGTCACCAACACAGCGACCTTCAACCTCCTGGTCAAACCCCGGTTATTGGTCCCCACAACATTCGGCTTCATTCCCTATGGCTCGTCGATGGATCTCGTGGACGTCAACGCCAACGGAACTCCGGATCTCACCATGCCCGAGGGCCAGCCGTCCGGTGGCCCCCAGATCATTGGCAATTGCGGTGGTGCCTACTTCCTCCCTTCAGGCACGGAACGCGCTCCGACTCCGAACGCCTTTGCCTGGGACGACTTCGATGGCGATGGGGTTCCCGACGTCGTTTCACTGTCCATTTCTGAAGGGAGTGGGAGTCTGAATTTCTGGACCGTCAACCCGGGCGGGGATCCCTTCTTCTCCGTCTCTTTGGTTTCGAGCAACCCCGTCCCTCTCACCACCGGCGCGACCCTGCTCACGGGGGATTTTGACGGCGACGGCGACCGCGATGTCATCATCGTGAGCCGTCCCGGTGGCGAAGGGGACAACGGCGTGCTGTTGGCCCGGAACCGTGGCGACGGAACATTCGACATCGAGCGTATTGGCGACTCGGTCCACGCGACCGCGGCGGCGGTCGGCGATATCGATGGGGATGGGGATCTCGACCTGATTGTCGCGGAAGTGCGTGCTGGCGCCGTGCCGACCGCCACCCTCTGGCTCAACGACGGCCGGGGCCGCTTCGTCCGTTCGCCGCTTCAGTTACCCCGCGGCACCTTCTCCGCCATGGGACTCGTGGATCTCGACGGCGACGGACACCTCGATCTGTGGCTTCAGGAACGGATCCGGGGAGTGGGGGACGAGGTCTTCACCAATCGCCTCGCGGTGCTCCCTTGGACGCCGCGCGGATTCGAAGAGTCTTGGAGCGTATCCGGACCCGGCACCAGGGGGGGGTTCATCCCGGTCACCGGGGATTTCGACGGGGATGGCTACCCGGATTTGGTCGCGTTCGGGCAGGTTGGCGGATTGCCCGGCTGGTACCTGTTTGAAAACGACGGCACCGCGCATTTTTCCCCGGTGAGTTATCTCGCCCCAAGCCAGACATCCAGCCAACCGGCTGTTGGCGACATCAATGGGGACACCCGTCTGGACCTGATCCTCGGCCGGTCCCTCACCCCGGGCGCATCGGGCTCAATCTTCACCAATGCGATGGTCATTTTCAATCCGCCCCCCGCCACCCCGGGGAATCTGCGGGCGCGGCTCGACGGGACCCGTGTCACCTTCGAATGGGATGGATCCTCCGACCTGGTCCAGCAAGGCGCGCTCACCTATAATGTCCGGGCCGGTTTCGCGCCCGGCGGCAACAATCTGGTGCCATCGCTCGCCCGTTATGACGGCCTCAGGTTGGTCACCCGCCCTGGCAACGCCGGATTCCGGCAGTCGCTTTCCGTCGATTTGGGCGACCGCGAGTTTGAAGTCATCTATTGGAGTGTCCAGGCCGTGGATGCAGGCGGCCAGGGCAGTGGGTTTGCCGACACCAAAACTGTGTTGGGGCCCCATCCCGGCGTGACTCCGGTCATCGCCGGACTTGTTGACACGACCATCAACGAGGACTCCATCGCAAACATCCGGTTCACGGTGACCGACGCCGGCACACTCCCCGACTCCATCACGATCCGCGCCCAAGCCGAGACCGATGGGCTGATTTCCCTGCTCGTCCTCAATCCGAGCCGCACCGAGAACCATGTCCTGACGGTGCGACCGCAACCCAATGCCAACGGCAGCGTGCCGATGGTCGTCGTTGCCACCGATCCTGCCGGCAATTCCACGACGAATCGGTTAGTTCTCACCATTCTCCCGGTCAATGATTCTCCGCGGTGGGGCCTACTTCCTCCAATCTACGCCTTCGCCAACGAACCTCCTCCTCCGATCCGCCTATACCTTTCAGATCCCGAAACCCGCATCGAGGACCTGGTCATCCGTGGCATCGGGTCACCGGGGGATCCGCTGCCGCCCGATTCACTCAGGTTCCGCATCGTGAGCTCAAATGTGATCGAACTCACCGCTCCGGACATCCGACTCCCACTGGGCGGCACCGAGGTCATCCTCGAGGCCACCGATCCGGAAGGCGCCCAAGATACGACCTCGTTCACCCTGACGACCCTCCCCCGAGGATTGCCCGAATACGCCGTCTTTGATGCGCCGCCCAATACGAGGGCCCCGATCCTTGGGGACTACGATGGTGACGGGCGCCTGGATCTGGCGGCCCTTGCTGATGGACGCGTCGTGCTCTGGCACAATGAAGGCGGCCAACCCTGGTCTCCTCAACTGATCCCGCAGAAGCCTTACTTTGCCGTCTCACAACTGCTCTGGAACGACTGGGACCACGATGGCCGACTCGATCTGGTTTGCCTCGGATCGACCCACCAATTCGCCGAGGGTCGAGCGGTTATATGGGTGCTATTCAACCGACCCGGAGGATGGGAAGCGGGCGATTACTTGGATCCGATCGGGTCGGTCGCGAGCCTGGTCCGCCTCGGCGATCTCGATGACAACGGTGAACTTGACGTCATCGCGCAACAACACACTCCCCTCGACCAATACCTGGTGTGGATTGCCCACCGCCACGGGACCCGCTTCGATGCGCCGCTGGCGCTGGGTCCCGGCACAAGTGACCTGCAGACCATCGATCTCGATCGCGACGGACGGACGGATCTCTTTGCCGGTCGACAAGCGAACATCCTTATCCATGAGACACCGGATTCCGAATGGGTCCACACATCCCTTGCCTGGTCCGTCGCCGGCGAGACGCGTTTCCTGGATCTGAATCGTGACGGTAAATGGGACGCCCTCGCGCTGAATGCCAACCTGAGCACCAGCTATTTCGGCTTCGACGATGCCTTGGTCGCCGGGTCGCCAACGGATTCCTTCTCGTTCCCCGGTCCCGATTTGTTCGTGCTTCGCGACGTGGACGGCGATGGCTTCCCGGACGGCATTTCCAAGGAAGCCGATCTGAGATTCCACGTGCTATTCGGCGGCAACCGGCAATGGAACGACGGCTACATGCTCCATCCGGATTTCGCAGTCGATGCCACCACCGGGGACGTCGACGGCGACGGGCGGGTGGATATCGTGCTCGCGACGTCTCCGCAGGACCGGGTTTCCCTTTCCGAATCCCGGATCGTCGTGCTGAGAAACACGCTCGCACCCGTGGCGCCCACCCCGGTCGCGCCTCCCGAGGGCGTCAGGGTGACCCATGAAGCCGACGGTGCCTTTCTCGAATGGAAATCGAACGCTGACCATCGGCCCCGGGGCGTGACTTATAACATTCGTGTCGGAACCGGACCGGGGGCGTCGGACATTGTCTCCCCTGAATCGACTCCGGAAGGGCGGCGCCTCGTGGCGGGACCTGGCAATGCGGGGATCAGCTTGCGTCACCGCATTGGCGGGCTCGAAGCCGGCCTCGCCTATTATGCCTCGGTCCAGGCGGTGGATGACGCCGGTATCGGTGGCCCGTTTTCCCCGGAAGTGCGGATCGTTGATCCCGGCTTGATCACACTGGCGGGACCCAAGATCGTCGCGACCTCGCCGGACGATGCCGAGGTGGTGATCCCGGTCATCGTCATCAATTCGGAAGGGGCGCTCACAATCGACGCCGAATTGACACCCGCCCTCCTCTCGACTGGGCTCCGGACTTCGGTGGATGGCACCAACGTGGTGATCCGTGTTCCGTTCCGACTGTTCGTGACCGGCAAGGCGCGCCTCGTACTGCACGTCGCCGACTCGGCCCATCCCAGCGCCAGACTGAACGTGGACGTGTTGCATGGTGAGGCGCCCGTGGATGCGGATCTGGGTTATCGACGCACGATTGCCGCGCGTGCGGGCCAGCCCACGCCGATCCCGATCCTCGACTTGGACCCGACGGGAACCTGGACTCCGCTCACCCTTCCATTCGCGCAGACCGGCGTGATCCAGGGCGTTTATCCCGACTTATACTATAATGTGACCGCCGGGCTCTCGGGAACGGACCGGTTCGGGTTCACTCTGATCGCGCCTGACCACACCCGCATGGCCGTGGCTTTCCAAGTCGATGTCAGGGACATCGCCGTCCTGACGGCATACCTCCGCCCCGATGCACGGATCGATCTGCTCTTGCACGGCTCCCCGGGCGAGACGGGGATCCTGGAGTCTTCCACCGACCTGGCCGTGTGGAAACCGGCGGCCAACTACTCGATAGGAGCCACAGGCACGGAACCCCTGAGATCGATGGTGGACACGGCGGAGGGCGGGCAGTTGTTCTTCCGGTTGCGCCGTCCGTGATGTCCCCCACGGCGGTGGCCGCAAAAACGATAGAAGACACAATGGCTTGTTCCTGCTCGCCCTCTCCTCCTTCGTTCCCCGGGGAAAGAGGGGATGGATGAATTCAACGTGGCGGCGACGGGAGGGGTTTTGGCGTAAGCAGAAACTCCAACAAATCCGCCACTTCCTGCGCCGTCAAAGGTGCGAGCAGACCCTCCGGCATCGCTGAGAGGGTGGCTTGGCGCGAGTCCTTCACATCCGACACTTTAACGGTGTGTTCGGCGAGTGTTTCATCGCGCAACACCAGTTCGGTGGCGGTGCGTTTCACCACGAAGCCGTTCAACTCCGTCTCGTCCCGCAGGGTGAGCAGGATCGTCTTGAACTCCGGGGCGATGATTCTGGAAGGATATTGGATCTGTTCGAGCAGTTGGGCGCCGGTCCTATATTTTTTCGAGGTGTCGGTCAGCTCAGGTCCATAGGCTCGACCCTCCCGGCCTGCCACATGGCACCGCGAGCATTGGGCCATTCCGACAAAGAGCTCCCTGCCCCGCACCGGGTCGCCCTTGAGCGCAAATATCACCTGTGGATTGAAGTCGGTGCCCAGCGTCCGGCGGCGTTGGGCGGGTGGAAGCAGGCGCTGGAAAAGATCCCGCACCAAGGCATTCGTGTGGGCCGCAGCGGCGGCGGCGACCTCCTCCCGCAGGCGCGCGGGCGGGACTGCACCCGTCCCACGGCCCGCAGGATCGCCGCCCTCCGGGGCACAGGCATCGAGCAAGGCCAGGGAACCGCTCATGCTGGCGAGCAATTGCGCCACGTCTTCGCGGTGCGTCTCCCCCCGGCATCGCGAAATCAACGCGTCGTTTTCCCGGGCGAGTTTCCGCACAGCCGCCGTGTCACCCTCGCCGCCGGGCATTGCGGGCAGGGAGCGGATCCAATCGCGCAGGACACGGACGCCCTTTTCATCCACCAGACGCGAACCGATGTGCGGCATGCGACCTGAGCCTTCGGTGTTGATCCGATAGAACAGGGTGGATCGATAAGGATCGCCGGACGCGATGACACAGGCCCCGGGAATGCCCAGGTCGCCGCGGGACGGTTTGGCATCGAGGACGCGTGCCTCCGCGATGGGTTGGTCGATGTTGAACCAGGAAGGCACATCGCCGCCGGCACCGAAGCGATGGCAGGTCGAACAGTTCAGGTGCAGCCAGGAGCGGGCACGATCCCCGAGGGCCAACGAGGCGTCATAGGGATCCGACAACCGGGACAGGGGCTTCGGCGGATCCTTGACGCGCAACACCCCGAGTTGGGCCAGGCGGTCGAGTTCCGAAGGGGTGCCACGCGTGTTCAATTCCAGCCAGTTGAACGAGAGTGTGTCGCCGGCCCAGGCGTTGTGACACCGCAGGCATTCGGTGCGACTGGCAAAGCGCCACGGGATTTCGCGCTGCCCGCCCGGGGCCGCCGGATCGGTGACCTTGAACACCTCGTTCGTGCCCTCGCCGCGGACGAGGTCGGCGTCGGTTTGCGCCGCGTTCCAATGAAAGGTGTAAGCGTTCCATCCCTGACCGTCGAAGTGCATCATCTGGGTCTCAATGCGCCGGCGGGTGGCGGGCCGGCCCTGTTCCATTTCCAACGTCAGGGTGCGGGCCAAGACGGTGTTGGACGGAAAGGACCACATGCGACCCGCAATGGTCTCTCGCCCGTCCGCCGTGATGATCGCGCCTTCCCCGGGCACGCCGAGCACGCGCTCCACGGTGGCAAGGTCGCTCCACATCCCCGCGTTGGGCTGGTACGGCACAACGCCGGCCGACGGCACGAGGATTGCCAGATCCCGGTATAATCCCGTCTCACTGAGCCGGCGGGGGAAGGCAAGGTTCGCGGGCGGCGCGGAATTCGGCACGAACCGGTAGAGGCCGCCGCTGTAATCGAGGATGAGCAGTTCACCACTGCGATCCTCGGCGAAGGAAACGGGTTTGAGCGTCGTGTCGCAAAGTTCGTCGTTGGACACGAGCCGGTCGCCGTCGTGGCGGAGCGCCCAGAACTTGCCCGTTTCCCAATCGCCATATAAATAGGCCCCCCTCAACTTTGGCAGTTTCCGGCCGTGATAGACACGTCCCCCGGTGATGCTCGCGGCGTCACTGTGAGGCAGCGCCACGAGCGGTGGCTGGATCGGGCCGGGACCGGGTTTCACATCGGTGCGCACATGTGTATTCGGCCCTTCGACGATCGACCATCCATAGTTTCCACCGGACTTCACGCGATGGATCATCTCCCACTGTTCCCAGCCCACGTCCCCCACCCACAGGTCACCGGTCGGACGGTCGAAGCTCATGCGCCACGGGTTTCGCAGTCCATAGGCATAGACCTCGGGCCGGGCGCCGGGCGTCTTTACGAATGGATTGGAAGGTGGGATCGCATAGGAGTTGGTGCCGCCGTCGTGATCCACGTCAATGCGCAGGATGCCTGCCAAAAGATCACTGGTGTCCTGCCCCGTCCGGAACTTGCCGTCGGGCGGATCGGGATCAGCAGCGTCGCCCGTGGAGATATAAAGAAACCCGTCATTGCCGAATGCGACCGTGCAACCGTTGTGTCCACCCGAGAGCCAGCGGATGATGACTTTTTCGCTCTTGGGATCGAGAGTGGGCGGGTTGGAATCGAGCAGCGTGAAGCGGGAGACATGGGAACCGTTCTCACGCCCGCCGGGCTCGACATAGCAGACAAACACATACCGGTTCCTGGCAAAAAGCGGATGAAAGGCGAACGAGTAGGTGCTGTCGAACGGTTGATGATGTGCGCGGAAATCGAAGACGAGGTCCGCGTGGTCCACTTCCGACCGCGCGGGAAATGAGAGGAGCCTGCCGCCCTGTTCCTGGACCAGGATCCGATCCGAGCCGGGCAGGACGGCGACATCGACGGGATTGGTGAAGCCGAGTCGGGGAAACAACCTCTCAACGGTATAGGGCGCGGGCGGATTCGGCGAACCGGCGACGCGATTGGAAGTCCAGGGGATGCGTGTCGGGGCGGCATGGAGGTGGAAGGTCAGCATCGCCAAAAAGCAGACGGCCAGGAAGGGCCCGAACCCCGGCAACCGGCCCCAATGGCGGACAATTTCCCGTCCCACCTCCCAGGGTTGGGCGGATCGATCCGGCGCGATGGAAACCTGAGACCTGAAGCCTTGGGTTCGGGATATCTTCATTGGATGCCCACCGTCTAAACGATTCCCGCTTTTTGAGACACCCTTTTTCGCAATGTCCGCGGGGAGGGGCGCATCCTCCGGTTTCGGGTGGGTGGCCTGCCGGGATTCCAAACAACGAAGCGTGCCAAGGGTCCGGCGAGGCTTCCCTCCGAAAGGCCAGTCTCGATAAACCTTGTCCGGGCCAACCGCCGGCGATCATGATTCCCAACGGAGAACGGTCGCATTCCCAAGGTGTTTGGCATCCACGTCCCGTTGTATGAAGGCACAAACCGGCCCTTTTTGTTGGCTTCTTTTCCTGTCGCTGGCCCTTGGAGCACGCTCCGCAAACTTCGGGGTGTCCCCGAACGTGGTGAGCAATGACTACACCGGGCTGATCACATTCCATATGACCGGCCTGCCGCCCGGGGAGACGGTGCGGTTGGTGCAATACCTGGACTTCAATGGCAATGGCGAGGTGGATGCCGACGACCTCGCGGTCCGGGGCGAGACGGTGACCGACGGCCAGGCCGGACTGGTGAACGGCGCCACCAACATCAACGTGTTCCGGGATGAGGACGGCGCGGCCGACGGCGCCATCACCGCCTCGTACCATTTCACCTTTGCGCCGGTGGGCGGCAACCTCGTGGGCAGCCATGTGTTCCGGTGCAGCAGTCCGGCCAGCCATTTCGCGACCACCGATCTGCCGTTCACGGTCGCCAGTGCGCCCTACGCGCAAACCGTGGAAGGCACGGTGAGTGACAGTTCGGGCCTCATTCCCCACGCCATCGTCGGGTTGGTCCAGAACGTGGTGCTGGCCGCCGGTCCCCCGAAGTTCATCGTGGGCGCCACGGCCGATGCCAACGGACATTATACGCTGAGGGCGCCGGCGGGCCGTTATCTGGCGGTGGCACTCAAGCCCGGTCACGTGGGGAACCTGTTCACCTTCCCGACCGTCGTGCTGGGCGCCGACGCCACGGTCGCCGCGGATTTCACCCTGACCGCCGCGACCACCAGCATCACCGGCTCCCTGCGGGACAGCCTCAATCCCGCCGTGGCGGCCGTGCCCTATGCAGAGATGGCATTCACGACACCGGCCGGCCTGGTCACCATTGCGGTTTGCGATGGCAATGCGGATTTCAGCGTGCCGGTGACGGCCGGGGTGTGGACCCCCGGGATCCTCCCACAGAGCGCCAATCCGCAGTCCTACCTGGTGCCGGATGCCTCCACCTCCCCGCACTACGACACGCGCAACGGGCCGGTGACCGGGGTCGTGGCCCGCCTCCGTCACGCCACCGCCCTCATCCAGGGGCGGGTGCAGGACAACCTGGGTCATCCCGTACCGGGTGCGAGCCTCCTGGCCAATGCCGATTTCGGAAATTATAATTCCTTCGCCGATGCCGACAGCGACGGTTTCTTCTCCCTCGCCATCGATGCCGGCGAAGGGATCGTCAGTGTGCAGAATCCGACCGATCCGCCCTTCAACAACTACATCTGGCCCACGCCCCAATTCAACATCAGCAACGGCCAGGTGCTGAACCTCAACGTGACCGGCCTCGTGGCCACGGCACGCTTTCGGTCACACGTGGTGGACGACACCGGCGCCCCCTTGTCGAATCTGCGCGCAGCGGCCGATTCCTATGAGGTCTTCGGGGCTTACACGTACGCCACGACGGACGACAACGGCTTCCTGGACCTGCCGGTTTTCGGCGGCAAATGGGGCCTCCTGTGGCTGAATCAGCCACCCGGCCTGGTCTTCCCGGACCTGCCGCCCTTCTCGATCACGACCGGCGTCAACCTGACGAACGACATCGTGGTCCGGACGGTCACCGGCCATATTTCCGGCTATCTCCACGATGCCGGGGGTTTCGGGATCACCAACCTGACCGTCACGGTGACCAACCATGTGGGTTCAACCAACTTCACCCTCAAGACTGTCACCGCGATCGCCGGCACCTATTCCGTGCCGGTGTTCGACGGCATTTGGAATGTCGGCATCGACAGCAACGCACTCGCCGGCAAAGGTTATGTCCCGGTTGCGGCGACCAATGTCACCGTGCCCCCGGCCAATGCCGTGGCCAATTTCGTCGCCGCCTCGCCGCCCCCGCCGCAGATCCTCACGACCCACCTGCCCGGCGCGACGATCGGTGCCTATTATTCGGCGCCGCTGACGGTGACCAATGGTTCTCCTCCAATGTTCTGGTCGCTGGTTTCCGGAGTTCTGCCAGACGGGATGGACCTCAATGTGTTCGGTTTCATTTTCGGCACCCCCACCCATCTCGGCCTGTTTGATTTCTCAGTCAAAGTCCGGGATCCCCGCGGCAGCAACGACATCAGGGCCTTGTCCATCCTGGTCCGGCCGGTGCCGACGGGTCCGCCGCAAATGCTAACCACCGCGTTGGGGGACCTGGCCGTCGGTTGCGCTTTTGTAAAGAATCTCCGCGCGACGAACGGCACCCCGCCGTACTCGTGGACGCTGGCCGCCGGTTCGGACCCGATGCCGCCCGGATTGAACCTCGCGACGGACGGATCGGTCCAGGGCACCCCGTCCTTCCCGGGAAGTTTCCAAGTCAAGCTGCAGCTCAGCGGTTCGGATGGTGCCAGCACGAACGGTACGGTGCAGATCCAGGTCAATCCCGCGTTGCAACTCAGCGCGCCTCCCCTGACCGCGGGTTCGGTGGGGGCGTACTATTTTGGCGGGCGCTACACCCTGGGTGGGCTCCAGCCCCAGACCTGGTCGGTGATCAGCGGTGCCCTGCCGCCCGACCTGACGCTGGACCCGGCCACGGGTTCCATCACGGGCATCCCCGCCGCCGTGGGTGTTTCCAGTTTCACCCTGCGCGTCACGGACGGTTGCGCGACCCTGGAGACCGCCAACTCCCTCACAAATTATCCCGGCTTGGAGTTCCTCACCCCCTCGCTGCCGTTGGCGTCGGTGAATGTCCCTTACCACGCCCAACTGCTGGGGGGAGGCGGTCTGCCACCTTATGCATGGTATGCGGCCCGGTCGCTGCCGTCCGGGTTGACGCTCAACCTGGACGGCTCCATCACCGGGACCCCGTCCTACGAAACCACGACGGACATCACCCTCCAAATCTCTGACGCATTGGGCAACGGTGTCATCCGGGTCCTGACCTTGGTGATCACCTCCAAGCCGGTGCTGGATTTCCCGACGGTCCCCGCTGCAGACCGGTTCACGTTTCGGGTGACGGGTGTTTCCGGACAGGGTTACGTGCTGCAGTCCACGGCGGACCTGACCAACTGGACCGACCTGCTCACCACCAACGCGCCGGCGGATGTGTTCTTCCTGACCGACCCCCACGCCTCGGCGGACCGCCTCTATTATCGGTTGTTGGTGAGTCCGTGAGGGGCAGAATTGTCACCTGCGCAGGATTGCGTTGCGACCCGAATGAAACAATTCTCCCTGACCCGTGTCTACGGGTTGTCGCAATGTCTGACCGATCCAGTCTCCCGGGCGCACGCGTCCGCCAATACCTGTTGCTGGCCTGCGCGCTTACCTTGGGCCCGACGGCCCTGTTCCTGACCGGTTGCAAACGGGACCAAGCCATCGTGGTGCAGGCTGAGAAGGTCCAGCGGCGCAACCTCACCGAACTGGTCATGGCGATCGGCAAGATCCAACCGGTCACCCAGGTGAAGATCAGCCCGGAGGTCGCCGGAGAAATCACCAGCCTGCCCGTCAAGGAGGGCCAGATGGTCCACAAGGGCGATCTGCTGCTGACCATCCGCCGGGACCTTTACGAGGCCGGGGTCCGCTCGTCCGTCGCCAACTTCAAGTCCGCCGAGGCCTCCCTGCTCAATGCCGAAGCCACCGAACGCCGGGCCGAGGCCGAATTGCGCCGGCATGTCGAACTCTTCGCCAAGAAGCTCGTCAGCGATTCCGGCTACGACGAGGTCCGCACCGCCCATGAGATCGCCAAGGCCAATTCCGCCAGCGCCACCCAACAGATCGAGATGGCCCGCGCCGCCCTCAAGCGATCCGAGGAGGACCTCCTCAAGACCACCATCAATTCCCCCATCGACGGCACGGTTTCCAAACTCAATTCGGAGGTCGGTGAACGGGTCGTCGGCACCGGCATGATGGCCGGCACCGAAATCATGACCATCGCCGACCTCTCGGAAATGGAGGCGCGGGTCGAAGTCGGGGAGGTCGACGTGGTCCTGATCCAACCCGGGCAGAAGGCCCGTCTGGAGGTGGATTCCTTCCGCGACCGGAAGTTCGGCGGCTTGGTCACCCAGGTCGCCCGTTCCGCCAAGTCCCTCGCGGTTGGAACGCAGCAGGAATCAACCAAGTTCGAGGTCCGCATCCGGATTCAGGACAAGGAACCGTTTCTTCCGGGCATGTCGGTCACGGCCGAAGTCGAGACCCGTTACCGCACCAACGTCCTCGCCGTCCCGATCCAGAGCGTCACCACCCGGTTGCCCAAGGGCTCGAATGCCCAACCGGCCACCGTGGTCGCCAAGGGCCGCGGCCAGGATCCGGACAAGGAGTTTGAACTGATCACCAACAAGAAGGCCCACGAGGGTCCGAAGCCCCAGGAGGTGGTCTTTCTCATCGAGAACGACCACGCCCACCTCCGACCGGTGAAACGGGGGATCAGCGATGACACCTATTACGAGATCACCGAGGGCGTCACCGAGGCCCAGGAGGTCATCACGGGTGGCTTCCGCGCCATCGCGCGCGAACTCGAGGACGACAAGGCGGTCACCACCAAGACCAACAAGCCGTGGGGCCTCTCGTTCTCGTCCAAGCCCGCCGAATAGAACGGTCCCGCGCCCATGCCGCTGATCCGCATCCAGAATCTCGCCCGGCGTTATGTCATGGGCTCGGACACGGTCCATGCCCTCCGCGATGTCTCCCTCGTCATCGAACGCGGCGAATACGTCGCCATCATGGGGCCGTCGGGTTCCGGCAAATCGACCCTCATGAACCTGCTCGGATGCCTCGATTCCCCGAGCGAAGGCCTCTACGAACTCAATGGCAAGGACGTGTCCCGCATGTCCGACAATGAGTTGGCCGAAATCCGCAACATGGAGATCGGGTTCGTCTTCCAAAGTTTCAATCTCCTCCCCCGCTCCGACGCCCTGCATAATGTCGAGTTGCCCCTGATCTATGCCGGGGCCCCCCGCGCCGCCCGACGCGAACGGGCCCGCCTGGTCCTCAACAACGTGGGCCTGGGGGACCGCATGCATCACAAGCCCAACGAACTCTCCGGCGGCCAGCGCCAGCGCGTCGCCGTCGCCCGGGCCCTGGTCAACAATCCCTCGATCGTCCTGGCCGACGAACCCACCGGCAACCTCGACTCCCGCACCGGCGAAGAGATCCTGCATCTCTTCGAACTGCTTTCCCGCAAGGGCAACACCATCATCGTGGTCACCCATGAGGAGGACGTCGCCCAGCACGCCCGCCGCATCATCCGTATCCGCGACGGGTTGATTGCCAGCGATGAACCGGTCGAGCATCCCCCATCCGGCCCATCATGAATCTCCTCTCCGAACTGCGCGAAGGCTTTGGCATCTCCTGGGATGCCCTCCGCGCGCATAAGTTGCGTTCG
>JANYCC010000086.1 GCA_025360495.1 Verrucomicrobiota bacterium | reverse complement strand
GTTCGGGGGCCGGGAGTTCGTGGAGGAGATCTTCCAGGCGGAACGGGCGCGGTTCGGGGAGAAGAGGAAGGACGGGGCGCGTCGCCTGAAGGGCGTGGACGGGGAATTATATGCCCTGCGGGACCTGCGCGTCGGGGTGTTCGGGTGAGAGACTGAGAGGCCGGAGGACGTTGGTGCAGGCCCCTGCCCGACATCGGTGCCACCGTGCGCTCTCCTGCGGACTCATACCACGGGCACATTCTCCACCCGGCCGCATTCCAGACCTCCATACAAGGCCGCGCCCAACAATGCACATTGGTCATTGAGGATCACGCGCACCGGCATGGTCGCCAGCAACGCACTCATCCGGCCTTTGTCGAGGAACGCCTCCAAGAATTGCGGCCCACGGAGCTTCTCGATCAGCTTCGGCGCGATCCCCCCGCCGATCAGCACGCCGCGCGTCGCCTTCATCTTCAACGCCAGGTTCCCGGCTTCGGCTCCATAAATCCTCACGAAAAGTTCCAACGCCTCGACCGCCCGCGACGACTTCCCCGCCAAGCCATGCTGCGCAATCACCCCGGCCGACGGCACGTTTCCCAATTCGGCCGCCAACTCGGGAGTCTCCTCGCCCCGAACCGTCGCCCCCAGGAATTCATAGATGTTCACCAGACCGGGCCCGGAGAGAACTCGCTCATAGCTGACGTGGCCGAACTTCGCCCGTAGGAACCGTAACAGGTCGATCTCCAAATCCGTCTGGGGCGCAAAATCCACGTGGCCGCCCTCGCTCGCAAAGGGACGGAGCCGAGCCCCATCGAAATAGAAACCCGCCTGGCCCAAGCCCGTGCCGGCGGAGATGATGCCGGCGTTGCCCCGATGGTCCGCCACGCCTTTCTGCAAGGTCTCGAAATCCGCGTCCGGCAAGACCGTGGATCCGTACGCATTCGCCTCCAGATCGTTGATCAACGAAACCCGCGGCAACCCCAGTTCGGCCGCCACCGATTCAGCCCGGATGTTCCAGGGCAGATTCGGCGTCACCACCACGCCGTCCTGGACCGGGCCCGCGATCCCCAGACACGCGGCCGTCAGGGGAGTCGGATGCGCCGTCACAAACTTCGCAACAATATCCTCCAACCGCGCATGCGCCCGGCTCGGATACTTCTCCACCACCACGGCTACGGGACGGTTCTCCCGGATCTCAAAGAGCCCGAATCGGGAACCCGTCCCACCGATGTCGCCTGCAAGAATCACGCGCGAAGTGAATCAGGACGGCCGTCGACCGACAACTTGTGGATGCGGCCGGCATCCGGATCTCTAGGCTCGCCGGCGTGTTCGCCGAGGACTCGCCCATCTCCCGCTGGTTCACCGCCCGCCATGGTCGGCCGACCCCGGCGCAGGCCGCGGCTTGGCCCGAGATCGCCGCCGGGCACCACGTGCTGGTCGTCTCCCCCACCGGCACCGGGAAGACCCTGGCCGCGTTCCTTGGCGTCCTGCATCAACTCGCGCTGGAACACGCCACCGGCACCCTCCGCGACACCATCCACGCGGTTTACGTCTCCCCGCTCCGCGCCCTGGGCTATGACCTCGCCAAAAACCTCAACGGACCCTTGGCCGAAATCTATGGCGACACCTCCCCGATCCGCGTCGGACTCTGGTCCGGGGACACCGACGAGGCCACGCGCCGTCGCCAGTTTGATCTGCCCCCGCACGTCCTGCTCACCACCCCGGAAAGCCTGTTGGTCCTGTTGAGCCAACCCAAATGGCAATCCCGTCTCGAGGCGGTCCGATGGGTGATCATCGACGAGATTCACGCCCTTGCCGGCAACAAACGCGGCACCCACCTGTCGGTCAGCCTCGAACGTCTCTCCCATCTCGCCGTCACCCCCGGGCTTCCGCAACGCATCGGCTTGTCCGCCACGGTCGCGCCATTGGCCGAGGTCGGGCACTTCCTCACCGGGGTGGATCGTCGGTGTGAGATCATTGATGTCTCCACGGCCAAGCGGATTGAACTGCGCGTCCACACCCCGCTGCAACGCGAACCCTACCCACCGGCTGGTTTCACGGGCGAACGGCTGATGAAGGATCTCGCCGGCCTCATCACGCAAAACCGCACCACCCTCGTCTTCACCAACACCCGCAGCGGTGCCGAATCAGCAACCTACTGGCTGCGCGAAGCCCGGCCCGAACTCGCCCCCCTTATGGAATGCCACCACGCTTCGCTCGACCGTGAACTCCGCCTCGATGTCGAGGACCGCCTCAAACGCGGTGAACTCCGTGCGGTCGTCTGTTCCACGTCGTTGGAACTCGGCATCGACATCGGTTCCATTGATCTGGTGGTGATGCTGGCGACCCCCAAGGGCGTGGGTCGGGCGCTGCAACGGGCCGGCCGCGCAGGCCATAATATCCATGAAGTCAGCCGCGGCGTCCTCATGGCCACCAATGTCGGTGACCTGGTCGAATGCTGCGCCACGGTGATCCTGGCCCGCGCCGGTCATCTCGATGCCCTGCACATCCCCGAGGCCCCGCTCGATGTGCTCGCCCAGCACCTGATGAGCCTGGGGTGCCTGCGCGAATGGTCCCGGGATGAAGCCCTGGCCCTGGTCCGGCGCGCCTGGCCTTATCGCAACCTCACGCCCGGGGATTTCAATGACGTCCTGGAATACCTTGCCGGCGGGGGACGTTCCCTCCAGCAGGAGTACACCGAACAATTCGGCAAGATTCATCTCGACGACGACACCTTCGAGGCGCGGGCCGGTGCACCGCGGCGCGACTTCCTACAAAACGTCGGCACCATCCCGGACGAAGGCGTCGTCCGGGTGCTTCTCCGAAACACCCAGCTTGGCACGGTGGAGGAAGGATTCATCCGGCGCCTTCGCATCGGCGACGTGTTCACCCTGGGCGGGCGGCCGGTCCGGCTCGAGCGCGTCGGCAACAGCATGGAATGCTGGGTGTCACGTGCGGATGGGGCGATCCCGACGGTCCCGCGTTGGGGTGCCAACAAATTCCCCTTGGCGAACCGTGTGGCCCGGGAGATCCGTGGCTTCCGCCGGGAATTGCGCGCCCGCTTTGAGGCCCGGGAACGGCCCGCCACGCTGCTTCCCTGGATTGCCGCGCGACTGGATTGCGGTGCCCAGAATGCCGCCGTGATCCACCGCGTTTATGCCGCCCAACACGGGGTCAGCGAGATCCCCACCCCCGATTTTCTCCTGGTGGAGGAACTGATCGGGGAACCGGAACCGGTGCCCGGAACCGCAAGGGCAAAATCCGCGCGTCCCCGGGCCAAGGGCGTCAGCCCATTGCGGACCCGCACCGGCCCACGCCATGCCGAGTCCCCGGAAGCCACCGGTCAACTGGCGCTTGCAGCCGTCGATCTTTCCGCCCGCACCGCGTCGCCCCCCACGACCCTCGCCGCCGCCGTCCGGAACGCCGCCGCCGTCCCGGGTCCGGCGCCCCGACATTATATATTTCATTCATTGATCGGGCGCTCGGCCAATGATGCGTTGTCGCGCGTGGTGGGGCTCCGCCTGGGCCGGCTTCGCGGGGGCAATGCGATTGCGACGGCCGACGATTATGGGTTCGTCCTCACCGTGGGTCCGGACCAGGTGATCGCGGCGGATGAGCTACGGGCGTTGTTGGATCCGGCGGGATTTGCGGAGGATCTGGCCGGGGTGCTGGAGCGGTCGGACCTGTTGAGATATCATTTTCGCGGTGCGGCGCAAACCGGCCTGATGGTGTATCGGAATCACTTCGGTGAGCAGAAGTCCGTGCGCAAACTGCAATGGAGCACGGAGGTCATCTTCAATGTGCTGGTCCAACATGAACCCGGGCACGTGTTGCTGCGGGAAGCGCGACGCGATGCGACCCAGACCTTCCTCGACGCACCGCGTGCCCTCGCGTTCCTTGCAGACCTGGCCGCGCAGAATCGCCCGATCCGACTGCGACCCGTCGCGGTGGTGCCCCCCCTTTCGTTCGGCATGTATGCGACGCGGATCCGGGAGGCACTGTTGTTGGAGGATCCGAAGGAGGCGTTGGAACGACTGTATCACCATTGGTGGGCGCAACTCGAAGGACGGGCGGACAAATCTGACCCTGCCGAGTCGGATTAATGGACCATCGATTCGGGCAGATCCTCCAGTCGGGTGATGTGAAGGATCGCAACACGGGTGAAGTGTTCGGCAATGCCATCCGGATCAAAGCTCAGGCCGATTTCGACGACGTTTTTTTTCACGAAGGCCATGTCGTGGTTGGTGACATCATGATGGGTGCCATCGGAGAGACAGATCCGAAAAGGCTTGAACGGTTCCGCCCGAAGCAGGTCACGAATCTGTATCGCTGTGATCATGGGCGTAACATGTCGGGCGGATCGGGAATTGCAAACGGGGCCTCCGCGATGGGTCATAGGAAACGTAAAATGACTTCCCCGACGATTCCCGCCCAGTGACAGTGCCCGCATATGTCTCCGTGGCGAATCTGGCCCCTCTGGGCGATGCTGGGCGTTGCAGTCGGAACAACCGGTGACGCCCGGCCCCCCGCACCGGCCGAAGCGGCGGTCGCCTCCACCCCGACCGGGGCGACCCCCGGCCGGACCTTTGCCGACTGGAAGACGGCCTGCCTCCGGTTGCCTTCCAACCGTGCGCTCCGGGGGAATCCCGTTCCCGCCGCATTGCTTCCCCTTCCCCGGTTCGAGGAATTGGACGAACTGCTGACGGCGTTCTTCGCCGAGTGCCGGACGGGTTCCCTGGGACAGACAAACCTGTGGCAGGGGGAAACTCCGACCGGACGCGGATTCTTCAACACCGACACCGCCTATTTCCTCGCACCCGACGCCCCGAAGTCGGCGCTGGTTGAAAGCTTCCTCACCGGGGCCCGCTCCTCCCGCACCGCGCCACCGATCCGATTCCAACCTTTCGCACTGAGACTCCAGGTGCCGGAGGATTCCGAGGTTTTCGTTCACGCGGATCTTCATGGGGACATCCGCTCGCTCCTGGCGGATCTGACCTGGCTGAACGACCAAGGATACCTGTGCGGCTTCATGGTGGCGAAGCCCGGGTTTCACATGGTGTTCTTCGGGGATTACACCGATCGCGGCAGCTTTGGCATCGAGGTGCTCTACACCCTGCTGCGGCTCAAGCTCGCCAACCCCGACCGGGTGTTTCTGGCGCGCGGCAACCATGAGGAGGTGTCCCTGGCGGCACGCTATGGTTTCCTGAGCGAGGGCCGCCTGAAATATGGCCCCGCATTCAATGTCACCCGGGTGATGCGCGCCTATGATTTCCTGCCGGTGGTGATCTATCTCGGCAAGGGAGGCGATTATATCCAGTGCAACCACGGCGGCATGGAGCCGGGCTATGATCCGCGGCGGCTGCTGGACTCGCCGGGGCCGGCCGGTTTCCAGTTCCTGGGCACCCTGAACCAGCGCCAGTTTCTCAGCACCCATCCCGGCTGGTTCGCCCCGTCCGATGCCGCCGCGCGCCAACAATATAACCGGGCCGCGCTCGATTTCCGTCCGGACGATCCCATCAATCCCGTCACCCTGGGTTTCATGTGGAACGACTTCACATTGGTCTCCGAGGAACCCGGGTTTGCCGTGGATCCGGGACGCGCCTTCGTCTATGGCCAGCACGCAACCCAATATCTGCTCGAACAGACACGCACCGCGTCGAATGTTGTCCAAGCGGTGTTCCGCGGCCATCAGCAGTCACAGGTCACGAATCCCATGATGCGCCGACTCCTGGCCAGCCGCGGGGTTTTCCGCCATTGGCAAGCCGGCGATTCCATGGCGAAATTCGGTGCCGGAATCCATGAGCTGGAAGGATTCCTCGAGCACGAAGGGACCCGCGCCATCCCCGCCGGCTCGGTCTGGACGTTCAACATTTCGCCCGACAGCGCCTACGGGGAGGCCAACGGTTTCACCTACGACGCCTTCGGAATCCTGAAAACCTCGGGGAAATTCCCCGACTGGCGGCTGCGGGTCATCAATGTCGAAGTCGCTCCGTGACGCACGATACGATCGTCCTCGGTCTCGGGGCCATGGGCAGTGCCACGGCCTGGCAACTCGCCCGTCGCGGCCGGCGTGTGCTGGGTCTTGAACAGTTCACACCCGCCCATGATCGCGGGTCCAGTCACGGCCGCACGCGGGTCATCCGACAGGCCTATTTCGAACATCCGTCGTATGTGCCGCTCCTGCTCCGGGCCTATGAACTCTGGCACGAGACCGAACGCGAATCCGGCCGGGAATTGCTCACGCTCTGTGGAGGCCTGATGATGGGCCGCCCGGATTCCGAGGTCGTCTCCGGCAGCCTCCGCAGCGCCCGCGAGCACGGCCTGCCGCATGAACTGCTCGACGCCCGCGAAATCCGCCGACGTTACCCACCCTTCCGCATCGGGGACGACACGGTGGCGCTGTTCGAAGCCCAGGCCGGACTCGTCCACACCGAACGCGCGGTCCAGGCGCAACTCGATCTCGCAACCCGGGCCGGGGCGGATCTTCACTTTGAAGAGGCCGCCCTCAGGTGGACGTCGACACCCGGTGGTGGGGTGGAGGTCACCACCTCGCGCGCGACCTATGGTGCCGACCGTCTCGTGCTGACCGCCGGCCCTTGGGCGCCGCAGATACTGCGCGATCTGGAATTGCCGCTCGTGGTCGAACGTCAGGTGCTGTTCTGGTTCCAACCCGCCGCGGGTGTGGCCCCTTATCTTCCCGCCCATTTCCCCATCTATGTCCATGAACGCCCCGATGGTCTCCAACCTTATGGCTTCCCGGCGATGGACGGTCCTGGGGGCGGCGTGAAGATCGCCTGGTTCCGCACACCGTTGGAAGAGCCCTGCACTCCCGAAAACGTCGACCGGGAAATCCGCATCGGGGATGAGGCATCCATCCGGGAGGCAGTGCGGGATCTGCTGCCGGGCTTGGATGGCGCCCGGGTCCACGCCGCAACCTGCCTTTACACCTGCACGCCGGACCTGAATTTCGTCCTGGGACGGCATCCCGCCCTTCCCCAAGTGACCTTCGCCGCCGGTTTTTCCGGGCATGGTTTCAAGTTCTGCCCCGTGATTGGGGAAATCATGGCGGACCTCAGTGACACCGGCCTTTCCCGTCACGACCTGAGGCTCTTTGCCCCGGATCGATTCCAAGGGGTTTGAGTGACCCCACTAAGGCTTGGGTCCGAGATCGAGCAGGACGATGTCGGCATGTTCGCCGGATCCATAAGGCAGGGACAGGCGATCCAATTCGCGTCCGCCGCCCATCTTGTCCAACCATTGCCGGCTGGAGGTGGGGTGGTCCGGGGTGATGGGATTCCATTCCTCGAACAAGACATGGCGGATGTTCCGGGAGCGGAACCAGTCGGCGTTTTCCGAGCCGTCCATCCGCCAGACCCGGCGGGCATAATCCTCCCCTGACAGATCCAATTCCGCGGTCCCGGATAGAGCGTAGTAACCGACGGTGATCTCCGTGGCGGGAAGGTTGTGGGCGATGAAATCCCTCATGACCGGACGCAATGCCGCACGATCGAAAGATTCCTCCACCTTGTGAACCAGACGGTTTCCGGGCATCCGATGGGCCAGTGCCTTGACCAGCGGAAAGACGGGCCAGACGGGTCGCTGTCGGGAGACCACGATGAGCCCGAGACTCAAGGCGACGACCAGGGTCGCCCATCGCTGCCAGGATCGGCGCCGCACCAGGGCTTCAAACCCGGAGCAGGCCAGAAACGGCGCGAGCAGCAGCGGATAATAACTGGCCAGATACCGACCACTTTGGGCCAGGCCGATCTGGGAGGCGAAAACCACCAGGGCGAACCAGGCCGTGCCCCACAGCCAAAGGTTCATCGGGGAACGCGCGCGGGCGGTCGGGCTCCGATATCTCCAAGCGAGGCCGATGGAGACCAGGACGAAGACGAAAACCGTGAAGCCCAGGCCGGCGTTCTGCTCGGAGGCGCCGCGTTCGACGGTCCCCCAAAACGGCAGTCCGGCGAATCGATCCCCCATGGCTGCGGTGACCCGGTTTGCCCAATGGTTCCACTCCTGATGCCAGGGAAAGAACGGGGGGACCAGATTCTGGAACACGTACCACACCAGGTTGGGAATGATGACCAGAAGCGGATGCTGGATCGCGGGATAGGCCTCGGTGGGGATGCCGCGGAAGCTGCCTGCAAATCGGACATTGAAGTATCCGCCCGGGATGAAGGAACACACCAACGCCAGTGCCGTCGTGCCGGCGAGGACCCACCCGGGCGGGCGACGATGGCGGAAGAGACTCCCCATCGCCGGGACCACCCAGACCAGGGCCAGCGGAAGGCACATCAGGCGCAACGTGCCCATCAGGGAGACGGCGAGGATCGAAAGGCAGAGGTGGCGCCAACTGCGACGGCGCCAGGCACGCAGTGCGAAATCGACCGCAGCCAGGGTGTAAATCGTCCCGGGGAGATCCACCGCAGGCCCACCAGCCTGCATGGCATAGCAGTAACCCGCGGGCAGGATCCAACACCACCACCAGGCCGTGCGCGGGGAAACCCCTGATTGCACCCACACCCCGAAAACGAGCCCCGGCAGAAACAGGTAATAGAGCGAACCAAGCGCATTGACCAGGTGTTCGGGCGCCTTGAACGCGAAGATCGGGGTCCAGATCCATTCGATCCCAGGGGCCACCGCGTTCATCCGGAACTCGGAGGTGCGGATCCAATGCCAGCGGTTTTCCCCGAGGTATTGCAGGACGCGGGGAAGGCGATACGACAGGGTGTCAAAATGGGAGATCCGCTGGGAGACCGCGCCCACCAGGGTTGCGAGCAGCAGGCAGACGAACAGGCGGACCACCCCCTGTCGGGGCCAACGGAACCGGGGCCGCCAAGGGTCGGGGGCGGACCGCAGAAGGCCGGATCGGATCGCGGCGAATGCCGCGGCGCCGAAGGCCACGAAAACGAGGATATAACCCCACCTGTTGAGCCGGCCGACCGCGGAGAGGATCCAACCGCTGGCGACGAGCCAGGCGCTCAACACCACAAACCACTCCAGCAGCCAGCGGATCGTTCCGACCGGTTCGCGCGCTGGTCCGGCGATCATCGGCATCCGGCCCAGGGGTTGGAATCCTTCGGGAAAAACCTCCCCGACGACGCTTCACCGCCCGCGGGCAAGGACTGGCAATGCCGCGGAATCCCCTTCACTGCGCTGTCCGGGACCGACCGAGTTTTCATCTTTCCCAAGGCTGCCGGGAATGGACCAGGAATTGGACGCAAATCGGCAATGACGAATGACCAATGACGCTAGACGATTCACGATTCACGTCTCACGCCCCACGTCTCACGCCCCACGTTTCACGCTCCACGTTCCACGCCGCCCGCCTCACGATCCCGCCTGTGTCCGGTCGACTCACCTTGGATCCCGCGCTCGTCCTTGATGCCCGACGGGCCGTTTGGCTGCCGCTGGCCCGGGTCCTCGCGGTGGCCGACACGCACCTCGGTTATGCCTGGGTGCAACGCGCCCGGGGGCATCTGCTCCCGCTCGGTCCGCCCGACGACACCCTTGATCGGCTGGGGAGCCTGGTCCGGGATTATCAGCCCGACCGGTTGGTGATCCTCGGCGACGTGGTGCATGCCGCACGGGAGGTGCCCGGGTTGTCCGAAGCGCTCGCCGCGGTGGAACAACTGGTGCCGGGTCGGGTGACCTTCGTGCTCGGCAATCACGATCGGTGCCTCGCCGAATGCCTGGTGAAATGGGGCATCGGGGCGGCCTGCACCACAGAACTCAACGTCCCGGGCTTTCAACTTCTTCATGGCGATCGTGAACCGGGTCCCCTGCCCCCGGGCGCGCGACGACTGTCGGGTCATGAACACCCATCGGTCGTGCTGGGCGACGGCCTGGCCACCCAGTTGAAGGTCCCCGCATTCATCATCGGACGGCACGGGATCGTTTTGCCGGCGTTTTCGAGCTGGGCCGCGGGAGGCGTGATCGGTCGTGGCGGATTCATGGGCCCGGTGGCGGCGGGGATCGGGATCGAGTCGCGGGTTGCCTGTCTGGGCCCCCGGTTGTTACGACTTCCCTGAACCGAGCCGCCACCCATAAGGTCGCCGTAACCCGGTCTTGGTTTGTGCGGATGGGTCGTGTTATGGTCCCGGCATGCAGTTCGCAGAACTAGGCCTGAGGGCCGCCCTCCTGGATGCCATTGCGGAGCTGGGTTACAAGGAGCCCACACCCATCCAGGAACAGGCGATCCCCCTGTTGCTGGCCGGAAAGGACATCATCGGATCCGCACAAACCGGCACCGGCAAGACCGCCGCGTTCTCCTTGCCGATCATCAGCCAACTCGGGCCCCACGGACCTGGACCACGCTGTCTCGTGCTGGAGCCCACCCGCGAATTGGCGCTCCAGACCTACGATAACTTCCTCAAATTCGCCCGGTTCACCCAACTCCGCACCGGATTGGTGTACGGGGGCGTGGGTTACGGGAAACAGATGGATGACCTGAAACACGGGATCGACATCCTCGTGGCGACCCCGGGCCGATTGCTCGACCACCTGAGCCAGGGCAATCTGCGGTTGGACAA
The DNA here is from genome assembly GCA_025360495.1 of Verrucomicrobiota bacterium. GTDB lineage: Bacteria > Verrucomicrobiota > Verrucomicrobiia > Limisphaerales > UBA9464 > UBA6176. The sequence continues at coordinate 18,095 of JANYCC010000086.1, read as the reverse complement.
GACGACCTTCCTCGTGCTGGACGAGGCGGACCGGATGCTCGACATGGGTTTCCTGCCCGATGTGCGGCGGATCGTGCTCCAATGCCCCAAGAAACGGCAGACCATGTTGTTCTCGGCCACCATCCCCCCGGCGATCGAGACGCTCACCACGTGGGCGATGAACGAACCGGTCCGGATTGAGGTGGGCGGATACCGTCAACCGGCCGAGACCGTGAAACATGTGCTCTACCCGGTGGCCGAACACCAGAAGGAAACCCTCCTGCTCGGCCTCCTCGAACACGTCCATTGGGAAAGCGCCATCATCTTCTGCCGCACCAAACGCGGCGCGGACATTGTCGAATCCTTCCTCCGCCGCGCCCACCACAAGGCCGCGGTCATCCATTCCGATCGCTCCCAAGTCGAACGTCAGCAGGCCTTGGACGGATTCAAGAGCGGACGTTTCGAGGTGTTGGTGGCCACGGATGTCGCGGCGCGCGGACTCGACATTGCGGACGTGAGCCACGTGATCAATTACGACGTCCCGGAACACCCGGAAGATTACGTCCATCGGATCGGCCGGACGGGTCGGGCACAGGCCTCGGGCGACGCCTTCACCCTGTACACGGCGGGCGACGCCCAGTTCGTGGCGGCCATTGAGCGATTCATCTCCCAGAAGATCCCCCGGCTCAAGCTCGAGACCTTCGCCTACCAATACACGGCGTTGTTCGACGAAGGCCGTTTGGGTCCCTTGTCGGAACGCAAGACCAAGGGCGTGCGCATGGGCAAGGGCTACTTCTGCGGATCCGCCCGGAAACGTTGAACCGCCCTTTACTTCAGCGGGTCGGGGTTTTGCGTCGGGGCTTGGGTGGGGTTACGGGCGGCTTGGGCTCCGCCACCACCCAGATGTCCACCATCGCCGATTCCGCCGTCCGTCCACCGTCCGCAAATTCGACGGTTTTAAGCCCATAAAGCCCCGCGGGAAAACCGGCCAGACGGAACCGATACCGGCCGTCCGACCCGACCACCACCCGGCCCAGTTCACGCCAGGGCTGTTGCGCCGGTGCATAGAGCAGCACGACGAGCGTCCCCGACTGGGCGCGGCCTTCGACATCGCCCATCCGGTTGGCGTGAAATTGAGCCCCGTTGACCGGGGATTCGATGATCGGGGCCATCAATGCCGGCGGCGCCGCGGGAGGCGCGGTCTCGACCACGACCGGCGGTTTGGGCAGGAAGAACAACCAGAGCAACGCTGCGAAAAACGCCACCGGCAACGCCAGGTGCCAGCGGTCATAAGAATCGATCCAATAACGCGGTCTTCCATCGTCCCACATGGCTCAACCCTCCCATCCTTCCGCCAACGCCCGGGCCTGTCGGATCCAAGACTTATAATCCGGGTGTTTCGTCCCCGAACCCGGGCACACCCGAGCCAGATCCTCGACGGTCGCCGCCGCCAGATCCTCGAATGACCGGATGCCGGCATCGTGCAACCGCTTCTCATCGGCCGGCCCGAGTCCCATCAACTCACCCAGTCGCTGGGGCAACACCGGCGATGTCTCGTCCACCGTTTCTGCGGCCGGCCGTTTCGGCGATGCCGCCCCCGGGCGTCCGCCGGCAACGGTCAACCGCAAGGTCGCCACTTCGGCCGCCAAGTCATTGCGTTCGCGGGTCATTTGATCCAAGTCCGAGAGCAAGGCATCGAATCCGGTGTCTTTTTCCGTGCCGCCTTCGGGTGCCGGTGAATCCTCCAGGCGCGCCTCCAAGCGCCGGGCTTCGGCACGCGCCTCCGCCAATTGTTCCTCCAACCGCGCGTGCGACCCCGACACCGCCGCCAATTCTGCCTCCAGGGATGCCCGGCCTTCGGACAACCGGACCAATTCCGCCTCGGTCGCAGTGAGCTGGGCCGCCAAATCCGGGTTCGGCGGTTCCGGAGCCCGTGCGGCAAATTCCAACTCGCGCTTCTTCAGCTCCCTTTCGGCCGCCGCGCGCGCCTTGGTGGCCGCATCCGACTTCACGCGAAGCGCGGCCAGTTCCTGTTCCAACCCGCCCCGTTCGACGGCCGCGGCCTTCACCTGACGCTCCGCCGCCTCCAAGGCCATACGCACTTCCTCCCATCCCTGCGCCGCAGCTGCGCCCGTTGCCGTGGCCGCCTCCAATCGGGCCGACAATTCTGTTTCACGGGAGATGACCTCGGCGAGTTGCGTGTCACGGGCCTGGACGGCCGCCTGCACGGCCTCATACACGCTCGTGCCTGCGGCCAATTCCCCATCCAACGTCGCCATCCGTTCCCGCGCCAGAGCCAGTTCCGCCTCCCGCGCCTGGAAGCTGTTCCGCCACTGCTCCGCCGCCTCCCGTTGGGTCTGGATTTCACTCTCGATCCCGGTCAACCGACGCCGCGCATCGGCCAGGTCGGTCTCGCGCGCCGCCAGGGATGCCGAAATCAGGATCTTCGCCTTCTGCGTCGCATCCAGTTCGGTCAACCGGTTCTTGAGATCCACCAACGCGCGGTTGTGATCGTGGCGCAGGTCGGTGAGATCCCGTTCCCGCTCGGTGACCTGACGCTCCAATCCGAATACCCGCGACCGCAGGAAAAACAGATCGAGCAACCATTTCACGATCATCCCGAAAAGGAGCGCGGCCAGCAGGCTCGGCACGGGATAATGGGTAATCAGTGCGTTCATGGAGACGGCGGCCGGAGCGGCTTTCCAGCCCGGACCGCGGATGGGAGCGGAAATAACAGCTTGGCGGGCCGCGCGCAATGCAGGGACCATCGAAAGTCCCACCCTTTTTCAACAAAAGGGTTTTCGGAAGGGTCTTCGTCCTCGTCGTGGCTCGCCAACAAGTGAACGGTCCGGGCGGGATCCATTTCGCTTTTCTTCGCGCCTTTGCGGCTTCGCGTGAGTCCTCCTCTCCGTTCCGATTGCATCGTCACCGCTCAGGGCTGGGTCACCCGGATGCGCAGAAACTGTGCTTCATGGGCCGCGGCCAGCACACCCCAGGTCTCCCATCGGGTCCGCCCACCCGAAGGCGTCACCGCCAGTAGCGTGGCCGGAAACCAATCCGTCAGATCCGCCGAGGCCTCCACCGACACGGATAGGCCATCCGCTCCCAACCGATGCGGAAATGTGATCGTGAACCGTTGCTCGGCGTCGAATCCGATGGTCACCGCACCCGGACCGGACGCGGGATCGAGATCGCTGGTGCCAAAGGCGAATTCCAGCAAGGCCGGCACGCCGTCGTGATCGGCATCGGCCCCGGGCTCACCCACAAACGCGACGGAATCCGTCCCGCCGGGCGTGCCGTTGGTCGCCACGCTCGCGCGCCAGGCCAGGGGATTGGACTGTCCCAATTCCGGATGCACCAGCACCAGGGTATAACCCGCGCCATCCGCCTCGGCCGGCCATGGGGCCGCGTCCGAGTAGGTGACCGCAGTGATTGTCTGGTTCGCCGCCGACACCAGCGTCAGCCGTTCCCCGCCGTCGGCCAATTGACCCGAGTAAATCCCGTCGACCGGCAATTCGAATCCATATCGTTGCTGGAAGCGGAAGAGGTCCCGGACCAGAACCAGACGTTGGCCGGGGGCGAGCAGGGTGTCGCGATTGTCGGGGAACACATGATGGATCCCCTCCGTGAATTGCGCGCCCCGGAGATTGGCGGCGTGCGACCCCAAATTCGTCAATTCCACAAACTCCGTGCCGTCGTCGCCAGCCGGGTTATAATTGAGTTCCGTGAAGGCGATCCCGCCCGAACCGACCGGGTCCGGGTCGACTTGGAAAAAAGCCTCGTTCAACGCCGACCATTCGTCCCCCTGCCGTGACCGGCATTTCACCACCGTGTTGCCGGTCAGGCTGGGCAATGGGTTTCCGGGGCCGCCGACCGACCGCGTCGCCACCAACTCGAGATCGAAGCTGGCGTCGCTGGTTCCCGGCGTGGCCTGGTGCAGTTCAACGGCCACGAGGTTGTCGCCAGATTGGAGCAAGCCGGTCGCCAACACCAAGGCATTGAAGGCCTGCCCGTCGTCCGCCGCACCGTCGCCCGGGGTGGTGCCGACCACCGGTCCGGAACGGATCGAACTGCGCGCCGCCTCGCGACCGTTGACATAGACAATGGCGCCATCATCGCGCTTGAGCCGGAGCGTGAGAGCCGTGATCCCGTTGGTGTCCGCCAGTGTGAAACGGTGACGGAAATAGGACGTGGTCCACTTGTTCTGGGGATCCGGACCGAACGGGAGCACGGTTGCCTCGTCCCCTTCGCCATAACCCAACTGGGCCGGTCCCTCCGACCACGCCTCATCCGCAAATCCGGGATGCTTCCAGTTGGCGGTGGACCAACCCGGCTGCCCTTCGACGACATCACTGGATCCCAGGCCCGTCGCATCCGTGTACCAACGCCAGCGGGCGCCGGCGGGCACCAGGGTCTCGCTCGCCCCACCCGTGGCGAAGGTGCGCGCCGTGGGTGACACCGCTCCGCCCGGCAGCCGCGGGTCGGATCCATCCAATGTGAAATGGATCACCGCCCCCACCGGCCCGGTCAGGTGCAACAGATACCCACTGCCGACGACGCCACCGTGCGGGGCCATTTCCGGGGCATCGAGCGTCGGGTAAAGCCCGGCCGCACGGAACTGTGTGAGCGCCTCAGCTGTTCGGCGTGGGAACCAGTTGTTCAACACCGCATCGCGACGACCGGCCCAGGCCAGCGGGGTCAGGTAATTCCACCGGGCCGCCTCGGCATAGAAAGGCCGTTCGATCTCCCGGGTCCGTTGCAGGAGCCGGGCCGCATTCTGTCCCGGGGTCAGCGCGCCGTCATGGAACAACGCCTGATGCATCCGGTCCGCCAGCAGGGTCCGGAATTCGGGGTCCCCTTCCTTGACCAACATCGAAAACAGACTTCCCGGCCCGTCCCCGTTCAGGCGTCCGGGAGCACCCCGGGCCGTGCGGTCGCCCGAGGCGCAATAGTTCGGCACGCACAGCCAGCCGTCGGCGTCATTGAGCAGGAACTTGAAACCGCTGCCCGGCACGTTCGGCCCGACACAGCGGAATTCGTCCTCGCTGCCGCCAAACAGCCACATGATCATATAATCGGTGAACTGCGGCACATCAACCCAGGGTTTCACGGCCGCATAATGGCTGCGCAGGCTCTTGACCAACGCCCACGTGCTGCCGTCCCCGTCATAGGGCGACCCCGGTTCCGCCCAGCCGCCGACGTTATAATTGCCGTTGATGGACTCATAATTCGCGTGCGCCCCGCCCAGATAGCGAACGTGCATCGCCGCCCCCCAGCGTTCGCGCAGGTGGTACAACCCCCAATACGTGCCGTTCAGGTACAGGTGGACAAATCGGCCGTGGGTGTTGAGCCGGCCCATGTCCAGCATGGTGTCGTCCGTGAACGGGTTCGACATGTAGAAACCCCGATCGACCATGTCCTGCTCGCCGCCGCGCAACTCCAGCTGGTCAAACTCGTCCACCGCCTCCAACCCATGCCCGAATCCGGCGAAGATCGGGTACTTCACCTTCGATGCGCCGTATTCCGACCGGAAATAGATGCGGAAACTCTTCTTCGCGAAATCCTGGAACGTGCCACCGAAGCGCCGCACCCCCGCGTCCACCTGGAACCCCTTGGTCCCGTCGCCATTCAGCCACTCGACCGATGTCCGCACCTCGCTGGTGTCGTTATAGGTCGCCGTGGTCACCAACGAAATACTGGGCACGTCGAGCAGCGCGGCCCGCATCTGCGGCCCATAGACCGGGCTGTGCGTGATCGTGGTGCGCATCACCGCCGAGGCGATGACATTGCTGGGAAAGACATAAGTCCGGGTGTCCACCGCCGTGGGCGACCACCCATCCCGGAACGCCGCCACGCGCATCACCGTCGTGCCAGTGATCGCAATCGGGTCGGTGTAGACCAGCCCTTTCGTCGGTGTCGGTTCCGAGAAGTCGGTGGTGTACCGGATGACCGCACCCACCGTGGCGCTGGAGAGGACCAGGGAAAAATTGGTGTCATGGAACCCGCGATCCTGGCTGAACTGCGGATCCGACACGATGCCGGCGAACGCGGGACCGTTCGTGGCTCCCGGGGTCGCCGGACGGAAGAACCCGATCGTTCCCGAGGGATCACGTCCGTAACTGAGGTTCTTCCGCTGCGCCGGATACGCCTTGGTCGCGGGAAAATCCGCCGGATATCCGTCCAGCACCGTCACGCCGTCCCGATCCACCAACGCCAGGTAATCCCCCTGTGCGTCCAGTTTGAAGTTCGTGTGCAACTCTGCCCCGGGATCGCGTCGGTTCTTACCCGAAGCGAAAATCACCAACTGTCCCCCCGCCGGAATCCGCGCACCCGGGAACTGCCATTTCCCCAGGCTCCCCGGATCGTCGGTCAGGTAATACCCCTCCAGATTGAGCCCGTATGGATTCGGGTTTTGGACCTCGATCCAATCGCTCGAGTCGCCGTCCTCGTCCGACAGGTTTCCGGAGTTGTCGGCCATGAATTCCGACAACCGGGGCGGCGCCAGCACGACGTCCACACCGATGAGGACGGTGGCTTGGGCGGTGCCGTTCTCGTTGCTGGCGGTGAGGGTGTACGTGGTCGTCGCCGTGGGCTGAAACGTGAGGAAACCGTTGGTGGCGGCCACGGGACCGAAGCCCGGGCTGATCGTGGCGGACGTCGCCCGGTCCAACTCCCAGCGCAAGGTCGCGGTCGCCCCTCCTATCAGGGTGTCGGCGTCCGCGGCAAACGAGCGGATGAGCGGGACCAAGCCACCGTACACCTCGATTTCCGCCAACTGCGGGCTATAAGCCGTGCCGCTGCGGTTCACAATGCGCACAAAACGCCCCGCGAACACTCCGGTGGGGGCATTGGCGGCCGTGATCGTGTCCACGCCGGCAACCCCGGAATCGGATCCGTCGGCACGGATCGCGGCGCTCCAATTCAACGTGCCCGGTTCCCCGCCCGAATCGGCATAAAGCTCCACGCCGAAATTGCTCAACCGGTCCGTGCAACAGCCGTCATCGCGGTTCGCCAAGAGGATGCGGTCGAGCCGGAAGGTTCCGCCCAGATCCACCTGGAAGTAAAATCCCAGGGTGCCGCTGGCATTGAGCGGATGGGAAATGGTGCTGGAATCCCCATCCGTCAGGCGGTTGGCCGGGAAGCCCGTCCACGTGGGACCCGACGCAATCACGGGCCGTCCCAAGGCCAGGTTGGGTTGGGGATCGGTCTGGGCTAGCAGACGCGCTCCCATCGCCGCGAGAGCCCATGCGAGTGGCAGGCAAATTATTCCAGATCCGATGTTCATCAATGAAAGAAAACCGGCGGGCACGCTGGGTGCCCGCCGGTAGGAAGCACCGGTGGAGATCATGGACTCCGACGCAGGGTCGCGCTACTGGCTAACGCGATAGAATTGTTTCGCCTGGCTGGGATCCACCGTGAACGGACTGGCGGCCCCGGGAACGGGCGCCCAGGCGTCACCGAGGTTCGAGACCGCCTGCAGCACACCGTTGGCATATTGGATGATGATCCCGGCGTTCGTGCGGCTGATCGCGACCGTGGGCGGAGGCAACACGTTGGCCTTGCCGTAAACCTCCAACTCGCTCATTTGCAGCGAATAATCCTTCACCGGATCGTCCAGGTCCAGGATCTGGACCCACCGCCCATGGAATGCGCCGACGCCCTGGTCCTTCAACACGCTCACCACCACGCCATCGCCGGATCCGGCATTTTCGTCCACACCGGTGAACAGGTCCGCATGCCACGTCTCATCGCCAGGCGCGCCATTGTTGTCCTGGTGGAGCGACAGGCGGAAGTTCGCCAACCGGTCCGCACAGCACCCGTCCTGCCGTGGATAGATGTCGATCCGGTCCACGGCGACATCGAACCCAAGGTCCACCTCATAGGCAAATCCCGCGGCGATGCCCGTGTCCGAGTGCACGGCATGGGTGCGATCGCCATCGACGATCATCTGGATGTTCCAATTGCCCGGGGCCCAGAGCGGCCGGTTGGAACTGGCCGGTTGGTTCTTGGCATAATTCCCGTCGAAAAACACCTTGGCATCCCGTGTGGGGACATCCGCCACGCCGGGATACGACAGCACGCAGCGATACAGCGTTCCGTCATCCGCGGGCAGCAGTGGCGGCGTGACATAGACATTGGTGTTCGCGCCAGGAATGGCCGTGCCATTGCGCAACCACTGATAGGTGATCTTCGCCGGGTCGCCATTGACCACCTTGGCTTCCATGGAGAGATGGGCGGCGCGTCCGGGCACGGTGCCGGTGTCCGCCGGTTGCACGAACACGCCCAACACCGGGAGACCGCTGGCATAGCTTCCGAACGCCTCGATCTCGGACATCTGCAGGGGATACGCAGACTCCGGATCCTCCAGGCTGTGGATGACCAGCCATTGCCCTTCAAACTTATGCGTCGGATCCGGATCCTGGGCGGCCAGGATCTTCACAATGGCGCCCGGGCCGGAGCCCGCGTTCGTACCGTCGGTGAACAGATCGACGACCCAATTCTGCGCGCCCACCGCACCGGCATTGTCGGCGTGGACCGACACCTCGATGTTGCTGAGCCGGTCCGCACAGCACCCGTCCTGCCGGGGATAGATATCGATCTCATCCAGCTTCACGCCCGTTCCCAGGTTCACCGTGTATTCGTAACCGGGATCAATGGAGGCATCGCCGTGGATCGCGAGGCTGCGGTCGCCATCGACCAGCATGCTGATGTTCCAACCGCCCGGCGGCCAGAGCGGCCGGTTGGCGGTGGTGTCGGCGTGGAAGGCGAGATCCACCCGGAGCGTGACCTCGTCGGTGGATTGGTCGGCCAGACCGGGATAGGAAAGCACGCATTGGAACTTCGACTTGTCGTCCGCGATCAGGATCGGCGGGGTGGTGTAGACATTGGAAGTGGCGCCGGGAATGACCGTGCCATTCTTCTTCCATTGGAACGTCAGCAGGGTGGGATCACCGTTCACCACGAGCCCGCCGGCCGTGAAACTGGCCGTCCGGGCAATTCCCGCCACTGCCGGTTGGGGTTGCTGGTTGATCAGGAAGCTCACGCCTCCTTCCGACACGCCGAAGACCTGGACCTCCGTCATCTGGAGCGCATACGAAGGGACCGGGTTGTCCAAGGACTCAATCCGCACCCATTGACCCCGGAAATCGCCAGCCGCGTTCAAGGCTGCATTCAGCGTGTCTTTGGAACCCGGATCCGACCCGGGATTCGTACCATCGGTGTGCAAGTCCGCCTTCCAAACCACGTCACCGGGTTGGCCGGCGTTATCCTTGAGGACGCTCACCCGGTAGTTGGAGAGTCGCTCGGGAACCGCACCATCCTGCCGGGCCCAGATCACGATATGGTCCATCTTGACGCTGGAACCGAGGTTGATCGTATACGCAAAGCCGGGAGTCAGGATCTCCGCCCCGTGGATCGGCGCGGACCGGTTTCCATCCACGAGTTGCTGCGCTTTGAAGGTTCCAAAAAGTCCCTGGTTGGCCGTCGCAATCTTGCCCACCGCCCGGTTCACCTGCGCCGCCGGCACGTCCGCATACACTTCGAGTTCCGTCATCTGCAGCGCATAATCCGAGGGCGGGTTGTCCAAGGCCTCGACCTTGATCCACCGACCGGTCTGGGGACTGGGCAACGGGATCTTGACCACCGTCCCTGGCGCGGATCCGGGATTGGTCCCGTCCCCATATAAGGTCTGGCCCCAAATCTCGGCCCCGATGCTCCCCATGTTGTCGGCGTGGACTGACACCCGGAAATTGGTCAACCGCTCCGGACAACAAAGATCCTGCCGTGGATAAATACGCAATTCGCTCACCGACCGGTCCCGGCCCAGATCCACCGTGTAATTCAGGCCGGGCGTGTCATCGGTGTCGGCATGAAACACCGTCGCGGTGTCACCATCGATGAGCCGGGCGATCGGCCAATCGGTATAGAGCGGGCGATCGGCGAAGGCCGTGCCGTCCCCGGCAACATTGGTGACTTCGGCGCGGACGACGAGGGAGCACAGGAGCGCGATGATCAGCGGTAGGAAGCCCAAGGAGGATTTCATGAGGCTGGAAACGGGTTGACCTGGAATCATGCCGCGATGCCCCAACCGGAACCATCCAGCCCCGGGCATTTCGACAATTCAAAGTGTTTTCTAACATCCTCCGCCACCGCCGGGTAAATCAATCCAAAAGTGGGGACCGCCGGGTCCTTGTGCACCTATTGACCCTGCCCCATTGGATGCCACCGGGTCACTTCCATGAATCTGGCACCCTCCCGTACCGGCACCTCAACCTTTCCACCGCCCGACCCTATTATCTCCAAGGCCGTCGGTTGACCCGGTTGCGCCAGGATGCTCACCGGACTGTCTTGCGACCAATAACCCGCCCCGGCATGAATCTCACGCACGGGTCCGAGCCGGTCTCGGAACCGGAGGCGCAACTTCGACCCCACCCCCGTGGGATTGCCTGCGGACCCCTTCAACCGGATCCGCAAGCCGGGTTTCCCCGAGCGGTTGTGGAACAATCGGGTGGGTCCAGAGTTCTGTCCCACCACCAGGTCGGGGCGGCCATCCTGATCAAAATCTGCCACCGCCGCGCCCCGCTGTTCCCCATGGATTGCCACCCCGCTCTCCTGCCCGGGCACGGCCCGAAAGCCCCCGTGACCGTCACCCGCCAGCACCAACCCGCGTCCGGCATCGAGACGGGAGGTTTCCGGCTCGGTGCGGAAGAAATTCTGCGCCAGAAACACATCCTCGTTCCCGTCGCCATCAAAGTCCGCCACCGCCACCCCGAAGACCGGTGCCAGTTGCGCCTCGATCGGCAGCGACACCGCTTCAAACCGATCGCCCCGGTTGAGCAACAACAGCGAGTCGGTCGTGGCCAATGTCAAACGACCCACCGGGGGCGCACGACCCGCCAACACCTCACCGGCACCCACCGCGGCAAAGGATCGCCAGTTCGGATATTTTTCCGCGATCCATGGCATTGCCTTGACGAAAGCATCCCGCGCACGCCACGGCACAACCTCTCCCACCGCCGGGTCCGTGATGGCTTCCACCAAGTCCACACCGCCCGTCCCGTTGAAATCGCCATACCATAACTGCGCGGGTGCAAAATGATGTTCCCGGCAGTTGCGGCCCCAGTTCCCAACCACGAGGTCCAACCGGCCATCCCCATCAAAATCGCCCGCTGTCACACTGGTCCATAATCCGGTCAGCGCCGAAAGCCTCCCCACCGCCCTCTCGCGTGATCCGGCTGAACCGTCCGTCCACGAAATCAACGGATCCCATTCGGTGAACCGACCGCCATGGTTTCGGAAGATCCGCACCGGCCCCCATTCGCAAGCCAGCACCAATTCAGGGGCGCCGTCCCCGTCCAGGTCCGTGAACACCGCACCGCTCACCAAGCCGACCCGCTCCCAAAGGGGATTGTTGCGCACGTCCGGCTTGAATTCCCCGCCTTCGTTGAGGAACAACCTCGAGGCTGCCGCCTCCGGCCAACGTCCCGGCACCACCCGGCCGCCCACGAACAAATCCAGGTCCCCGTCCCCATCCACGTCCGCCAAGGCCAGGGGTCCCGGACTCGAAGCCCCGGCGGACACCACATCGCGCGCCGCCGACGCCTTCCAATCATACGCACGAACCGCCGCCCCGTCCGCCCCGCCGTCCTCATAATTCGCGATTCCCGCCAACAACCCGGCCTTGCCCGGAGCCGGTTGCCAACCCAGCACGGTGGTCGCGTCCCGGGTCAACGGCAGGTCGAATGGCGCCGCCGTGACGGACTCAAATCCACCCCGGGTGTCGTTGCGGAACAGTGCGATCCGACCTTCCTTCGCGGCGCCCACGATCAGGTCGTCCCAGCCATCACCATCGATGTCATACCAAGCCACGCCCGGGCCGCCCGCACCCAGTTGATACGGCAACAAGGGCTGGCGGGCGGACTCGTCGAAAACATTCTCGATATGGGTGTGCCCGAGCACCGGACTTATATCCTCAAACCAAAGGTTGCCGGCAGCCTTCGCGGCGGGTCGCGGGGTGTCCGCCACGGTATCCCCGGGTTCGCTGAACTCATAGGCTCGGTTCGGTGCGACATTGCTGATGCGGCTCACGCGGCCGCTGCCCCAGCGCACCTCCACCGCCAGGTTCGTCGCCATCCCCGCCGCGAACGAGCGCACCGATTCGTCCCCCCCGAGATAGCGCCCGCCCGCGACGATCACCTGCGATTGCACCGGCAACCCTTCGACCGCGGGAACCGGCGTCACCGTGATGCGCGCACCGATGCCGTGGGTGTTCGGCGGCCGGCCTTTCAGTCGCACGGAGATCCTGGCTGAGCCCGCGTTGTTCTTATAAAGCCACGCCTCACCGTTCAGGTTGTTCACCACCACGTCGAGGTCGCCGTCGCCGTCCAGGTCGCCCAGCGCCAGACCTTGGGAAATCCCCAAGGAATCGAATCCCCAGGCCGCTCCGGTTTCGGTGAAGGTCAGGTCATGGTTGTTGCGGAACGCCAGGTTGGGTTGCTCCAGCTTTTTGTAATACGACAACACCGGCCGGGTGCGGCCCGGTCCCGCCCGGTCAATGGCCTCCTGGGCATCCAGGTCGAGCACATCGTGCCCATTTCCCGTCGCCACGAGCAGGTCCTCCCACCCGTCCAAATCCACGTCCAGGAACGCCACTCCCCAGGTCCAATCGGTCGCCGCCAATCCGCTCAACCACGCCACATCGGCAAACGTCCCGTCCCCACGCGCCAATTGAACCACATTGCGCGAATGCTCGACGGCATAGGCCGGATCGGTCAGCGGCAGGTTCAATCCGGGCTTCGGCGCATTGGCCCGCTGATACCGCCGGGTCCGATGGTCCCGGCTCAGCATCTCGGCCACCAACAGATCGTCGTGCCCGTCACGGTTGATATCCGCGACATCCATCGCCATCGACGACATCGGGAAACTCCGCAACGATGTCGATGGTATGGCCCGGAAATGCCCTTTCCCATCCCCCAGCCAGCAGCGGTCGCGCGAGCGGAAGAAATCATTGCAGACATAAATATCCGGGGTGCCGTCGCCATTGAGGTCGCGCACCATCACGCTAAGGCCCCAATCCTCGGGGGGCGCGACCAAGGCCTTGCCGTGTTCATCCAGGAACGTGCCGTCGGTCCACGATGCGGCGGTGAAATGACCCTGTCCGTCATTCCAATACAGGACGTCGGCCTCGCCTTTCTCGACGATCTCCACCGTCCCATCCCCGCGCGGCACCCCGAAGAAACGGTCCGCCGGCGTCACCAACACCTGACCGTTCACCAGGCGCGCCGTGACCGCCGGTGGCCGCGCATCCCCCCGCACGCTCGTCGTCCGATAATGACAGACATAAAGATCCAGGTCGCCGTCGCCGTCCAGGTCCGCCAATCCCATCGAGGTGGCCGCCCCGCTCCGTCTCAGGCCCGATTTCAAGGACTCGGTGAACCGGCCCTTGCCGTCATTGAGAAACAACCGCGTGCCGACCCCGACCCCGTTCACCAGGAGATCCAGATCGCCGTCGCCGTCCACGTCAGCCCACACCGCCCCGGTTGAAAGCTGCCCTTCACAGGCCACACCGGCCGAAACCGTGATGTCCTCGAATTTCCAATCGCCGAGATTTCGGTAAAGGCGGTTGTGACTCTCCGCGCCGCACAGGTAAATGTCACAGCGTCCGTCGCCATCCACATCGCCCAACGCGACGCCGGCGCCGTTCTCGAGGATCTGGTTGTTGAGGGCGAGCAATTCGGAAAGACGGTTGGTGAACGCCACGCCCGTCACGGCCGCAGGGAGGCGCGTGAAACCTGGCCGACCTGACGCGGAAGGCGCGAGTGGAAGGGACCGGACATCCGGGGTCACGGTGCCGTCCTGCGCTCGACTCACGACGGCGGGGAACAGCAGAACGATAAGGAGGAGCGAGAGCAGTGCACGAGTGGGATTCATCGGAACAACGCTCAATTTGGAACCGATCAGAACATCCGCCCGTCCGTCAGAAAGAACCCCTCGCCGGCCGCAACAACTAGGGTACGCCACGACCGTCAAAACATCTACCGCCGGTACGTATAAGTCGGCTTGCCCATCCAAGAGGCATGGAAACAATCATGGCGCGGATCGAAGCCGAAGTTCAGGAACCAGCCCGGAATCTTCAGGTTGTCAAACCCCGGCGGCAGATCGGCCACCTTCGCCCAACTCCCGCCGCCATCGGTGGTTTCCCGGACCCCCTCTTTCCCGACCACCACCCAGTGCCGCGCATCTTTCCCGAAATAGGGACCCCAAGCCGCCGTCACGGGTCCACCCTGCAGCTTCCAACTGGCTCCCCGATCCCGGCTCACCAGGACACCCTTCTCACTCAGCCAATAGCCCGTGCCTTCGAACACCCCCATCACGTGGCTGACGGGAATCTCCTCACTGACTTTGGTCCAGGTCGCACCGGTGTCCGTGCTCCGTTCAATCCCCTCCCGACCCCGCCAGCGCACCAGGGTCTTCGCATCGAAAACCCCGACACCGAACGGCGCCGCATTCCCGACCGTCGGCGCCTCACCCAAACGGTTCCAAGTCTGTCCGGCATCGGTGCTCAACCAGACCCTGCCTCCGCTTTCGTGCTCCAACCCATAGATCACCTGCGGTTTCTTCGCGCTCCAATCCACTGCGGCATAATCCCAGCCGCGTCCCACCTGCTTCAAACCGGTCCACTTCCGCCCGCCGTCGAGGGTATAACCACTCGGCCCGTCGAGCATGAAACAGAACAGTCGTCCGCCTTTCGGGTCCGCACATAGCGCATAGCCCGTCTCGCAACGACCCCCGATCACCCGGCCATCCACCCGCGAGAAATTCGCGCCCTGATCCGTGCTCTTCCAAACACCCTCCCCGGACAGGATCATATAAACCGTCCCATTGACGCGATCCACCGACACGCCGGCAGTGAGACCGGGCCAATTGGATTTCACCTGGGCCGTCACCGGTGCGGAGATGCCGATCCATTGGCCCCGGACGTTGGTGGATTCCCAGGGCGGCGGTGAGTCGGCCCGGCCTGAGGTCGACCCGATGACCAGCAGGGCGACACCCACCAACCAGCCAAGGCGCTTGGGAAGATTCATGGGATTACACATGATGGCGTCATCATTCGCGGGACGGGCCGGGTGGCTCAAGGAATTCCTGTCCGGCCTTGGCGTGCTCGGTTCAACGTGCTCGTGCGTGCGGAGGCTCTGCCGGCTGAAGCCCGGGACTCCGAACCCCGGACGGTTCCGTTTGAAGTCCCGGTTTCAACCGGTCGCGTGGCCGTTCCGTGATGGCTTCGTTCCCTTCGTTTTCTTCTGTGAGTATTCCTCAGGTGACGGCCAAGGCTAAGGCACCGGTGATGCCTGCAACTCGCGCGCCCCCGCGGGCACCGGCACCCGCGTCTCGCGACCATCAGGCCATCGGATCTCAATCAGTGCCGGTTCCCGCGGGGTCGCCAGCAGGACATCCGAACCGTCCTGCGACCAATAACCGGTCCCGGCATGCGTCTCATGGAGCGGGCCCAAGGTCCCATCACGGTACCTCAACCGGATCCGCGCCCCGATCGCATCCGGATTCCGCGCCTCACCCGACAGACGCAGGCGCAGGGCCGGACGGGCGCGTTCGTTGTGCAGCAACCGCGTCACGCCGCGAATCTGGCCGACCACCAGATCGAGGCGACCATCATGGTCATAGTCCGCCAGTGCGGCGCCCCGACCCTCGCCCTCGATCGAGATCCCGCTGACGGCCGGCGCCACGGTTTGGAAGCCACCGTGACCATCGCCCAATAGCAGCACACCGGTGCCCGCATCCAACCGACTCTCCGCGGCCGAGACCCCGAAAAAGTTCTGGGCCAGGAAAAGGTCCTCGTTCCCATCCCCGTCCATGTCTCCGACCGCGATGCCGAAGACCGGGGCGAATTGCGCCTCGACCGGCAACGGGTGCGCCTCGAAATGGTCGCCCCGGTTCAGGAAGATCATCGAGTCGGTCATGCCCGCTTCCACCCGTTTCATCGCGGGCAATCCGGCGGCCAGCACCTCATCCATCCCGGCCGACGCGAACGCCGTGAAGTTGCCGAACTTTTCCCTCAGCGTGGGAAACGAACCGGACAGTGTCTTCCAATCGCGCGCCGGCACCGTGCGCCCCAATCCAGCATCAAAATGGGCTTCGATCAAATCCAACACGCCATCGCCATCGGCATCGCCCTGATATAATTCCAACGGCCGCGCGAGATGACGCCGGTCCCGGAAATTCCGACCCCAGTTGCCGGCCACGATGTCGATGCGTCCATCGCCGTCGAAATCCCCGGTCGCGACGCTGTTCCACCAACCCGTCAACGATTCCAAAGGAACGACCTGCGGCACCCGGTCTCCCACTGACGGAAGGATCACCTTCCAAGGCCACGGTTCCAACCGACCTTTCCCATTGCGCAAGATTCTCAACGGACCCCAGTCGCAGGCCACCACAAGGTCCGGATCCCCGTCGCCATCGAGATCGGTGAACACCGCCCCATTCACCACCCCCAAACCGGCGAGCACGGCCGCGTTGTCCGGGTCCGCCTTCACCCCGTCCGCGCCACCCCGCAGCAACCGCGACGGACCCGCCTCCGGATAACGACCCGGGATCGGGCGCGCACCGACAAAGGCATCCAACTGACCGTCCCCATCGACATCCGCCATCACGATGGGGCCGCCGCCGCCGCCGGTCGGGTCCGCAATGTCGTTGGTCACGCCCGAGACCAGGCTGAACTGCCTCACGAGGGGCACGTTGGAATGCCCGGTATCATTGTCTGAGAATCCCATCAGCAACAGGGTCTCCAGATTGGCGCGTCGCCACCCCAGCACGGTCGTCTGGTCCTGGTCCAACGGGGTCTGGAGGAGGCCGGCTTTCTGGGGCACAAACCCTCCGTGGGTGTCGTTGCGAAAAACCGCCAGACGCCCGCCACGGCCCCCGCCGATCATCAGGTCCGGCCAGCCATCGCCGTTGAAGTCGAACCACGAAACCCCCGGACCCGCCGCCGACAGACTGCGCGGCAGGAGTCGTTGCCGGGCGAAATCATCGGATGGCTCCGCAGTGTGTCGGTGATGCAATCGGTCGCTGACATCGGCGAACCATGGCGCGGGTGCCGGAGTGGGTGAGGCTGCCGGTGTCGGAGCCAGATCCGGGGCTTCGTCAATCTCCACCAGGGAATTCGCCGCCACCCCTTCCACCACGGTCCGGCTCCCCTTGCGCCAGGTGATCTCGATCCGTGCCGCGGCACCGACGGCGCCCGCTGCGAAGGTGCGAACCGTGTCGTCGCCCGAGAGATAACGTCCGCCCGAAATCATTTCCTGGGTCTGCACTGGAAGTCCGGGCGCCTCCACTCGGATGCGCGCACCGATCCCCCGGGTGTTGGGTGGGAGCCCGCGCAGACGAACGCGGATCCGTGCCCGCGCCGTTTCATTGCGCAGGATCAACGGCCCGTCGTTCAGGCAGTTGATGATGCAATCGAGGTCGCCGTCATTGTCGAGATCGGCCAACGCCATCCCGTGGGAGATGCGTCGGGAATCGAATCCCCAAGCCGAACCGACCTCCTCAAAGGTGAGATCACCGCGATTGCGGAAGGCGACGTTGGGCGTGTCGAGCACCGGGAACATGCGGCGCAATCCGAGTTCTTCGGCAAACGGTCTCCGATGCTGGCGTTTGGCCGTCTCGATCGCCGCCGCCGCGTCGGCATTCTGTGAATCGCGCGCGTGCCCGGTGGTGATCAGCAGGTCCTCGAAGCCGAGCCCACCCCGGCCTCCGACACCCGGTCGATCGACACCGACAGGTTCGCCTGCTCGGTGGCGGTGAAGGTCGGCGCCACCCTCAGCGTGCCACCCGACCACCATTGCGTCGTCGTCGTGCCCACGAATTCGATGGTGCCATTATTGGACTGGGCATGGATGTCGCCCGTGCCACCCTCAAAAAACGGGGCGTCCGGTTGATATTTGGCGGGATCGATGGTGTTCGACGAAAAGTCATCCTGGAACACGACCTGCGAGATCTGGGCCCGGACCGTGGAGGGCAGCAGGCCCGTCAGGAACAGGGCCACCAGCAGCGCCCAACCCCGGCCGGCCCGCGGTTGGGATGGGCCGGGTTCATCCGGCAAACGG
>JANYCC010000083.1 GCA_025360495.1 Verrucomicrobiota bacterium | reverse complement strand
GTTCGGGGGCCGGGAGTTCGTGGAGGAGATCTTCCAGGCGGAACGGGCGCGGTTCGGGGAGAAGAGGAAGGACGGGGCGCGTCGCCTGAAGGGCGTGGACGGGGAATTATATGCCCTGCGGGACCTGCGCGTCGGGGTGTTTGGGTGAGGTGTTACGTCTGGATGGGGGTCATGGACCTGAGGACGACGCCACCGACCACCTTGGAGCATTTCCGTGAGAACCGCAGCGCGAGGGATTTCCAGCCAGGAGAGCCTCCGCCGACTTTCAATCCGCATGCGCGAATGTCACGCTGTCGCCCCGTTGCATCTTTGGCGGCATCGCACCATGAATTTGAAGATTTGGACTCCGCTGACGCTGGTCACCCTCGCTTGGAACCTTCATGGCGGCGACTGGGACCGGATGAAGGCAATTGTCCCCCAAGGCTACGTCTGTCATCGCGCACCCGGGCCCATCCGGATCGACGGACAGCTGGACGAGTCGGCATGGCAGGCGGCGGCGTGGACCGCGGATTTCCGGGACATCGAAGGCGCCGCCCAGCCCAAGCCGACGTGGAGGACGCGCGCGAAGATGCTGTGGGATGACGATTATCTCTATGTGGCCGCCGAGTTGGAGGAGCCCCACGTGTGGGCGACGCTCACCCAGCGCGACAGCGTGATCTTCCAGGATCCGGATTTCGAGGTGTTCATCGATCCCGACGGCGACAACCACGAGTATTATGAGTTTGAGATGAACGCGTTGAACACCGTCTGGGACCTGTTTCTGGACAAGCCATACAAGGACGGTGGCAAGGCGGTGAACGAGTGGAACATCGCCGGCTTGAAAACCGCGGTGCACGTGCGCGGCACCCTCAACAACGCCGTCGACCTGGATGAGGGGTGGACATTGGAAATCGCCTTTCCGTGGAAGGCTCTGAAGGAGTACGCCCACCGGCCCGCACCACCCCTTGAAGGGGACCAATGGCGCATGGGTTTCTCCCGCGTGGAATGGGATATCGAGATCAAGGACGGGCGCTACGTGAAGGTGCCCAAGCATCCGGAACATAATTGGATCTGGTCGCCGCAGGGGATCATCGACATGCATCGCCCGGAGAGATGGGGTTATGTGCAGTTCACGAAAGGGGCGCCAGGCACGGTGCAGTTCCGGCGTGACCCGGCGGAGGCGGCCCGGGACACGCTGATGGGCCTCTATCACGCCCAACGCGACTTCCAAGCGCGGGAGCATCACTGGGCAACGTCATTGAAGGAACTGGGCCTGAAGGAAGTGTCCAGCCCCGGCGGCACACCGTCGATCCGGATGACCGGCGAAGGTTATGTCGCGGAAATGACGGTGAAGGTGGACGCGGGCAAATCCGAGGTGTGGTGCGTGCGACAGGACTCCAAGTTGTGGCGGAAACCGGGGCCATGATTCCCGGCGGGGACGGGCCCTGAGGGTTCTGACAAGCCCCCAATGGCGGTGATTTGGGACTCGTATAACCCGTCCCTCCGAGGGGGTCCCCAACGTTGGTGATTTGGGACCCGTATAACTCGTCCCTCCGAAGGGGCTTTATACGGTGTCGGCGGAGGGGCACAGGTCGCGGATTTCGCAACCGGCACAGTCAGGTTTCCGCGCAACACATCGGCGGCGGCCATGCCAGATCAACCAGTGGCTGAGGTCGGCCCATTTTGCCCGGGGAACCAGTTTCATCAGGTCCTGCTCAATCCTCTCGGGCGTGTGGGCCGCGCTCAGTTTGAGACGGTGGGCGAGACGTTGGACATGGGTGTCGACGACGATCCCGACGTTGATCCCGAAGGCGTTTCCCAAGACCACGTTCGCGGTCTTGCGTCCCACCCCGGCCAGGGCGGTGAGTTCGGGCAGCGTGCGCGGGACCTCGCCGCCATGATGTTCCAGGAGCGCACGGCAGCATGACTGGATGTTCTTCGCCTTGTTCCGGAAAAGGCCGATGCTCCGGATGTCGGCCTCGAATTCGGCGGGCGCTGCGGCGGCATAATCGGCGGGGGTCCGGTATTTCCGGAACAGGCGGGCGGTGACGAGGTTCACCTGCCGGTCGGAGCATTGGGCCGATAGGATGGTCGCGACGAGCAGTTCGAGCGGGTTGCCGTATTGGAGCTCGCAATGGGCGTCGGGATAGAGGCGGCTGAGTCCTTCGGTGAGGGCGGTGGCACGCGCGTGACGTCGGGCCTGGGTTTCACGCGGCATGGTCGGGGCAATCACTTCGTGGTGTTGCGGAGAATGACGATGGACGGGCCGTCCTTCTCCCACCGGGTCATCAGGAAGTCGGGAACCTTCGTCGGCATCTTGATCAGCGAACCCAACACGAGGTCGTCATCGCCGTCCCCGTCGTAGTCACCGCAGTCCATGGTGATCCACCGGCCGAGCACGCATTGGGGGAAGGTGGACATGCTGTATTCATACGAGCCCTTGCCGCCAGTGTTCTCGAAATAGAGGAAGGATTCGCGGGGTGAGTTGTCATAATCGGGGAAGAACGAGATGGCGGCGATGTCGAGATCGCCGTCCCCGTCAAAGTCCCGGGCCACGGCCTTATAGGCGCCATTCATCGGTCCGAACCATGCCTCCCTGACCTTCCAGTCGCCCTCGTTGAGGTAGATCCGGACACCGTGATGGGCGCGGGGCGGGCTGGTGTTGAAGTCGGCGTTGTCCCCGTTGGTCACCAGGAGATCCGGGCGGCCGTCGCCGTTGAAATCCGCGATTTGAAAACCGCTGTGCCCCCAGCTCGGCGGTTTTTGGAAGAGAGTGTGTTTTTCGAACCCGCCCTTGCCGTCCCCCCGGAACACCAACATCGCTTCGGTCCACTGTGCCACCAGCACGACCAGGTCGGGATGCCCGTCCTGATCCCAGTCCATGATTTCACAACGGAGCGCGCCGGCCTTGTCGAAGAGCACGTGTTCTTGGAACCGGTCGTCGCCGAGGTTTTCGAACCAGGAAAAGCGGCCGAGGAAATTGCCGTACACGCACAGGGTGAAATCCATCCGGCCATCCCCGTTGAGATCGGCCAGCTGGATGTCGGTGGTGCGTGGCAGGTCATTGACGATCACCTTGCGGTCATGTGAGCCGTCGGGGTTGCGGCTCATGCGGATGACCTGTCCATGGCGTTCCTCGCGGGGGAAGAAATGCCCGATGCCGGCGAACCAATCGGCCTCGGGGGTGGAGGCGATGCCGACGGGGATGTTCCCCAGTTTCACGCCCTCGGCGACGCGCAGATCACTGGTGAGGACATTATAGCCTTGGAACGTGGCGTCCCCGAGCAGGATCTGGTGCCGCTGGGTGTCGATGTGGACCAGCGAGGTCAAAGGCGGGCTGTGGCGGTCCGGAACGACGAGGGTCTGGAAGTTTTTCAGGCCGACGCGGATCCTGGCCTGGTCTTGGATGGAGTGGGTTTGTTCCGGGGCCAGGGCGATGAAATGTTCGAAGGCGGCGTTGAAGGCCGCCTCGGGAACCGCGGGCTTCGCCGGGAAAGCACCGCCGGCGACCAGGATCGGGATGTCCTTGAAACCACGTTCCTCGGTGGGTTGATCGAGTCCGACCATCACCCGCATCCGGGGCTGCAATTCATCCCGCCAGGTTTTCCGGTCCAGCAACTGGGGATCCGGAAGTGCGTGGCATTGGGTGCAGTAGGTGACGGCGGCGAGGGCTCCGACGGATTTCGGGTCGGATGCGGGCGGACCGGGGGGTGCGGGTTCGGCACCGCCCGCCGAGAGCACCCAGGTCACGAGGGCCAGGAATCCCAAGGACGGAATCGCGGGTGAATGCCGGGTCATGGGTTCGAAGCAGGTTTCCACCTCACTTCTTCTTCTTGGGCGTGGCCGATTTGGCGGGTTTGGTCGGTTTGGTCGGTTTGGTCGGTTTGCGGCGTCCCCGGCCTCGGAAGGTGAGTTCGGCCACGGCGGATTTGTCGAGGTCTCCGAAGCCGGCTTTCACCAACCGGGTGAACTGGTCGAAGGCGGCCGCTGCGAGCGGGGTGTTGATCCGGGCCTTGCGAGCCAGTGCGAGGGCGATGCCGCTGTCCTTGGCCGCGTGGGCTGCGCTGAAAAAACACGAGTGGTCGCGATTCTGCATGTCCTCGCCATCGGTGGCCAATACGCGGGAAGCGGCGCCGGTCTGGCTGAACACCTCGCGCACCGTGGACAGGTCGAGTTGAAGGGCTTCCGCGAGGGCGAGGCCTTCGGCGAGTCCGGCGGTGTTGATGTTCATGACCATGTTGACCAGCGCCTTCAATTGGGCGGCACGTCCGGCGGTCCCCACGTATCTCATCAGTTTGCCGCCGTCGGAGAGGTGGCAGAGGAGGGGTTTCACCTTCTGATAGACGTTGTCGTCGCCTCCGATCATGAGGTACAGGGTGCCGGCGCGGGCTTGGGTGATGCTCGAGGCCATGCAGGCCTCCAAGGTGGCGGCGCCGGCCTTATTGGCGCGCTTGGCGAGTTCGACATGGACCGCCGGGCTGAGGGTGGCGCAATTGATGAAGATCCGCCCCCGGGCCCCGGCGAGGAGGCTGTCACCGCGTCGGGCGAAGATCCCTTCCATTGCCTGGTCATCGGTGACGACGGTGAAAACAACATCCGAAGCGGCGGTGACGGCGGCGAGGGTGTCGCAGGCATGGGCGCCGATTTCCCGGGCGATTTCCTGGGCGACCTCGGCCCGGGCATCGAAAACGGCCGTCACGCGATACCCGCAGTCTTGGAGGTGACGGGCCATGTTGGCACCCATTCGGCCAACCCCGACAAAGCCAATGCGTTCAGTCATAAGTCAGATTTTGGAAATATGGATTGGAACCCGGCGACCCTAGCGCGGGGCGGGCCGGGGTGGGAGCAGTGATTTTGGCGGAGGGGTTGGGGCGGGACAGGCCTGTGCGTCGGCAGCACAGAGGTGTGACACTGTGACATCCGGTGTCACACATGGCCTGATGACGGGGGGATTGGGAAGAAAGGGTTCCGATTGGAATCGATGTGCAACCTGTTGATGGAAAAGGGGTGAATGGGTTTTCTCAAAAGGATGATTCAATCGGCACCTGGCCTGCGATGCGGGGTTGAGGTTATTGGGACAAGTTTATGGCAAAGGTTTTAGGAATCGATTTGGGAACGACGAACTCCTGCATGGCGGTCATGGAGGGCGGCGAGCCGATGGTTTTGGAAAACTCGGAAGGCAAGCGCACCACCCCCTCGGTGGTGGCGTTTAGCAAGACCAACGAGCGGTTGGTGGGGGAGGCGGCGAAGCGGCAGGCGGTGACCAACCCCCGCAACACGGTGTATTCCATCAAACGCTTCATGGGCCGGAAGTTTGACGAGGTCCAGGAAGAGGT
>JANYCC010000047.1 GCA_025360495.1 Verrucomicrobiota bacterium | reverse complement strand
ACCGCGCCACCGGCAACGACGGATGCGGCAACACGACCCGGGCCGGCTCACTTCCCGATCCCAAGGTCGCCTGGATGCCATTCAATGAAAGGGCCAGGTCGATCTCCGGCTTCTGGACGATGCCTCCCATTGATTGCCATGCGGCGGGCGTCGGCAGCGTGACGGCATAATTCACGGACTCGGTCTGGCGCGGCACGCGGAGCACCAGCGTCCGCCGGTCCGCACTGAGCGCCAACCCGTGCACGTCCACCCAGCGGCGCGGCGCCGTCATCTGGTCCCGCACGGCCTGATATCCCGGCCGGATGACCTCATAGCGGTCGCCGGCGGAGACATGGCGTCCGGCCTCGATGCGCGTCTTTTCCCGCGCGCCCGCCCATTCCGAATCCTTCAACGGCCGGTCAAACGCGATGCGGAACTCGTCGGGCGCAGCCGCCCATGCGCAGACGGGTTGCGGGAGGTCGCGCCCGGCATAATGCAACCGGAAGATCTTTCCCGCCCCGGCCGGACCGGTTCCCCAATCGGGCGGACCGCTGTGACACGCGATGAGAAGATCGCCCTTGGGGGAGACGCACGCATCGATGGTGAGCATCCCGAGACAGGCGATGATCTGGTTCTGGGCGACATAACCCTCGGGTCGTTTGACGAGTTTGGTGCGATATAATTTCCCGCGCGATTCACCGCAGAGCAAGGCATCCCCCGCCCAGTTGGCCGGGCCGAAAGACGGGCCGCCATTCACGCCCTCGTTGAAGATCATGCCCACGGTGCTCTGGTGCTGCGGGCCGTATTCGAAGACCGCCGGCTCATCGATCACCTGCGGCAGATGCTTGGGGTGACGCGGTGGAAACCCATAATGCCGGCCGGGGACGATCTGCAGCAATTCGTCGAAAGGGTTCCCATTGGGCAACCACGTCGCGCCCTCCTGCTCGGACGCGAACAGTTCGCCTTCCCGGTTGAACGCGAGCGCGCAGGTGAAACGGATGCCGGTGCAAACGGTCTCGCGTTTGGAGAAATCGGCGGAGACGCGCTGGATGGTCCCGCGATCGCTCGCGAGGTCGAACTGGGAGCGGCCGGTGGCGGCGTCGATCAGGTAACCGTTCGCATAATTGGCCGTCCCCAGACCGAAATAGATCGAACCATCGCGCGGATCCACCGCGAGACCGATGGCATCGACATTCTGGGGGATCTCCTTCCAACCGGTCGCCACGATGATCTCCTCCTCGGCGACACCGTCGCGGTCCCGGTCGAGGATGAGCGAAACCTTGCCCTTGCTGGCGACCAGCACGCCGTCTCCGCGCGGGTCGTTTTTCGGGAGCAACGCCATCCCGATCGGGCCGCGCAGCGTGGATTTGTCCCAGAAAACCGTGGCCTTGTCCTCGCGTCCGTCGCCATCGGTGTCGGTGACCAGGTGCACCGTGCCGTCATAACCGAGCGCGACCAATTTGCCGTCGTGACGGTAGCGGATGTTGTTCTGGTTGCGGAGGGCGACGGGGAGTTCCTCGACGGTGAAACCCGGGACGAGCATTTGCACGAGGGGGGCGTCCGGGAGGGTCTCCAGCGCATGCCCGCGACTTCCGGAGGCGAGCGCATTGAGTGCGGGGATGCGTGCGGACAGGGATTGCTCGACCTTTTCGCGCTCAGGATCTGTCAGGGCCCGGCCATAGACCACGACTGCAGCGATATCGCCCTGGAAAGAACCCTGGGCATGGGAAAGCTCGGCGGGATCGTTCGAATAGATCCGCCCGCCCACCACGATTTCATCGAGTCCAAGGGTCGATTCCGTGCGCGGCCGGTCACCGAGCCAACTGCCGTCGAGGAACACCTGGTTGCCCTTGGGACCGACGTCGGAACGCACGGTCAGCACATGGAATCCACCGAAAGCCAGAACCGCGGCGGGGTTGCGGCCGGGTTGCAGGAAATTACTGGCGCCCAGGCTGCCGGCAGACTCGACGTTGAGGACACTCAGGTCCGGGGTGGCGTTGGGGCCCAAGTCGAGGTTGAGGCCGCTGGTATAATCATTCTGGCCGGCGACCGCGCTGGCGAACAAACCGGGAAATCCGCCGGCATTTCCCCGCGGCGCAGCGAGCACGAACACAGTCACGGCGCGGAGACGGCGGCGGGGACCGGAGAGGGCCAGGAAATCATCCTTGCCGTCGAAACGCAGGAAGGCTTCGGCGTCATCCGCGCGAAACAGCGGGCGTCCGCCCGCCCAGGGTTGCACCGCCTGAAGGGTTCCGCTGGAGGAATCCAGCCACCGGTCCAGCGGTTGGCCGTTGGCGAGCGACGGCAACTCGGCGGCGGATCGGAGCGCGGGTTGGCGGACGCCATCCAGATGCAGCAGCAACCCGTCCTTCACTGGGATTTCGGCCGCCATCACCGGCAGCATGAGCCGGGACAGGGCCGAAAGGAACAGGGCAAACGCGGCTTTCATAAGGGGACTGGGAGGAGGGAGAGTGTTGGCCTCCAGTCGCCCCGGCAAGCACGTAGGAGCGGACGGCAGGGCGCTCAAATCCCGTCGGACCAACCCATCGAGAAGCGGGGTAAGAGAAATGAGTCTCCTGCCATCGTCTCCTACTGCCTCCCCCCTTTACATTTCCCGGACCCGGTAAAAACTCTGGGTGCGGACCACACCATCCGTGAATTCGGACGGAACCGGGTTGCCCGTGAAATTGAACACGGGATTCCAAGTGATCGGCTCGGTGAGGGACCCGGCCTGTTCGATCACACATTGCTGGCCGATCGGGCCGGTTGCGTGCAGGTGCCACTGGCCGTTGCCGTCCAAACTGAGCGTCAGGGTGGGCCGGATCGCGATGCCGGTGGTGACGAGGGTCGACAACGTCTGGCTGAAGTACCCGGAGAAATCCTCCCCATAGGTGGTGGAACGGTCGGAAAACCGTGCGAACAGCAATTGCAGGGTGTAGCTCCGTCCCGGTTGAAGGACCTGACCCGGAATCGTGGCCGACGTCGCGGTGCCATCCAGGCTTCCGGCCTCGCCGGGTTGGCCGGTGTTGAACACGCCATTGTCATCACCGGTCCTCACCTGAAACTCGATATAATCATTCGCGGTGCCGCCCGGGAACGCATTCCAATGAACGGTGAACGGGGCATTGGGATCCACCGCCTGGGCCGCGGTGAAATTCGACAACTGGGGCGCCGCCGGGAAGCTGCCCGAAGGCAGGGCAAGGGTGATGCTCCGGGTCCCGTCATCGACGGTGTTGACGGTCACGGTATAAGAACCGGGCGGATAGGCTGCGTCCAAGGCCGCAACCGTGGGAAACTCCACGTGCAGATCGAAGTCGGCCCCGAGGGATTGGATGGAGCCTCCCGGCAGCTTGAGGCTGCCACTGGTCACGGTGTTTTCATGGCCATCCGCGAAGGCTTCGAAGAGGAACGGCAGGGCATCGGGCACCGGCGCCCCGGCGGAGGCCTGCACATAGGTGTTCCCCTTCACCACACCGAGACGCTTCACATCCGGGGCAGTGGACGGGTTGCGGGTGACCAGGCTGGCGCTGGTGCTGCTGAAAAAGCCTGAGAAGGCAGCCCCATAACCGCTCGGGGCGCTGGCAAACCGGGCGAAGAGGATGCTCACGATATAATGCTGGCCCGGTTGCAGGGTTTGCACCGGGATTGTGACCGAGGTCGCCGTTCCATCCAGTGCGCCAGCCTCGCCGGGTTGGCCCGTCTGAAACACCGTGTTGTAGTCGGCCGTGTTCACTTGAACCTGGATGAAGTCGGTGACCGTGCCTCCCGGGAAGGCGCCCCATTGGAGCGTGAAGGCGGCATCGGCGTCCACGTCCTGCGCCGCGGCGAAATTCGACACCTGGGGCGCGCCCGGAAAGACGCTGGCGGGGAGGGCGAGCGGCGCGGTCCGGACCCCGTCATGGACCGTGTTGATGGTCAGGGTGTAGTTGCCGGGCGGATAGGCGGCATCCAGCGCCGCCAGGGTGGCATACACCGATTCCAGGCCGGGGTTCTCGCTGTCCAATCCCAATGGTTGGGCGGTTCCACCGGGCAATTTGAGGGTCCCGCCGGTCACCGCGCCATTTTGAACGTCGGCGAAGGCCTGAAAGGTATAAGGCAGCGCATCCGGAACCGGTGCCGCAGCCGACGATTGCGTCAGGGTTCTCCCCTTCGCTATCCCCATCTGATTCACATCCGGGGTCTGGGTCGTGACCAGCGGGAGATCGGTCTCGGCATAATAGGCCGCATAACCGGTCACGCCCTGCCCATAGCTCGACGTGTTCACCTGGGAATAATGTGCGGAGAGGATCCGGCACGTATAGGACGTGCTCCCGGCAAGGGTGTGGTCCGGGATCGTGAAACTCGCGGGCGATCCACCGGTGAGGGCACCCGGCCGGCCCAGGCCCGGGGATTGGAACACCGTGTTGCCATTGGAATCCTCGACACTCACCTGCAGGAAATCCACCACCGTCCCACCCGCGGGGACGGACCAGTTCACGGTGAAATTCGCGCCCGCGTTCACGCCCTGGGCAGCCGGATAATCCAGCACCTGGACCGGGTTCGGATAACTGGCGCCCGTCAGGCCCAGGGGCACGCTGCGCGGGCCATCGTGCACGGTTTGGACGGAAAGGGTGTAGGTCCCGTCCGGAAAGCCCGCGTTCAAGGCGGCCAAAGAATTATACCTCCCCTTGAACTGGAAAGTGTCGCCATTCAGGGTCCCGATCAGCGTGGCGCCGCCCGGCAACAGCAGGCTGGCACTGTTCACCCCGCCGGCATGGGAGGCGACATTGCCATCAAAACGGTAGGCATTGTTCCCGGAGAGGACCGGCGGCGTGGCACCGGATTGCTGGTATTTCAACCCTTTGGCCAGGAGCAGGAGACTGACGTCCTGTGCATGGAGCACCCCGGATGCGGTCAGCAGTCCGAGGGATGCCAGGGCGACCCGGATGCCCGAACGGACTCCCGGGAAGGCAATGCCCAAGCCGGTTGAGGAAGAAGATTTCAGGCTCACTTGTGCACCGACCCTGCTGCCAAGAGACAGGATTGGCAAGATTCGGCAACCGGATCCTTCCGGTCACGGACGGATCTTCGGAAGGTGGGACAACCGGCCGGAAAGATTGAAACACCAACGGGCCACAAGGCGTGGACTTGACCGCCCCGGAGGTCGTTATAGCCTGCCGGTCATTCCAGAAATCCGACGGGGCCCCGGAAACCGGAAACTGCCAGCCATCCCGCCATGAAGCCAATCCGCCGCCTGAAAGGGAGCCGCCCGGTCGCCTTCACATTGATCGAGTTGCTCGTGGTGATCGCCATCATCGCGATCCTCGCCGGGATGCTTCTCCCGGCGTTGGCGAAGGCCAAGGCGGAGGCCCATCGGACCACGTGCATCAACAATAACAAACAGCTGCTCCTGGCCCACATCATGTATCTGGGGGACAACAATGACCGGATCTCGCCCCCGAATTGCGGCGGGGCGGGCGGCGCCGCGGATCCCAGTCTTCCGGCCGGCTGGCTTTACAAACCCGGGCAGGCGCTGCCCAAGAACGGCACCAATTACGGCCCGGAAAAGGGTCTTTTCTATTCGGTGATGCTGTCGCGAAAGATGTACCTGTGCCCGGTCCACCGCACCAACACCTCCGCTTGGAAATTGAGCACCATCAAGTTCACCAGCTACCTCATGAACGGCGTGGTCATCAATGGCAGCGGCAGTTTCGATTGGAGCGCTGGTTCCGCCGGAAAGACCTTCAAGAATTCGGCCTTCGAACCCACCGACATGCTGTTCTGGGAGACCGACGAGACCGATCCCGGCTATTTCAACGACGGCTCCAGCAACCCCGGGGAAGGATTCTCCAAACGCCACTCGACCGGCGCGATCATCGGCCTGATGGGCGGTCATTTCGAATACCTGAAGTGGAAACGCTATTACCAACTGCTGGCCGATCCCAACCGCAACAGCCTGTGGTGCTATCCCAATTCCCGCGACGGCCGATGATCCCGATGCCCGACCGGATGCGACCCGTGTGGTGCGGTTTTTTGGCCGTCGTCCTGGCCGCCCTGCCCGGTTGCCGCCGCGAGCCCACTGCCGCGGCCGGCATCACGCAGTTGGAACAGGCTTTCCCCGCCGGCACCGCCAATCCCGCCATCCAGTTGGCCCTCGCCGCCGCCCGGACCAACGACCTCGGGCTCGGCGTCGTCGCTCTCCAAGGGGCCAAAGAAACCCCGGGACTCACCGCCGAACAACTGGCGACGGTGGAACAGGCGGCCCAGGCGCTCACCTCGGAGTTGGTCCGTCGTGCCACGGCCGGCGACGCCCGGGCCCGGGCCGATTTGGAATTGATCGAACGGTCCCGTTCGCAGTGACTGGCGCGGTGGACGCCATTTCAAAACGGTTGGTGCGGATCGCCGGGGAGGTGATCCGGCAAACGCTTGCCGAGCTTCCCGACGACCTCCGGGCCCAGGCCGCCCTGGTGCCCGTCGTCCAGGAGCCATGGCCCGACGACGCGTTGGTGGCCAACGGATGGGACGCGGATCTGCTGGGGATGTTCGTGGGCGACGGCCTCGACATCAGCGCCGGTGAACAAGGTCCTTTACCCCCGCAAATCCTGCTGTTTTACGAGAATCTATGGGACACCGCCGAGGGGGACGAAGCGGTGTACCGCGACGAGGTCCGGATCACCTACCTGCACGAACTCGGGCATTATCTCGGCCTGGGCGAACAGGATCTTGAGGAGCGGGGATTGCTCTGAGGGTTCAGAGCTCGGCGTGGAGGCCCTCTTTGGCCAATTCCGCCAACTGTTGCTTCGCCTTGGAAGAAAGCCGGTTGCCCTTGAGGTACAGCCGGAGGAACGGCGCCCAATTCTTGGGCCCGGCCAGGTCGGCCTTGGCGGCGGCATAGAGGGCCGCCACGTCGCGGATCTTATTCTGTTCGATCAGGATCAGGCTCGGCGCCCGCAACCCGGCCAGGGGCGACAGATCGGTCAATTGGTTGTGGCTGAGGGAAACCGTCGTCAACCACTTCAGGTTCTCCACCCCGGCCACCGATTTCAACTGATTGCCATCGGCGTAGAGCGTGACGAGTTTGGGAAGGTTGGTGAGCGTGGCCAACGACTTGAGCTGGTTGTAAGAGAGATACAGCGACGCCAGGTTCGTGCACGCGGCGAGCGGCGCGGGGTCGGCCACCTGGTTGTGCTCCAGCTGGATGTATTGCAAGGCCAGGACGGTGCCCAGGGGCCGGACCTCACGGACGAGATTGGAGGCGAGATTGAGGTATTGCAGGCTGCGCAGGCCCTGCAAGGGCGCCAGGTCGACGATGCGGTTCCCCGCCAGGTCGATCGAGGCCACGGCCTTGCAGTGTTCGAGGCCGGATAGATTCGTGATCCCGCGAAAGTTCCCCTCGATCACCGCCACGGTGGCGACATCGGCCGCGGTGAGGGGTTTGTCGGTGTCGCGTTTGGCGAAAACCTGCTGGCGCACGGCGGCCTCCAGGTTCTTGTCGACAAAGACCGACACCTCGTTCGTGGCTTCAGCCGCCCGCGCCATGCCGGCGAGGACAACCATGGAGAATAGGGCAACCAGTCGTTTCATGGGACAGCCCCAGTCTGCCCGAGCCGACCCGTCGACCGTCAAGCCGCTTCCAGCAATTCCGATGGGTTCACCGCTGCCTCCTGTTCAATTTCAGCGTTCCGTCGTAAGTTTCGCGCCCATGACGTTGGATTTCGTCAAAATGAGCGGTGCCGGCAATGATTTCATCCTGCTGGACAATCGCGCCGGCACTATCGCCCTCACCCGCGCCCAGGCCGCCCGCCTCTGCCACCGCCAGTTCGGGATCGGGGCCGATGGCGTCATGCTCCTGGTGCCGTGCCGCTCCGGGAAAGCCGATTGGGCCTGGCAATTCTTCAATTCGGACGGGTCCGACGCCGAGATGTGCGGCAATGGCGCCCGCTGTTTCGCCCGCTTTCTCCAGAACACCACCGGTTGGAACCGCTCCTCGGTCACTTTCGAAACCGTCGCCGGGATCATCACCGCCCGGTTCGACGGCGAACGCGTCACGGTCCGGCTCACGGCACCCCAATCCCTCCGCCTCCGCGAATCCGTGGTCACGTCGGCCGGACCGCTGGAGGTGAGTTCCGTCAACACCGGCGTGCCTCATGCCGTCGTGTTCGTCCCCGACGCCGACCAGGCCATGGTCCGGGAACTCGGTGCCGAACTCCGTCATCACCCCCATTTCCAACCGCGCGGCACCAACGTCAACTTCGTCCAGGTGCTCGGTCCCGGATCCATCCGCGTCCGCACCTACGAACGCGGTGTCGAAGGCGAAACGCTCGCGTGCGGCACCGGGGTCACCGCCGCGGCGATCGTGGCCGCCCGCCTCCATGGATTCACCCCACCGATCCGGGTCCAGGTCCAGGGCGGCGACGAACTCCAGGTCGGTTTCAAGGCCGCTGGCGACACCCTCTCGGACGTCGATCTCAACGGTCCGGCGACCTTCGTGTTTTCGGGCCGGATCACCCTCTGATCGGAACCGGGGCTTTGAACAGGAGTCAACAGAGCAAAAAGAGGCCGGGAAACGGGTATCGCCTGTGCGCCCGGTTGGGTGCGGTGTTCAGCCTCGCTTTGGTGGTCACATCGCTCCACGCCCATGGACCCGACCATGACGTCATCGTCCGCCTCACCGCCGAACTCGCCCAACGGCCCGGCGACGTCCAACTCCTCTTGGAACGGGGCGAACGTTATCGGGGTCACGGTGACCTTGAACCCGCCCGGGCCGATTTCACCGAGGCGCTCCGTTTGCAACCCGATTTCCAACCCGCCCGCATCCGCCTGGCGTTTGTCGCGCGCGCGGCCGGCCAGACCAATGAGGCGCTCGGGCTCCTCGACCAGGTCCTCGCCCGCGAACCCGACCATCTCCTCGCCCGTTCCGCCCGCGCCGATCTCCGGGCCCAAGCCGGGCACCCCGCCGATGCCGTCGCCGACTACGACGCGGTCCTCCGACTGGCCCGGACCGCCCGACCCGAGCTCTACCTGGCCCGCGCCCGCGCCCAATTGGCGGCCGGCACCAACGCGATCCCGGTGGCTCTCTCCGGATTGGAGGAAGGGATCCGCGCGGTCGGTCCGGTCCCGGCGCTCGAAAGCATGGCGCTGGATTTGGAACGGCGTCGCGGTGACGTGACGGCCGCGCTTCATCGGCTCGAGGTGTTGACCGGGACGGCCGAACGCAAGGAACGCTGGCTCGCCGAACGGGGCGACGTGCTCCGCGATGCCGGCCGCCTCCCCGAGGCCGCCGCGGCCTACCGCGCCGCACTGGCCGCGATCGATCACCTTCCGGACCGGCTGCAACGCACGATCGCCACCGGCGATTTGCGCCAGGATCTGGAGGGCAGGCTTGCCGCGCTCCCGTCGACCGGGCGAGTTTCCCCGCCCGCGCCATGAAGTTTTGGTCCATTGCCACCCTGTTCTGGTTGACGACCCTCGGCGGAAGCGCCGCCGAGAAGCTCCTGCGGGCCCCCTACCTGCAGATGCCGACGCCCAATTCCATGGTGTTGCGCTGGCGCACCGACACGGACACGCGCGGGTACGTGCAATACGGCACCCACTCCACCGCGATGACCAATCGGGCCAATCACCGGGGCAAACTCAACGAACACGTCGTCGCACTCACCGGCCTCACCCCGGCGACCCGCTATTATTACCGGATCGGATCCGAGACCAACCGGTGGTTCTTCGGCTTTTCCGAGGAACACTCCTTTGTGACGCCGCCCCTGGCCGGCACGGTCCAACCGGTGCGGATCTGGGCCATCGGGGACGCCGGGACGGGAACCACCAACCAGATCGCCGTCCGCAACGCCTATTATAAGTTCCATCGTGAACGTCCGTGCGACCTCTGGATGATGCTCGGGGACAACGCCTATCCCGAAGGATCCGACAACAGTTATCAGCGCAACGTCTTTGACATTTACGGACGGCTTCTCCGCCAGGTCCCGGTCTGGCCGACGCTGGGCAACCACGATGCGCTCCATGCCGATTCCCCCACCCTTTCCGGCGCCTATTATGACATGTTCACGCTGCCCACCCTCGGGCAGTGCGGCGGTCTGGCCTCCGGCACCGAGGCCTATTATGCCTTCGACTTCGCGCACGTCCATTTCGTGTGCCTGGATTCCGAGGACACCGACCGCAGCAAGGACGGCGCGATGGCCCGCTGGCTGCGCGCCGACCTCGCGAACACCACGCGGGACTGGATCATCGCCTTCTTCCATCACCCGCCTTATACAAAGGGGTCCCATGACTCCGACGTTCCCACCGATTCGGTCGGGCGCCTGACGGAAATGCGGCAGAATTTCCTACCGATCCTGGAGGCGGGCGGCGTGGACCTCGTGTTGTCCGGGCACAGCCATGATTATGAGCGGAGCCACCTGCTCGACGGTCATTACGGTGTCTCGACCAACCTGCTGCCTTCCATGATCCTCAATGCCGGCGGTGGTCGGACCGACCTGGCCGGGCCGTATGAAAAACCGGTGGGGAACCCGCCGCATCGCGGGGCCGTGTATATTGTGGCAGGCAGTTCGGGCAAGGTCAGTGGCGGCCGGCTGAACCATCCGGCGCACTGGCTGTCGTTGAACAAACTGGGTTCCCTGATCATCGACATCGACGGCAACGAGGCGAACATCCGTTTCCTCGGCGAACTCGGCCAGACGCGGGATTATTTCACATTGCGGAAGAACTGACGCTCGCCTGTGTCACCACCGAAACCCCGCGGTCACGGGCGATCCGCTCCACCTCGGGCCGGTCCAACAGCAATGACCGGCCGGCCTCGACCGTGAGGACGCGCACGCCGTGGCTGGCGCACACCTCGACCGTGCGCGGACCGATGCACGGGATGTCGAACCGCAGGTCGTGCCCGGCCTTGGCCCTCTTTACGGCGACCGCACCGCCGTCCTTTCCCGCCAGCTTGCCGCCGCGTTCGAGACAGGCGTCTGTGCCCTCGAAACCCTCCACCGCGAGCACGGTTCCCTTCTTCACCACCACGCATTGGCCGATCTCCAAACGGCTGATCTCGCGCGCGATTCCCGAGGCGTATTCCACATCGGCACGTTCGTCGTCCGAGAGCCTCGGTCCCACGGTTTGGCCGGACGCCGGGATCCACGGTTGCAACCACGGGACCGCCTCCACGAGGCGCACGCCATCTTTTGCCAATTCGTCCGCGATGGCGCCGAAGAGGGTGTGGGCGTTCTTCCGTTTCAACCGGAGCAGGATCGCCATCGCCCGCAGGTCCGGTCGCAGATCGAAGAGATTCTTGGGGGCGATCTGACCGAGCATCACGCATTCATGGACACCGCGGTCGGCCAACGCCCGGATCATTTTCCCCAACTGACCGACCCGCAACCACTCGATTTCGTGGACCTCAGTGGCGAGCGCCGGGTCGGTTTCGCCCTCGAACGCCACGGCCACCACGCGCCGCCCCTGCCGCTTCGCCTCGCGGGCGAACACGATCGGCAGCGACCGACTCCCGGCGATCAATCCCAGCGGCGCGGCGTCGGTGTCCATGGGTGGCAGCGTAGCGGCGGGGGGTGGGGAGGTGAACAGTGATCAGTGATCAGTGGTCAGTGGTCAGTGAACGTTGCCCGGTAATCAGCGACCAGAGGTCAATCCCATCGCCGTCGGGTGACCGCCCCACGACCCATGACCGCTGATTACTGACCACTGATTACTGCTTACTGATCACCCCCTCTCCCATCTCCGATCTTCGATCTTCGATCTCCGAAGCCCGAACTCCGAACTTCCCTCCCGACCCCGATCCCGGCCACAACTAACCCGTGCTGCTTTATTGGCTCGCCGCCGGTTTCGCCCTGCTGGCTTGTGCCATCCAACTTTGGCAGTTCACGGCCGCCCGCCGGTTCCCCCTGCACCGGCGCACGGCCAATCCCGATTTCCATCCGGCGGTCTCAATCTTGAAGCCGCTCAAGGGCGCCGACGCACACACCCGCGCCTGCCTCACCAGTTGGTTCACCCAGGATTATCCTGCCCCGGTCCAACTCCTCTTTGGCATCCATGACGCCGCCGATCCCGCCGGCGACATCGTCCGCCAACTCCTCGCCGAATTCCCCGCCGCCGACGCCCAGCTCATCGTCTGTCCGGATCGTCCCGGCACCAATGCCAAGGTCGGCACGCTCAGCCAACTCGAACCCCACGCCCGCCACGATCTCATCCTGATCAGTGACGCCGACGTGAAGGTGCCCACCGATTTCCTCGGACAAGCCGTGCTGCCTCTCCGCAATGCAGCAGTCGCCCTGGTGAACTGCTTCTATCGCCTGGCCAACCCCGTCACCGCCGCCCTCCGTTGGGAATCAGTCGCGATCAATGCCGATTTCTGGAGCCAGGTGCTGCAATCACGCACGCTCAAGCCCCTGGATTTCGCCCTCGGTGCCGTCGTCATCACGCGGCGCGACGACCTCGCCGCGATCGGTGGATTCCGTGGCTTGGTGGATCATCTCGCGGACGACTATCACCTCGGCCATCGGATTCATCGGTTGGGCCGGCGCATCGAATTGCTGACGGTGCCGGTGGAATGTTGGGATGCGCCGGCGGGTTGGGCACAGGTGTGGGCGCACCAATTGCGCTGGAACCGCACCATCCGCGTCTGCCAACCGGGCCCGTTCTTCGCCAGCATCCTGGCCAATGGCAGCGTCTGGTCGATCGGATGGCTCGCCACCGCGCTTTGGATCGGCCGGAATCCGTGGCCCGCCGTGCTCCTGCTCGCCCTCCGGGCCGGGCTCGCCGCCTCCCTTTATCGCACGATGCGGCGCGGTCTCCCGGGCCATGCCGCCCCGTGGATGGTCTGGCTCAAGGACGTGCTCGGGCTCGCCCTCTGGGCCGCGGCATTCCTGGGCAACACCGTCATCTGGCGCGGGGCCCGGTTCCGCGTGCAGCGTGACGGCCGGTTGGTCCCGGCGTCCTGATCCGCATTCAGTCAACTCACCGGAGCAAGGAAGAACCACGGACCAAGCGGATGACTCCGATAGGCCGTGAACTCCAGATTCCCTTCTCCCCATCCGTGTCATCCGTGAAACCCGCGGTTTCCGATACCGAGATCAGTCTGGTCCGGCAGCCACCCCGATTTCCCGCGCCAGTCCCTCGCCCAATTCCACCGCCTCGCGCACCACCCTTCGTCCCTCGCCCCGATGCCATCGACCTTCATGCAACACCGCCACCCGCAGGTGCAACTGGTGTCCGACCACCCGCGCATAACCCGCGATCGGGCTCTGGCAACCCCCGCCGATCGATTTCAGAAACGCCCGTTCCGCCGTCACCGCATGGAAGGTGTTCGCGTGGTTCAACGCCGCACAGAACACCCGTGCGTCCTCCTGATCCCCGCGGATCTCCAGACCGATCGCCCCCTGACCGATCGCCGGCAGGATTTCCTCGGGTTCCAACACGGTCGCCCGCAGGCCCGCAGGCGGCGGCTCGCACCCATGTCCCGGCCGCAGGCGCGGATCCAGTGTCAGGCGTGACTTGGGCGCGATGAACAGGCCCAGTCGCACCAACCCCGCCGCCGCCAACAGGGTCGCATCCGCCGTCAGGGTGTCCGCCAATTTTCGCAACCGCGTCCCCACGTTGCCGCGGATCCCGGTGATGACAAAGTCCGGTCGCAAGGCCTGGACCAAGGCACTCCGGCGGGTGGAATGGGTCGCGATTTCGGCCCCCGACGGCAACCGCATCAAAGCCAGGCCGGGTCCATAACCGCGCCGCTCGCGTTGGCCCGGCGACCATTCGACCGCGATCGGCCGAGTGGATTCCACGTGCGCTGAGTCGCGATACACCAGCACGTCCCGGACATCGGCCCGCGGGAGCGTCCCGGCAAGGACGAGACCCGGCGGAAGCACCGTCGGCAGATCCTTCAGGCTGTGCACCGCGACATCGGCCTCGCCCGATGACAGGGCCACCTCGAGTTCCTTGGTGAACAGTCCCTTTGGCAACCCGGCGGCGGGATCCGCAGGTGGGCCGGCCTGGAGTTGGTCCCCGACCGTCTTATAGACACGCACTTCAAACCGGATGTCCGGGAAAAGGGACTCGGCGATGGACCGGACCTCATGGGCCTGGGCCAGGGCCAGGGAACTGCCCCGGGTGGCGATGACGAACGGTTGAGTGCGTTTCACAAAACTGGATTCAGCGCGCCGGCCGCGGATACCGGACGCCATCCGCCGACCCGTGGGAGCCACCCAGGTGCGCCTCCACGCGGCTGCGGATGATGACCTCGCACCGCGCCACCTCCTCGCGACGCTGCCGGGTGTAACCATCCGCCACCGCCTGGAGATGATCCACATTATACAGGAAGACGTCCCCGAGCTTTTCCACTTCCGGATCAATGTCGCGCGGCACCGCGAGGTCGATGAGCAACAGCGGCCGGGCGGGACGGTGCCTCAACATCCGCTCCAGCATCGGCCGATCCATGATGTGATGGGGCGCGCTGGTGCTGCTCACAATGATGTCGATCTTCGCGAACTCCCGCTCCCAATCGTCGAAGTGGACCGCCCGCCCGCCCAATTCCTCGGCCAATTCCGCCGCCCGATCGAAGGAGCGGTTGGACACGATCACGCTGCGTGCGCCCCGGCTGAGCAAGGCCCGCGCGGTCTTCTCCCCGGTGTCACCCGCCCCGATCACCATCACGTCCCGCTGCCCGAGGTCGTCGAAAATCTTTTCCGCCAACTCGACCGCGACCGACGCGATGCTGGTGTTGCCGCGTTGGATCTGGGTCTCGGTCCGGATCTGCTTGGCGACGGAAAAGGCGCGTTGGAAGGCCTGGTTCAACTCCCGCGCGGTGTGACCGCCCTTGAGCGCGACATCATACGCCTTCTTCAATTGGCCCAGGATTTCCGTCTCGCCGAGGACCAGGCTGTCGAGGCCCGCCGCCACCCGGAACAGATGTTCCAGCCCGGCCGCCCCGACATGGGTGTAACCCACCCCGGCGAAATCCTCCGTGAACCTACGCTCGGCCGCCAGATGATCCCGCAGCCGCCGTGCGGCCGCCCACGCGTCCCCCTCCACCGCCGCGTACAACTCGACACGATTGCACGTCGACACCAACACGATGCTGTCCACCAATCCGGCCGACCGGAAGGCCGCCAGAGCCGGGGGGACGGCGTTCTCGGCATAGGCAAAGCGCTCGCGCACCTCGACGGGCGCGGTCCGGTGGCTGAGCCCGACAACGAGGAAGGGCATCAGTGGAGGGAGATGAGCCGGCTTTCCGTGGGAGTCCCGGCGGACGGGACCGCGGACGGACCGGCGGTGCGACTGCGGTTGTGAAGGCCGGACAGGAGGTAGATCCCCCAGAACGTCAGCAGCACGAAGGCAAAGCCCCCGACGGCCCCGAAGGCCAGTCGGCGCCCGCGCTGAGCGAAACGCCAGCGGGCGACGAGCAGGCCGAGGTACACGGCCCAGGTCAGCAGTGAATACACGATGAACGGGTCCGCGCTGATCCACAGTCCGCGCGCCTCGCGCAGGTAGATCAACCCCGTCACAAGGCCGGCCGTGAGAAGGGACAACCCGATGGCCAACGCGCCGACGGTGGTCGCCTCCAGGCGCGTGATCGGCGGCAGGAGCGACGCCATCGCGCGGGCCTTGTGCATCTTCAGGTTGTTTTCCTGGAGCAGGTACATGAGGGCACTCAGGGAACCGAGTCCGAACGCGCCGTAAGCGAGCAGGATCAGGGCCGCGTGAAGGCTCTCCCAGCCGTGATCAAACTGCGGCAGGGGTCCTTTCGGGGGATCCAGCGCCGGCATCAGCGCGAACACCCCGACCCCCAGCAGCAACGGTGAAACGAACACCCCGAGAAACCGCAACCGCCTCAGCAGACCGATCACCAGGTAGGCCGCGGCGATGGTCCAGAGGACAAAGATGGTCGCCTCATAGAGATTGTGGATCGGGCATTGTTGCAGGCTGAACCCCCGCCGGAACATCGCCACCGTATGCAACACAAACCCCGCGGCCACCAACCGGTGCAGCGCCCGGTTGTCCTGCCGGAATTCGCGCCGCCAGACCAATGCCCCGAATAGCGCCGCCACGCCGTAGAAAACCACGGCGGACAGGAACAACAGGCGGTCGGAAGGCCACGACACAACGCCAAGCTAATGGGCCGCCGCCCGCCGGCAAGCCGCGTTTCCGTCCGGCCCTTCACCATTTCCCCAAGGCCGCCAACACCGCCCGCGTCCGTGGCACCTCGTGCGTCCGGTACAGGTCTGTCTGACCCAGCGCCGCGAGCACCGCGAAGAACGGTTCCGCACTGCGCACCTCGTCCCCGAAACATTCGAACGCATGTGGCAATGCATGACACGTCGGCCAACCCAGCGTGCGCAACCGGAAGGTGTTCAGGAAAACCTGCATCTGGTGCCGGATCCGCACCGACGAATCCTGGAGGTTGCGATAATAGAATCCGAGTCCCGGATCGATCCAGATCCGCCGCACGCCCTGCCCCGTCGCCAAATCCACTTCCCGGGCGAAGTATTCATACAAGTGCGCCACCAAATCGTCACCGAGATCAGCGTCCCCCACCTCCCGCACATTCGCGCCCTGCACGTGGCAGAGAATCACCGCCGCATCGTGTTCGGCCACCATCCGGTACAATTCGGCCGTGTGTTCCCGGCCGGTCAGGTTCAACACCCGCGCCCCGGCCTCCAGGCACGCCCTCGTCACCCCCGGATGATAGGTCTCGACCGACACCAACAGGCCCGCCTGCGCCAGTTCCCGCACCACCGGCACCAACCGCGATTCCTGCCCCGCCCCGCCCACCCGCGCCGCATGGGCCAGCGACGACTCGGCTCCGACATCAATCAGGTCCGCCCCCTGCGCCGCCAGCACCAACCCGCGTCGCACCGCCGATTCGGTGGAAAGGCAGACGCTTTCGCGATACCAGGAATCGGCCGAGAGGTTGATCACGCCCATCAATGCCGGACCGACATTGCCATCGAAGCGGCGCCCGTTGAGGTCGAACGCGGCGACGCGGGCCGTGAGATCGGCGGCGTGTTCCGTGGCGAGGGCGGCGAGATCCCCGAGTCGAAGCATGGCGGCGAACGTGACGTCGGAGCCTGCCGCGTCAACGCTGGGAAAAGGCGATCGGACAAAGTCGGCGCAAAAAAATGATCGCATTGACACGGGCCCGAATAAGGTCGAATAAAACCTTGGCACGGATCCGTAACACGATTCGCAGCCGGTCAGGCGCCGCCCTAAACTGGGTAGCAAGGGAGAGGGGCGACGTCGGACTCGATCGCAAGAACGAGTACGCGCTATGACCAAGTCGAACGAACTCCTCTCGGAGACGCTTCGGGACCCCAAACACACCTTCCGCGCGGCCAACGACCGCCCGAAGAAAGCCCTCAAACACCGCTACGAACGGCGCAAGGCACGAGAGTGCATCCGCCTGGGAAGCTGGAGCGGAGGCGACTGAACCGGACGTACGCCCAGGGACGTCCTCCAAAAAGATTGCCCGCCGGCGCGGGGACGACGACAAAGCAGCGCATGATTTCACTGCGCGCTGCGTGGGTGGGTGTCTCACTCGCCTTCGCCCTCGTCCGGGCGGACGATTGGCCGTCGTTGCTCGGACCCGGGCACAATGCCACGTCGACCGAGACCGGGCTGGCCGAGCGCATCCCCACCAACGGACTGCCGGTGCTCTGGCAACAGGACATCGGCACCGGGTACAGCGCGCCATCGGTGCGGGGCGATCTGCTCGTCCTGTTCCATCGCCGCGGCAATGAGGAAATCACCGAAGGCCTCGACGCCACCACGGGTCACAAACTATGGCGGACCGCCCACCCGACGCGTTATCAGGATCCCTACGGATATAATAACGGTCCACGCTGCACGCCGCTGGTGACCTCGAACCGGGTTTACACCTTCGGGGCCGAGGGCCGGCTCACCTGCCTCAACGCCGCGACGGGCAGCCAGATTTGGAAACGGGACACCGCCATCGATTTCGAGATCCCCGAGGCGTTCTTTGGCGTCGGTAGCACCCCCCTGCTCGAAGCGGGACGCCTTTTGGTGATGGTCGGCGGACAACCGGATTCCGGCGTCGTCGCGTTCGATCCCGAGACGGGCACCACCCAGTGGCAATCGGTCGGTGCGAAGAACTGGCAGGATCAGCCGATGTTCGGATGGCCCGGTGAGATGAAGGTCGATTGGCATCGCTGGGAGAAGGCGGCCAGCTACTCCTCCCCGATCGCCGCGACCGTCAATGGGGAACGGTTGGTCTTCGCGGTCATGCGCCAGGGACTCGTGGCCCTCGACCCCAAGGACGGGGCCGTGCGATTCAGCCGTTGGTTCCGTGCCCGCGGGGATGATTCGGTCAATGCAATGACGCCCGTCGTCGTCGGGAACGAGCTGCTCATCTCCAGCGCCTATTTCCGTTCCGGATCGGTCCTGCTGCAGATCCCACCGGGCAACACGAACTTCACCGAAACCTGGGCCGGGCTCGGTCTGGAGATGCACTGGAGCCAACCGGTCCTCGTGGGTGCCCATCTTTATGGGTTCAGCGGCCGCAATGAACCCGACGCCGTCCTCCGTTGTGTCGAATGGAAGACAGGGAAGCTGGCATGGGAACGGACCGAGCGGTGGCCCAAGCACGGCGGCGAACAACCCGACGTGTTCGGACGCGGTTCCTTCCTCTTCGCGGACGGCCGACTCTATGCGCTCGGGGAAGGCGGAATGGTCGGCATTTTCAAGCCGAACCCGGAGAAATGCATGGAAATCAGCCGCTGGCAGGTGCCCTCCCTGCATCATCCGTGTTGGGCCGGGCCGGTCCTCAGCCGCGGCCGGCTCTATTTGCGCAGCGAGGACAGACTGGTCTGTCTCGATCTCCGCAAACCCGGTCCGTGAACGTTCGTTCGCCGGAGATTTATTCCACCGGAGATTTATTCCGCCGAAGGTTGGGACTCAGGGCCCGCCCCGTGAGGGGTCGGAAAATGTCGCCGCGATCAACGCCACGATCACCAATACGCCCAACCCGATGCCAACCCCCAGCACCAACCGGCGATGCTTCTGCAGCGAACGATCCAGAAACCCCTCCGCCCCGGACTCCGGCAAGGAGTCGGGCTCATCGTCATCGTCCGGACGGCGCCTCATGTAATCCCGGTCCTGTATTCCCATGTCAGGTTGGGGGGAATGGATCTTATAAGGTAGCGGGAACCCGCCCGGCATCCCGGTGGTTTGAGGGTGGTTCGATCACCGGAGACGGCGACCCCTTTCAGGACACCTTGCTCATCTTCTTGTTGATTTCCCAGACGGCGAACGTGTTGTTTTCGGGGTCCTGGCAAACCGCGAACCAACCCATCCCCGGCACCTCGGTCTTGGGCATGCAGACCTTCCCACCGAGCTTCTCAACCTTGGCCATCGCCCGGGTCACCGACGGCACCCGGACATAGTTGGTGATCGCCTGGGCCGGGTGTTTGCGCGGCATCATTCCCCCGTCGGGCGTGTCATCGCCACCACCCGTGTCGATGTGCCAGTAATCCCCCATCCCCGGCATGGGATTGATCTTCCAACCGAACAACCCCCCGTAGAATTTCCGGGCGCGCTCGGGGTCGTCGGCCGGGATTTCAAACCAGATGATGTTCGCGGGTGGGGCGACTGCGGCAGGCGCGGCTTTCTTGGGTTTGCTCATGGTATGCCTTTTTCTTGATGCTGGGTGCTCCCCTTCTGCCAGCGACCCCGGGAAACTGCCAGCGGATTCTTATTCATCAGGCCAAGTCGCACCCAGCGTCCGATCGGGCGTGGGGAGGCCGCCGGAAGTTTGAACAACCACGGGTGCAAAGGGTGCAAAGAAAAGGCCGTTCAGAAATGAATAGGATCCAAAGGGCACATCTTGGCACTGCCCCGCCACGGCCTCCTAGGCGGCTCGGGCGGAGCCTCGCCCC
>JANYCC010000022.1 GCA_025360495.1 Verrucomicrobiota bacterium | reverse complement strand
CTCGGCGCGTTCGCGGCGTTCCTTGTGGACCAGGTACAGGTTCGCGACCATGCGATGGAGGATGCGCCGCGGGCTGATCGGCTGGAGCGCGCCTTCCTCATACTCGACGGCGAACTGCTTGAGACGCCGCAGGCATTCGATCCGGGTCAGCAACCGGCCCCCGTGGTAGGCGTCGATATAGTATTCCTCGCGCGGAGTCTGGTACCGGCACAGGAAATGGCCCGGCATCCCGATCCCGGTGACCGGCAGGCTGAGCCGTCGGCAAATGAACAGATACACCGCGCAGAGCGAAATCGGGATGCCGACGCGCCGGTCCATCACCACGTCCAGATAGCTGTTGGCGGGGTCATAATCGTGTTCCTCGTTGCCGCGGAAACCCAACTCGACGAACAGCAGTTGGTTGATCTGGCCCAACATTTCCGCGCCATTCGAGACCCGCGAGAACTGCTCCTTCAACCGCCCCGCCCACTCATCCAATTGGGCGGCATAACCGGCGATCGGCGCCTCCGGATGGCGCGTCCGCACCAGGCGCCAGACGGCATCCTCCAGGTCGAAGTTCTCCCCATGACTGGTGATGAAGCTGAGGAATTCGGCATCCGCCCCGACCGCTTCGAACCGTTCCAGAATCTCCAGCACCCTCCGGCGCGCCACCGGATCCGCGT
Organism: Verrucomicrobiota bacterium; assembly: GCA_025360495.1. Classification (GTDB taxonomy): domain Bacteria; phylum Verrucomicrobiota; class Verrucomicrobiia; order Limisphaerales; family UBA9464; genus UBA6176. Next base: position 8,170 of record JANYCC010000022.1, on the reverse strand, counting down.
GCAAGCGGTGTCCCTCCAACCATTCCTGCGCCGCCGCCCCGCCCGACATCAACCGTTCCCGGATGCCCTCCGAAACGACGGGGTCATCGTCCGCCAGCAACGTCAGCAAGGCCGCCTGCCGCTCGGGCGTGGGCCGGCCGGGATCCTTGGGGGGCGACGAATTCATGTCGAACGGCGGAATCCTACCGCAAGGGGCGGATGCGTGCAGCCCGAAAACGGCCGGACCACGACAATTTCGAGTGAGCACCACAGCGACAGTCGAGAAGGAGACAAACCACGGATGACACGGATCACACGGATATTTCAGAACGGGCCCCAGGGCGATCCCTTATCCGTGTCATCCGTGTCATCCGTGGTGCCCCCCCTTTGGTTGACTGCGTGGGCAACCGAAATTGACCCCTTTCACACCGCGATCGCCAATCCCCGGGAGCGGCGGCATACTGAGACCGTGCCGCTGGTCCGCATCCTCATCGATGGCTACAGCCTGCTCCATGCCTGGCCGGAGTTGGCACCCCGCCAACCCCGGCATTCCGCCGCGGCCCGCGACGCCCTGATCGCCGTCCTGACCCAATACCAGGATGCGGCGGGAGTGCCGCTCTCGATCTTCTTTGACGGCCAGGGGGCCCCCGACGGCACCCCCAAGCCGGTGTCCTCGCGCAAGGTGGAGATCCTGTATTCGCGTCCGGGCCAGACGGCCGACGATCTCATCGAGCGGGTGGCCTATCGGTTCCAGCCCTATGGCGAGGTGTGGGTGGTTACCAACGACTTCGCCGAACGGGACATGGTGAGCGGCGTGGGAGGGTTGGTGCAGAGTTGTGAGATGTTCATCGCCCAAGTCCGGGGTGCGCTCGGGGATTTCGCCGTCGACCTGAAACATCACAATCGGCGGGAACGGGATGGGTTCCGGCGGCATTGACCGGGGCCGGAACTTGCCAGGATCCTTCATCCTGCGCACGGTAACATCATGTTGAGGAAGTTATCGCTGTTGGTGTTCTCCCTCTGGTTGGGGATGGGCATCGGCGTGAGTTTTGTCGCGATTCCCCACGTGTTTTCACCAGCGGTGCGGGAGTTTCTCCCGACGGGCGTGCCGGGACAGATCGCGCAGGGCATCCTGTTGCGACTGTTCCGATGGCAGGGGGTCCTGGCCGGGCTGGCCTGCCTGCTCCACCTGCTGGCCGGCCTCCGGGGTCCGACGGTGAACCCCCTCGTCCGCCGACTCCTTCCGGCGTTGTTGGGGCTGAGCCTGGCCGCCCTTTTCTGGCTTCACCCGCGGATGGTGGCCCTCTCTGTGCAGAAGAATCGGCCGGAGCTTTCCGAATCGGCCCGCCAGGAGGCCGGCACGGCCTTCGGGCGGTGGCATGGGATGTCGATGATCGGAAATATGCTCATTCTTGTCGGCGTTCTTGCGTGTTGGTGGAGCTTGGAGCAGAATCCGGCACAAGTTCCTCTGCCGGAAAGGAACCAACCGTCGGGAAGGGACTGACTCGGGGACCCGCTGATTGAATTGGCCGGCCAGCGCTTTGGAACACCCGAAGGCGACTGCCCGCATGGAAAGCCCTAACTTTGGGAACAACTAACACTGTCCTTCCCGACGATTCGCTGCTGAGCGTCAGCCTGCGGGTCGAGCGGAAAGTCATCACGCTTTCCCTCAAGGAAAACCCGCGCGGTCGCTTCCTGCGCATCGTCGAGGATGTCGGCGGCCGGCGCGACGCGGTGATCGTGCCCGCGGCGGGTCTCGTCGAATTGCGTCAGGCATTGGAAGCCATCATCGCCGCCGACCAATCCCGCCCCCGCCCCCCTTCCAATCTCGACTGATCCCGATCCCGTCCCCGGCGCTCACCCACCTGCCCGACATCGTTCAACGCCTTCCCTCCCTGTTGCTTCCTTTTCCCGGCCCATCGGGGCTCTTCCCGGCCCTCACGGGGCAACCCCGTCAGGAGGCGTCCTCGTCCGCACCCGCGCCCGCACCGGCCACCCCGGCACCCGCCTTGGCTTTCCGTCGCACGCCCCGCACCCGCGCCGCATCCCCCCACAGGCCCTCGAGATCATATTTTTCCCGCACTTCGGCCCGCATCACATGCACGATGACATCAAAGAAATCGAGCACCAGCCAGCTTCCCTGCGGCGTTCCGTCCACCGAACTGGGGGCGATCCCGTCCTCTTTCCGCAGTTTGCTCGTGATCTCATCCTCCACCGCCCGGAGGTGGGGTTCGCTGGTGCCGGTGGCGACGACAAAGTAATCGGTGATGCTCGACAATTTGCTGACGTCGAGGACCACCACGTTCTCCGCCTTGCGGTTTTCGGCCAGTTCCCGGCATCTCTGCGCCAGTTTGCGTGATTCCATTGGGACCGAGTCTGGGCCATCCGCCCGCGCAAATCAAAGAGCATTACGGCACCCGGGCGCATATCCCAAGGCCGGGTAAGAAAACCCTCCCTCCCACGTTGCAAAATGCACCCACCTTACGTCGCGGAATGACCCGGATCCGTCCGTGGGGATCAGCCCCGACCCTCAACCGGGTTGCGACCGGGGGGCCGGCCCTTTGGCTTTCGATATGCTCGGAAGAAAAACAGACCTTCGAAAGGTCGGTTCGGACACGGATCGCCGTCGGAATGACCGCGCCGCGGACAACGGGGTGCGGTCGGGTTCCGGTTCACGGGGACCGGATGCGCCCCATTCCCCCCGGCGGAAGGGAACAAGATATGAAAACCAGAAACCTGAATCCCATCGGCAACCCGGTCGCCGCCCTGGTGGTGGCCCTCCTGCTCACCGCCTGCCGGCCGAACAACAACGTGCCGATGGTCGGCCATCCGCCCGCGACGCCAGCCCCGACCGGCACGCTGGCCGGGGCCGAACCGACCCCGCCGGCGGCGGGAGAGAAGTCCGAATTCATCCGTGCCACCGAGCAAAAAGTGAAGGAGCTCGATGCGAAGATCGATGAGTTGGCGAGGAAATCCGAGGCCTATAAGGACGATGCCAAGGTCCAGGCGGATCAGGCACTGGCCACCCTGCGGGAGCAGCGGGTCCGACTCAGCGAAAAATTTGAAGGCCTGAGGAAATCGAGCGCGGAGGCGTGGAAAGAACTCAAGGTGGGATTCGACTCGGCCTTGGGCGACCTTGAAAAGGCCTACGAGAACGCAAAATCCAAGTTCGGCTGAGCCGTATCCGTCCGGGGGGGATTTCCCGCAAAGATCGCCCGGACCGCAAAGAATGCGGTAGAAGTTCACAGTGAACTTTCCCTCCGGAAGCCCGGTCCGACCGCGGCAACTTCCCTGCCTGTTCGTCCTCTTCCTCGGCAGTGGATGTGCGGCGTTGATCTATGAGGTCGTCTGGTTCCAGTTACTCCAACTGGTCATCGGGCTGACCAATGTTTCGCTGGGGTTATTGCTCGGTATCTTCATGGGGGGAATGTGCCTGGGCAGCCTGTTGTTGCCGCGCCTCATTTCCCGCCGGCATCATCCCCTGCGGGTTTATGCCTGGCTCGAGATCGGCATCGCACTGTCCGGCGTGGCGATCCCCTTCGCCCTGCCCTGGCTCGCCCAATTCTATACGGCCCAAGGCGGCCGGGGCGTTTCGGGGGCCCTGCTTCGTGGATCGGTCACGGCCCTCTGCCTGTTGCCACCCACCGTGCTCATGGGTGCCACCCTCCCCGCCGTCTCCCGTTGGATCGAAACCACGCGGGCCGGCATCTCCTGGCTCGGGCTCTTTTATGCCGGCAACACCGTCGGCGCCGTCTTCGGCTGTCTGCTCGCCGGATTCTATCTGCTGCGTGTCCACGACCTGCCGACCGCCACGTACGCCGCCGCCTCCGTCAATGTCGTCGTCGCCGTGATTGCGCTCGTCCTGGCCCGGCAAACAGATCGCGAAAAGGTGCCGTTGCCCGGGGCCAATGTCCCGGCTGATTCCACCGCCCTCCCCGTTCCCGCAACGCCGGAGACGCCGTCCCCGGGCCCGCGACCCTGGCTCGTCCACGTCAGCCTGGCCCTCTCCGGTGCGGCGGCCTTGGGCGCGGAAGTCGTGTGGACCCGCCTGCTCTCCCTGCTGATGGGCGGGACGGTTTATACTTTTTCCATCATCCTGGCCGTGTTCCTGATCGGGATTGGAATCGGGAGCGCGGGCGGATCCATGCTGGCGCGAACCCTGATCCGGCCCCGGCTGGCACTGGGTTTATGCCAGTTGTCCTTGGTCGGGGCGATCGCGTGGACCGCGGCCATGATCGCCCATTCACTGCCTCACTGGCCGGTGAACCCTTCGCTTGCGTTGAGCCCGTGGTTCACGTTCCAACTCGATCTCGCCCGAGGGCTGTGGGCGGTGCTGCCGGCGGCAATCCTCTGGGGCGCGAGCTTCCCCCTGGCCCTCGCCGCCATTGCCCCTCGGAACCCCGGACAGGATCCCGGCCGGATGGTGGGGGGACTTTATGCGGCGAACACCGTCGGGGCCATCGCCGGCGCGCTCGCGTTCAGCCTGGTCCTCGTGCCGTCGTTCGGAACCGCCGTCGCCCAACAGGTCCTCATCGGGATCTCCGCCGTGGCCGCACTGCTCCTGTTCGGCCCGGGCTTCTCCACCCCCGATTCCTCACCGGACGCAGCGCCCACCGTCCCGTCCCCCCGGACGAAGTCACCGTGGAACTTGGGCCGTGGTTGCCTGGTCGCCGTCACGATCGCGGCCGCTGCCGGATTGATCGGGACCCTTTCGCCCGCGCCCTGGGGACTGGTCGCCTATGGACGTTATATGGCGACTTATGGGACACGGTTGGCCCCCGGGATCGTCGCTGAGGCCGGGGTGCCGCTCGATGGCTCCCAACCCGACATCTATTGCACCTACGTGGGCGAGGGCCTGAACGGGACGATTGCGGTGACCAAATGGACCTCCGGTGTCCGGAATTTCCATTCCGCCGGCAAGGTGCAGGCCTCAAGTGAACCGCGCGACATGCGGCTCCAGCGGATGCTCGGCCATCTCTCGGCCCTGATCCACGAGAAGCCGGAAGATGTGCTCGTGGTCGCCTGTGGTGCGGGGGTGACCGCCGGTTCGTTCGTCGTCCATCCCGAGACCAAACAGATCGTCATCTGCGACATCGAACCGCTGGTGCCCAAGGTGGTGGCACCCCTGTTCGCCCAGGAGAATCACAACGTGGTCGCTGATCCGCGCACCCGGATCGTGAGTGACGACGGCCGCCATTTCATCCGCACGACCCGGGAGAAATTTGATGTCATCACCTCGGACCCGATCGATCCATGGGTCAAGGGATGCGCGGCATTGAACACGGTGGAATACTATGAGATGTGCCGGCAGCACCTGAAACCGGGTGGGGTGATGAGCCTCTGGATCCCGCTCTATGAAAGCGATCCGGAGACGGTGAAAAGCGTCGTGGCCACCTTCTTCCAAGTGTTCCCCCACGGGCTGATCTGGAGCAATGATGACAACGGCAGCGGCTATGACGCCGTGTTGCTCGGCCAGGCCGAACCCACCCGCATCGACCTCGACCAGATGCAGGCCCGGCTCGATCACCCGGACCATGCGGGCGTCCGGCAATCCCTTGCGGAGGCCGGGATCCCGACGTTGGCGGACCTGCTGGGCACCTATGCCGGACAGGCCCGCGACCTGGCCGTATGGACGGCGGGTGCCCAGATCAACACCGACCGGAACCTGCGCCTCCAATACCTCGCGGGTTGGTCGGTCAATTCCTATAGGGGTGAGGAAATACTCGACGGGATCCGGAAACACCGGCGGTTCCCCGACAATCTGTTCATCGGCTCCGAGGCGCAGCGGCAACGGATCAAAACCCGACTGCATCAACCGGGTGGCGCCGATGCGCTTTCCCGCGGGGAATGAGCGACCGATGCCCCGTAGGAGCGCACGGCAGGAAGCCCCCCCAACAGGGGATGGGAATGACCTATCGACGGGGCTATCCCGTCCGAATGCGCCGGTCGCCCACGCGGGCATTCACCCTGATTGAACTGTTGGTGGTGGTCGCCATCATCGCCATCCTGGCGGGGATGCTGTTGCCCGCCCTGGGCAAGGCGAAGACCAAGGCGCAGGGCATCGCGTGCCTGAACAACCAGCGGCAGCTGACCCTCGCGTGGACCCTGTACGCGGGCGACCACAACGAAAACCTCGTGTGGAACGACCTGACCCCCGATGGCTCGGGCTGGGTCCGGGGAATTCTCGACTATAACGGCGCGAACCCGCACAACACCAATCTGGCGAACCTGCGGGATCCCAATTATGCCAAGCTTGCGCCCTACACGCAGGCCGTGGGGATCTATAAGTGTCCGGCCGACCCGAGCTACGTGGTCAGTGGCGGAAAGCATTTCCCGCGCGTGCGGAGCATCTCCCTCAGCCAGGCGATGAATTCCCGCGACGACTGGCTCGGTTTCATCACGAAAAAGAAATACACCGTGTTCCGCAAGCTGACGGACCTCGCCCACATGGGACCGTCCCAAGCCTATGTCTTCATCGACGAGCATCCCGACAGCCTGAACTTTGGCGATTTCGCGGTGTCGATGAATGACGGCGCTCCGTCCGCCGCGATCTACATCATCGATTATCCCGCGAGCAGCCATAATCGGGCCGGCGGCATGAGCTTCGGCGACGGCCATGCCGAGGTGCACAATTGGCTCGATCCGCGCACCGTCAAACCGGTCCTGTTGAAATCGATGACGCTCGTCGTCCCCTCCCCCGGCAATCGCGACATGGTCTTCATGTCCGATCATGCCTCGGAACGGGCGGATTGAGGGTTCGACTCATCCCGCCGCATCGGTACACTCACCCCATGCCGTCGCCGCCGGTCTTTGCCACGCTTCTGGCCTTCTGGGCCGGCTTCGCCGCGATGTCCACCGGCCTTGCGGGCGATCCCGCGATCGCTTCGCCGGCGGCTTCCCGTCCCATGGATTCCGGCAGCCAGGGCGGCAAGGACGACCCCATCGCGTCACACTGGTCCTTTCAACCGGTGAAACGCCCCGCCCTTCCCCCGCGCCCCAATTCCATGACGCGGATCCTCAATCCCATCGATTCCTTCGTCGCCGCCAAGCTGGCCGAACAGAACCTGACGCCGTCCCCCGAGGCGGATCGCGTGACCCTGATCCGACGGCTCCACCTGGTCCTGCTCGGGATGCCGCCGACCCCGGAGGAGGTGTCCGCGTTTGTCGCCGACCGGAGGCCCGGGGCGTTTGAGCGGCTCGTGGACCGCGTCCTGGATGACCCGCGCTACGGCGAACGCTGGGCCCGCCATTGGTTGGACGTGATCCGGTTCGCCGAGAGCAACGGTTTTGAAACCAACCGGGAACGTCCCAATGCCTGGCGGTTCCGGGATTATGTCATCGCCGCCTTCAATGACGACAAACCTTATGACCGGTTCGTCCGTGAGCAGATCGCCGGCGACGCCCTGGGCGAGGATGTCGCCACCGGTTTCCTGGTCGGGGGTCCGGTGGACATCGTGGGCAGTCCCGACCCGGTGTTGACGGCCCAACAGCGTGCCGACGAACTGGACGACATGGTGGGCACCACGGGCACCGCCTTCCTCGGCCTGACCCTCGGATGCGCCCGCTGCCATTCCCATAAGTTCGACCCAATTTCCCACACCGAATATTATTCGATGACCGCCGTGTTCGCCGGCGTGCGACACGGCGAGCGCGCGTTGCCCCTGCCATCGGACCAGCAGGCGAGAATCCGTGCGCTCGACGAGGCCATCCGGCGGCATGAGGATCAACTGGCCCGCTTTGTCGCCCCGCCCGCCGCGACCCCAACCCCGGCATCGCCGCGTCCCGAGGTCGACCCCCGCGAGAACGTCGAGTCGATCGCGCCCGTGGAGGCCCGATACGTGCGGTTCACCATCGGGGCGACCACCGGCGGCGAACCGTGCCTTGACGAATTGGAAGTCTGGTCGGCTGTCACCAACGTCGCGCTGGCCTCCCGCGGCACCCGGGCCACTGCTTCCGGCACTCTGCCCGGATATGAGATCCACAAGCTCGAACACATCAATGACGGCCGCGTGGGCAACGGGCGTTCCTGGATTTCCAACGAACCGGGCCGGGGCTGGGAGTTCCAGTGACGCTGGCGAAAATATCTCAGTTCAAAGCGAATCTAAAAACACCTCCTTTGACGAAGCCGTGAGAACTGCCGATGTGAATGAGTTGGATCGAGCTTTCAAAAGCGAGTTAGACAAAGCTCCTG